>NZ_JBEZYN010000008.1:0-349660 GCF_040638605.1 Streptomyces sp. NPDC026092
GGCACCGCCCGGCACCGGGTCCAGGAGACCGCGGTGCACACCTACGACGCCCAGCTCGCCGGAGGCTCCCCGCAGCCGCTGCCGGTCGAGCTGGCACTCGACGGTGTGGAGGAGTTCCTGTTCACCGTCTGCGCAACGCCGAGTGCCTGGCCGCACAAGCCCACGGCCTTCGACTTCCACGCCACCGAGGGCCGCTCCTGGCGCCTCACCGTCGACGGCGACGGCGCACGCATCACCCGCATCCCCGCTCCCACCGCCGCGACCGGCGAAGACTCGGACGCAGCCGGCGCCTCCGTCCACGGCACGGCCAGTGAGCTGGTCCTCTACCTGTACGACCGGATCCAGGCCGACTCCTTGCACGTTGACGGAGACGCAGGGCTGCTCGACCTGCTCCGCGCCTGGGAGCCGGAGGAGAAGTAGGACGTAGCGGGGGCGGTTGGCCGCGCCTCCATCGTTTACGGGATACGCCTTAGGGCATGTCCGGTCGATCATGAGCGGGTCAGATGACCCGTGCGGCTGCGGTGCCAGGCCGGCAGCTCGCGCGGCGGTACGGGCAAGCCGACCTTCATCTCCACCTTCATGCGCGCGCGGCGGATCCCGGGGAGGGCCACGTGTCTCCGCTCGCGCGCAGTGAGCATCGTCGAGGGCGCGAGCAGATCGATGCGAGGGGGCGTATGCCATGAGCGCAGGCCGAGATGGCCGAGATCGTGACCGCGGAGTGGAGCTCCGAAACGGTCCCTGTCTGGGAACCAACCCGGGGATCCCCGCCGTTGCCCCGGCATGAACTACATCCGGGAGACCCCCGACGTCCTGCGTTACACCGCCTTCTCCGACGATCCCGAGGGAGGCAATCCCGCCGGAATCGTTCTCGACGCAACGGGCCTCAGCGACGAGGAGATGCTGGCGATCGCCGCCGAAGTCGGCTACAGCGAGAGCGCGTTCCTGACAGCGCCGCCCGAGGGAGCGGGCTCCGGCGCGTGGGACGCCGGGCGGGCGTACACCATCCGCTACTTCAGCCCCAAGGCGGAAGTGCCCTTCTGCGGTCACGCCACCGTCGCCACGGCCGTGGCCCTCGGCGAGCGCGTCGGCCCCGGCGACCTGGTATTCACGACGCGGGCCGGGACCGTGCCGGTCACCGTGACGCGCGAGGGCGGGGCGCTGCGGGCCACCCTCACGAGCGTCGAGCCGCACGTCGAGGAGATCGCGGCCGATGACCTGGCAGAGGCACTCGCCGCGCTCGACTGGCCGGCCGGCGACCTCGATCCCGCCCTGCCTCCCCGCATCGCCTTCGCGGGCGCCCGCCATCTGGTCCTTGCGGCTGCGAGCCGAAAGCGCCTGGCCCACCTGGCGTACGACTTCGCCCGCCTGGAGGCCCTCATGCACCGGCTCGACCTGACGACGCTGCAGTTGGTCTGGCGCGCCTCTGCGGAGGTCTTCCACGTCCGCGCCCCGTTCCCGGTGGGCGGTGTGGTCGAGGACCCGGCGACCGGGGCGGCGGCCGCCGCCTTCGGCGCGTACGCCCGTGAGCTCGGACTCGTGCCCGAGGCGACGGCCCTCACCCTCCACCAAGGGGAGGACATGGGACGCCCCGGCGTCCTCACGGTGGAACTGCGGGCGGGCGACCGGCGGATCAGGGTCGGCGGCGCAGGGACCC
The DNA here is from genome assembly GCF_040638605.1 of Streptomyces sp. NPDC026092. Lineage (NCBI taxonomy): Bacteria > Bacillati > Actinomycetota > Actinomycetes > Kitasatosporales > Streptomycetaceae > Streptomyces > Streptomyces sp. NPDC026092. Next base: position 1,655 of record NZ_JBEZYN010000008.1, read on the forward strand.
GCATCCCGGCCTGACTCGAGCGACAGGCTCTAAGACTCCCCCGCGCTCGCACCGAACGTCCCCGAGGACTTCGAGCGCGTCCCGTCAGTGAGGTCGGCGGGCGTTGAGGCGGGCGGCCTGGCGGGTCAGGTGGTTGCGTTCGGCGAGGTTGGGGGCCTTGTGGGCCGCCTCGGCGTACAGGCGTGCCGCCGTCGCCAGGTCGCCGTCGCGTTCGTGGAGGTAGGCCGCCACCGCGGCGTGGCGGGGCAGTGAGGTGTCCAGCGCGGCGAGGGCCGCCAGGCCGGCGCGCGGGCCGTCGGCCTCGCCGACCGCGACCGCGCGGTTGAGCCGGACGATCGGGCTGTCGGTCAGCCCCGCGAGCTCGTCGTACCACTCGACGATCTGCACCCAGTCGGTCTCCTCGGCGGTGGGCGCGTCGGCGTGGAGGGCCGCGATGGCGGCCTGGGCCTGGAACTCGCCCAGCCGGTCGCGGGCGAGGGCCGCCTGGAGGATCCCGATGCCCTCGGCGATCAGCGCGGTGTCCCACCGGCCGCGGTCCTGCTCGGCGAGCGGCACCAGGCTGCCGTCGGGCGCGGTCCGGGCGGCGCGCCGGGCGTGGTGGAGGAGCATGAGGGCGAGCAGCCCGGACACCTCGGGGTGGTCGATGCGGGCCGCGAGCTGCCGGGTGAGCCGGATGGCCTCGGCGGCGAGGTCGACATCGCCGGAGTAGCCCTCGTTGAAGACGAGGTAGAGGACGCGCAGCACGGTGGCGACGTCGCCCGGCCGGTCGAAGCGCACGCCGGAGACGGTGCGCTTGGCCCGGCTGATGCGCTGCGCCATCGTCGCCTCGGGCACCAGGTAGGCCTCGGCGATCTGGCGAGTGGTCAGCCCACCGACGGCACGCAGGGTGAGCGCGACCGCCGATGCAGGGGTCAGTGAGGGGTGGGCGCAGAGGAAGTACAGCTGGAGCGTGTCGTCCATCTCGGGCGCCGGACCTGGCTGCGGCTCCTCCTCGGAGCGGTCCTCACGCCGGCGGCGGGCCGCGTCGGCGCGGGTCGCGTCGAGGAACTTGCGCCAGGCCACGGTGACCAGCCAGCCCTTCGCATCGCGCGGAGGGTCGGCCGGCCAGACGCGGAGCGCCTCGATCAGAGCGTCCTGTACGGCGTCCTCGGCCGCCGCGAAGTCTGCTCCGCGGCGGACGAGGACGGTGAGCACGCTCGGTGTGAGGCTTCTGAGCAGGGCCTCGTCCATCGGTGACGTCACTCGGTGATGGTCGGCGGCTCGGAGAAGAACGGGCGCACCTCCAGCCATTCGTGGATCGGCTTGCCGCCCGCGCCGGGGGCGGCCGACAGCTCTCCGGCCAGTTCGACGGCGCGCTCGTAGCTGTCGACGTCGATGATCATCCAGCCGGCGATGAGGTCCTTGGTCTCGGCGAACGGTCCGTCGGTGACCGGCGGGCGTCCCTCCCCGTCGTACCGGACCCACGCTCCTTCGGGGGCGAGCGCCTGGCCGTCGACGTACTCGCCCGTCTTCTCCAGCCGGGTCGCGAAGTCGCTCATGTACTGCACGTGCGCCGAGATCTCCTCGGGGGTCCACTGGTCCATCGGCACGTCGTTGACCGCCGCCGGGGCGCCGCGGTAGTGCTTCAGCAGCAGGTACTTCGCCATCGTGGTTCTCCTTGGTGCTCGTGCGACCCATTGTGGTCGCGTTCACCCCGGGGACGGAGCCGGACGCGGGTTCTCGACATCAGCGTCCGATTTTTTTCTTGAGCTCTCGTGGATGCGGCTGGGTGAGGCGTGTTTGTCGTCTGTGGAGGAGAGCCGGACGGCGTTGCCCGGGCTTACCGTGTCCGACTCGCTTCGGCAGGCGAGCGTCCGGGCTCTCGGATGGCCCTCTTCGCTCCGATCAGGACGCGGTAGCGCTGCCGTGCCGCGAAGTCGGTCAGCCTCCAGACGGCTGGGCGTCCCACTTCCGCGCTGAGGTGGAGGACGGCATCCGGGCCGACGAACACGCCGACGTGTGCGCCGTAGGGATCCTCTGTCGCATTGAACAGGAGCAGGTCGAGCGGTTCGGCGGTCGGAGTGTGGACCGTGGCTGTGGTGTCGTCCCACAGGTCGCTGGAGCGCAGGGGCGGCAGGGTCAGGCCGAAGTGCCTGAGCACCTCGTAGGCGAACACCTGGCAGTTGGCCCCCGTCTCGAGGCCTGGCCTCTTGGTCACCGCCGCCGATCCCGGGAAGCGGGAACCGACGTGCGGGACGGTCCAGAACGCGGCCGGCAGGCGGGAGAGCAACGGTTCCATGTCTCCATCATGGCTTCTGCCTGGTGGGCGGCTACTGGGCGGGTGTCGATGCGAGCGGTGCATAGGATCGTCGGTATGGCGCTGCGACCTGTTCACGTGAACATCAAGGCTCTTGACGGCTCGGCGATCGGCCGGTTCTGGGCGTCGGCGCTCGACTGGTACGCCTACAGCCCTGGTGCGACCACTTACGTCGGGCCCGCCGGCGGTCTCGTCTGGCCGGACCCGGTCCATGTCTGCATCGACGTCGTTCCCGTTCCGGAGCCCAAGACAGCGACGAAGAACCGGGTCCACCTCGATCTCGCCACCACCTCTACGGCCCATCAGGCGGAGTTGGTCGCTCGCCTCAAGGCCCTCGGTGCCACACCCGTCGACGTGGGCCAGGGAACCGTGCCGTGGACGGTTCTCGCCGATCCTGAGGGCAACGAGTTCTGCGTGCTGGAGCCTCGGGAGGTCTACCGGGACACCGGGCCGATCGCCGCCGTCGTGGTCGACTGTGCCGATCCGCGGGCCATGGGCCGGTTCTGGGGTGAGGCTCTGGACTGGGTCCTGCATGACGTCACTGACGAGAATGCCGTGATGCGGTCTGCCAAGGGGGTTGGACCGTATCTCGAGTTCCTCCGCACGCCCGACATGAAGACCGTGCCTGACCGTGTCCATCTCGACCTCCTGCCCTACCCCGGTGACGACACGACTGCGGAAGTGGACCGGCTGCGGGCGCTCGGCGCCACCGACCTCGACCTCGGTCAGGGCGACGTCCCGTGGACGTGTCTGACCGACCCGGAGGGGCACGAGTTCTGCGTCCTCCCCCTGCCCTGACGCGGCAGGCCGGCGCGCGACGGGGTGAGCGCCTGCAGGTCGGGGCCTGCGGGTCGGGGCCTCCGGCTCGGCGAATCCCGCCATCGGACACGTACGTGATGGCCAAGGACGGCGAGGTGGAGGCCACTAGCCTCCGCGTATGCGTCGTGATCTCTTTCGTTCCGCGTTCGTCCTGGGCTCGTGCGTGGCGCTGTGCTGTCTGAGTGGTGCTCATGTCGCCGCGGCACAGCCCTCGGATGCCGGCGTTGTCGTCCGGGAGGACTTCTCCTCCCGTGGATTGCCCGGGCAGTGGCGGGTGGTCGGCGGGAAGTGGCGGGTGGACGGGGGGCGGCTGGTCGGCGATTCCGGGGTGGGGCGGGGGGTGGTGACGTTCGGGGGTGGTTCGGCCGATTTCCGGTTCGAGGCTCGGGCTCGTTTCGAACGGGGGGAAGAGTCGAAGCGGTGGTTCGGGTTGGGGGTCGATGTGCCTGCTTCCGGGAGCCGGCCGGAGACTGTCGGCGTGGTACGTGGCGGAAAGACCGGGTTCTCGTTCGGGGAGGGAAGTGGTGAGGGGGCGCCCGTTCCGTTCGTGGGGGCTGCGGATGGAGAGGTTCGGGTGCGTGTCGAGGCTCGGGGGCGGCAGGCGGTCTGGTTTCTCGACGATCGGCAGGTGTTGGTGACCAGCCGGTCCCAGGCCAGTGGTGGGGTGGCGCTGGCTGTGGGTGGGGGGACCGTGTCGTTCGACGATGTGCGGGTGACGCGTGTGAGGTCGTCCGCGTTTCAGCGTGTAGCCGCCGCGCCGGTGACCGTGGTGGCGCACCGGGGAGCCTCCTCCGTCGCCCCCGAGAACACGATGGTCGCGCAGGAGGTGGGGCGGCGTTCCGGGGCGGTCTTCATCGAGAACGACGTCCGGCTGAGCAGTGACCGCGTGCCCTTCCTCATGCACGACACGACCGTGGACCGGACCACGGACGGCGTGGGGAATCTCTCGGCGTTGAGTGCCGCGCAGCTTCGTGGGCTGGATGCGGGGTCCTGGTTCGCGCCGGCGTTCGCCGGAGCCCGAATTCCCACGCTCGCCGAGCAGTTGGCCGATCTCCGGACCCGCGGCGGAAGCCTGCTCCTGGAGACCAAGCAGGCCGACAGCATCGAGGACATCGCGACGGTGATCGATGTCGTACGGGCGGAGAACATGACCGGGCGGGTGATGGTCCAGAGTTTCGATCCCCAGCACCTGCGGTGGGTGCGCGCGCTCGCCCCCGAGATTCCACTCGGCCTGTTGCGCGACAAACTGGACGCCGACCCCGTCGCCGTGAGCCAGGAGTTGGGTCTGGCCCTCTACATCCCCAGTGGCGCGGCCCTGGAGGCCCGGCCGGGCGTCGTGGGCGATCTGCACGCGGCAGGCCTTGGCGTGTGGGTGTGGACGGTGGACACCGCCGAGCGGTGGGGCCGGTACGACGGCTACGGCGTGGACGGGGTCATCACCAACCGGGCCGGCGAGCTCAACGGCTGGCTCAGTGGGCGGGCCGCGGGGCGGTGAACGAGGCCACGGGCCCTCCCCTGGCCGACCGTCAAGAGCTCAGCGCCGCCAGCTCCGCGTTCGCCCGCTCCGTCACCAGCGTGAGGACGCGGCCCGCGGCCACCAGGTCCTCGGTGGGGATGTCGCCCCAGATGCGGGCGGAGATGGGCGCGGACTCCGCGCCCACGGCAGCGACCAGTTCGCGACCCGTGTCCGTGGGGCGCAGGTGCGGGCCGTCGGTGACGAGGAGGTCCTTGGCGAGCAGTTCGTCGAGTGTGGCGTGGGCGTCGGCCGGAGTGGCTTTGACCGAAGCGACGACCTGGGCTGCGAGGTCCTCCGGTGTCTGTGGGGTCTCGGCCGTGACGGCGGCGCGCAGGGCGATCTGCTGCTGGAACGTGGCGCCGTGCCGGGCCAGGACGTGCTCCAGGACGCCGCGTGCGGCGTAGTGGGCCAGGCCGAGGGCGCGGGAGTCGGCTGCCGGGGTGGTCGATGCGGTGGTGGTCATGGTGTGTGCCTCTCCGTGTTCTCGTCGTTCGGTACGGGTGGAGCGAGAGGTGCGTCGAGCAGGGTCGTGAGTTCGGCGGTGAACGCGTGCGTTCTTGGGTCGTCGAGTCCGCCGAGCGGTTCCAGAAGCTGCTGGAGGAGGTCCTGGACGACCTCGATGGCCTGCCGGGTGACCGTCGTGCCGTCCTCGGTGAGGGCCAGTTGTACGGCGCGCGGGTCGCGGGGGTCGCGGGTGCGCTCGATCAGGCCGGACGTCTCCAGGGCGCGCGCCAGCTTCGATACGTACAGCGCCTCCAGGCCCGTGTGGTCGGCGAGGCGGCGCTGGCTGGGGCGCTCGCCGGTGCGCTGCATGCCGTACAGCGAGGCGACCAGAACGTACTGCGCGTGCGTGAGGCCCATGGGGGCCATCGCGCGATCGACCGCGACGCGCCACTTGTTGGCGAGTCGCCATACCAGGAAGCCGGGCGTGGGGCCCCGTGAAGCCTTGCTCATGACTCATACGGTACATGGCTATTATCGCCATGGCTACTACATCTGTCGGAGCCCGCTCACCCGGACGGGTGCCTCCCGGGCGCCGTGCCGCCGTACCTGCGGGAAGGGTGGCGGGACGACCCTGCGCATAAAGGCCCGACGGCCGGTAAGGCGAGGAGCATGGCGACAGACCTGAGCGACGAGCGAGCGGATGCACGGTCCCGGCTATGGGCGCGGGGGGCCGTGCTGGCGGTGGCGGCTGCCGTCGCCGTGCTGTTGGTGGCCGTCGGCGGGGGTGGGGCGCTCGTTGTCCTCAGTGGGTTCCTGGCGCTCGTCGTGTCCGCTGCGGGTGTCTGGTGGATGGTGGCCCGGCGCGGGCCGCTGCGGTGGCTCGGAGCGATCCTCATGGTCGGCGCGCCCGTCGGCCTGCTCGTCCTCTACGTGCACAGCGGGCTCTGGGTGATCGCTCTCGTCGCCCTGGCCCTCTGGGTGGTGGCCCTGGGGTGTGGGCGGATGGCCCTGCGGCCGTCGCATCAGAGGCATGTCATGCGGGCCGTCCCCCGGCCGGCTCCCCGCCGTCCCGTGATCCTCATGAACCCGAACTCCGGCGGCGGCAAGGTCGGCCGCTTCGAGCTCGTCGAGCGGGCCGAGCGGCTCGGCGCGCGCGTGATCGTTCTCGAGCCGTCCGGCGGCGACAAGGTGCTCGACCTGGCCCGCCGGGCCGTCTCCGAGGGGGCCGACCTGCTGGGCGTCGCGGGTGGCGACGGTACGCAGGCGGAGGTCGCGGCGGTCGCCGCCGAGCACGATCTGCCGTTCCTGGTGGTGCCCGCCGGCACCCGGAACCATCTCGCCATGGACCTGGGGCTCGACCGCGACGATCCCTCGCTCAGCCTGGACGCCCTCACCGACGGCGAGGAGCTGCGGGTCGACCTCGGGGACGTCAACGGGCGGGCGTTCGTCAACACCGTGTCGTTCGGGGTGTACGCGCAGGTCGTGCAGCGGCCCGAGTACCGCGACGCGAAGGCCGAGACGGCGCTCGACGCCATGCCCGATCTCCTCCACGAGAGCGGGCCACGTCTCGATGCCACGGCCGACGGCACCGCCCTGCCGTCCCAGCAGGCGATCCTCGTCAGCAACAACCCCTACACGCGGCCCGACCCGTTCACCGGCCGCCGCCCCCGCCTCGACCAGGGCGAGCTCGGCGTCATCGGCATCCGCGTCGAGGGCGCGGCCGGGGCCGCCGACATCGCGCTGCGCGGCTCGCAGTCCGACAGCCTGAACGTCCTGACCGCGCACCGGGTCGAGGTGACCGGCGGCGGCGACACCGTGCCGGTCGCCGTCGACGGCGAGGCCCTGACCCTGCCGACCCCCGTGACCTGCACCATCCGCCCGCACGCGCTGCGCGTGCGAGTGCCGCGCGACCGGCCCGGGGCGCCGCCCGTCGCCCCCGCCGTCAACTGGCGACGCATCTTCACACTGGCCTTCCGAGGGAGGGGCGCATGACCAGCAGTCCGCGCGAAGAGGAGGAGACGCCGGGTGGGATCGGCGCCGTACTGAGCGATCTCCGGGCGGTCGACGGTGCCCTGTACGCCGCCGTTGCCGCGACGCCCACGCCCACGCTCGACAGGGGGTTGCGGAGGCTGTCCCACGCGGCCGACCATTCCAAGATCTCCTTCGCGGTCGCCGCCGCGCTCGCCCTCTCCCCCGGCCGGCCCCGGCGCGCCGCCGTCCTGGGCGTCGGTGCGGTCGCGGTGGCCTCGGCGTGCGCGAACCTCCTGGGCAAGCGTCTCGTACGCCGTGCCAGGCCGGACCGGGAAGCTGCGCGGGTGATCGTGGACCGTCACGTCCCCATGCCCACCTCCGCCTCCTTCCCCTCCGGGCACACGGCCTCGGCCGTCGCCTTCGCCACCGCCGTCGGCGCCGTCCTGCCTCCGGCCGCCCTCCCGCTCACCGCGCTGGCCTGCGCGGTCGGGTACTCCCGTATCCACACCGGCGTCCACTATCCGGGCGACGTGCTGGCCGGAGCCGTTCTGGGAGCCACCTCCGCCACCGCCGTCCTCACCCTGGCCGGAGTGAGGGCCGAATGATCGTCGCGGAATCGCTTTGCATGGTCATGCGTTCTGATGCATACTCTTTCTATGTCTAAGGTCCTCACCTCCCTTCCTTCCGGCGAGCGGGTCGGAATCGCCTTCTCCGGCGGACTCGACACCTCGGTCGCGGTCGCGTGGATGCGCGACAAGGGCGCCGTCCCGTGCACGTACACCGCCGACATCGGCCAGTACGACGAGCCCGACATCGCCTCCGTGCCCGGTCGCGCCAAGACCTACGGCGCCGAGATCGCCCGGCTGGTCGACTGCCGCGCCGCGCTGGTCGAGGAGGGCCTGGCCGCGCTCACCTGCGGGGCGTTCCACATCCGCTCGGGCGGTCGCGCGTACTTCAACACGACGCCGCTCGGCCGTGCCGTCACGGGCACGCTCCTGGTGCGGGCGATGATGGAGGACGACGTCCAGATCTGGGGCGACGGATCGACGTTCAAGGGCAACGACATCGAGCGGTTCTACCGCTACGGGCTGCTCGCCAACCCGCACCTGCGGATCTACAAGCCGTGGCTCGACGCGGACTTCGTGACCGAGCTCGGTGGCCGTACCGAGATGTCCGAGTGGCTGCTCGCCCACGGTCTGCCCTACCGGGACAGCACCGAGAAGGCGTACTCCACCGACGCCAACATCTGGGGCGCCACCCACGAGGCGAAGATCCTGGAGCACCTCGACACCGGCGTGGAGACCGTGCAGCCGATCATGGGCGTGCGGTTCTGGGACCCGTCGGTCGAGATCGCGACCGAGGACGTGACGATCGGCTTCGACCAGGGCCGGCCGGTGACGATCAACGGCAAGGAGTTCTCCTCCCCCGTCTCCCTCGTGATGGAGGCGAACGACATCGGCGGACGCCACGGCATGGGCATGTCCGACCAGATCGAGAACCGGATCATCGAGGCGAAGAGCCGCGGGATCTACGAGGCGCCCGGCATGGCGCTGCTGCACGCGGCGTACGAGCGTCTGGTCAACGCCATCCACAACGAGGACACCCTCGCCCAGTACCACAGCGAGGGCCGGCGCCTCGGCCGGCTGATGTACGAGGGCCGCTGGCTCGACCCGCAGGCGCTGATGATCCGCGAGTCGCTGCAGCGCTGGGTCGGCGCGGCCGTCACGGGTGAGGTGACCCTGCGGCTGCGGCGCGGCGAGGACTACTCGATCGTCGACACGACCGGTCCCGCGTTCAGCTACCACCCGGACAAGCTGTCGATGGAGCGTACCGAGGACTCCGCGTTCGGCCCGGTCGACCGGATCGGTCAGCTGACGATGCGCAACCTCGACATCGCCGACTCGCGCGCCAAGCTGGAGCAGTACGCGGACCTCGGCCTCATCGGCACCGCCAACCCGGCGATCGGCGCGGCCCAGGCCGCCGCGACCGGACTGATCGGCACGATGCCGCACGGCGGCGCCGAGGCGATCGCCTCGCGTGGCGAGGTCTCGGCCGAGGACGAGCTGCTCGACCGCGCGGCGATGGAGTCCGGCACCGACTGATCGACCCGCTTCGCCCCCGGGGCGCTGCCTCCGACACCGAGAGGTGTCGGCGACAGCGCCCTTGGTCGCGTCTACGCCCGTTTCTCGCGGCGTGCGCGAGGCAGGCGCCAGCGGCGCGGTGGCTGGTCCGGGACCCAGCCGAAGGCGAGTGAGCTGCCGACGAGGCCGAGGAGCATCCCGATGAAGAACCCGCCGAGGTTCGAGGTGACCCAGGTGGCGAGCGAGGCCAGGACGGCGACGATCGAGTAGAAGAGGCGCTGGCGCGGGTTGAGGACGATCAGCGCCCCGCAGACGATCATGATCACCGGGAGCACGTATCCGGCCAGGCTGTCCGCCCCCGCCGTGAGGATGACCGTGACGCTCGCCCGTTGGGTGAGCAGGATCTCGGCACCGCCGAGCAGGACCAGGAGGCCCGGGGCGAAGGGGCGGCGGTGACGCCATCCGGCGAAGGCCCGCCAGGGGTGTCGGCCGCAGCCGGTGGCCGGCGCCGTCACGGTCAGCAACCCTCGGACGCGAAGCTCATGTGCAGGTCGGGCAGGGTGAAGCGGGTCGCCGTGGTGGCGTAGTTCTTCTGGTACACGTCGGTGATGGTGACCGTGTCGGCCTGCTGGCCGAAGGAGCCGAGCGGGCCCTTGACCGGGGGTTTGTCGAAGGTACTGGCGTCCCCACCGATCTCGATGTTGTCGAACGCCGCGACCTTGCCGGAGATCTCGGTGGAGTCCGTGGTCAGGCCCGCGGCCTTCACGGGCGTGCCCCGGTTGCCGGCCGTGATGCGCAGATGGGTGCCGCCCAGCTCCACGCTCTGGCAGAGGTTGGTGAGTTCGGCCTGGCGGATGGCGGTGACGATGACCAGGACCTGGCCACCGGTGTCACCGGCGTTGGGGCTGCCCTCGGGCATGGTGTCCATCCCGCCGAACTGGCCGAAGCCGGTGCCCTTGAGGGTGTCGGCCTTGACGACGAACGGCATGCCGGAGATGGCGAACTGGGCGGCGAGCGCGCCCTGGGCGGTCAGGACGACGAGGGTGCCGGCGATCGCGCACGCGGGGAGCGCCATCAGGCCGGCCCGGCGGAAGCGGACGCGGCCTCTACGGCGGGGCTCCTCGGCCGCGGGTGAGGCGGGTAAGGACGCGGTGGGGGTGGGGTCTTCGGACAGGGCCATGAGGTGCTCCTGACAGTGATGAGTCGTGAGGAAACAGACCTGTGGCGGCGATGTCCTGGCGCGGACGGTGGCGTGTGCCGGTTTCCCGTGCCCGCCCGGGTTTTCCTCGCGTGGTCGTACGGAGGCGGCCGCGTGGCAGGGAACCGCCTGGACCGTAAACCCGTCGTTACCGCCCAGTCAACTAGTGTGCGATAAACGGGAGTTGATCGATCAGGCGGGACGCCTCAGGGGCCGCTGAACGGGGACACCACGACGTGCACGAGGGTGTCGAGCAGGAGAGGGAGGCGGGCCGTCCGGTCCTCGTCGACCGCGCGGTGGACCGCCGCGTGGACGGCGCCGACGACGGTGTCCACCAGCTCCTCCCGCGCGACTCCCGGCGGTGCGGGCGGGGCGTGGACGAAGAACCGGCGGAAACTGGCCAGAAGTTCGGCACGGGCGCGGCGGCCCGCGGGGCCCGCCGACTCGATCTCGACGACCATCCGGGCGAACGCGGGCGTCTGCGAGAGCAGGGCCAGCATCGTCCGCAGCCCGGCCCGCACGCCCGCCGGCCACGACGCCGCGCCGCCGGCCTCCGTGTACGCCCGTTCCATGGCCCGTACGACCATCTGCGTACCGCTCCGGTACGCGGCCAGAACCGCGTCCTCCTTGCCCGTGAACAGGGCGTAGAACACCGGGCGGGTCACTCCGGCGGCCCGGCAGATGTCGCTGATCCGGGCACCGCCGTAGCCGTGCGCGGCAACCATGCGGGCCACTCCGTCGAGCAGCCGCTCGCGCTGCCGCGAGGCCACCTGCTCCGGCGTCAGCCGACGGGGGCCGGGGCGCAGGGAACGCTCCGGGTCGCGGCCCGTGCGGGCGCCGGGCAGCGCCTGCCACTCCTCGGTCGGACGAGCACCCATCACCGGCCACATCCCCCCGGGGCTGTTGACGTCACATACTCGACAGGTTTACAACCCTGATGGGTTTTCCTCTCGTGTGTGCGGCGACCGGCGGCGGGCTCGGACATCGCACCCGCGCACCACGCACCGCACCGCCGCGCACCGCACACACGCGGCAACACCGCACCGCTCATCGTGTATCACGCTCTTGTCGCGTCCCGCGACACCGCTGGACCGATCCGTGGCGCCGGATCGGTCCGACCCAGGATCCCCCCTTCGCTCCGCCCTGCTCTTCGAGCCTCTTCGAGCACCCCCACCCTGGGACGAAAGGAACCCCCACCATGAACAAGCGTGCCTTCTTGGTCTCCACCGGAGCCGCCCTCGCCGCCGTCCTGGCCGTCACCCACCCGGCCACCGCCACCGGCGCCGCGGGCAACGTCCTGACGACCGGCAGCTCGAGCGGCCCGGCCGTCGCGGTCGGCGACGTCCTCGTCGCCTCGCTCGCCTCCGGCGGTACGGCGAAGATCGCCACCACGTCCGGTGGCAACAGCGGCATCACCTGCAACTCCTCGGCGTTCAACGCGACCGTCACCGCCAACCCGGCCGCGCCGGGCACCGCGACCGAGACGCTCAACTCGCACACGCTGAGCAGCTGTACGACCAACATCCCGGGATCGACCGGGGTGCAGAGCATCACGGTCAACAACCTCCCGTACACGACGGCCGTCACGTCCGGCGGCTCGCTGACCGTGACCGCCGGGAGCGCCGGCCCGATCCAGACCACGCTGAAGATCAACACCATCCTGGGCCTGACGACCTGCGTCTATCGCGCGACCGGCCTGACGGCGACCCCGTCCAACACCGACAACTCGCTGGCCTTCGCCAACCAGCAGTTCACCAAGGCCAGCGGGCCCGCCACCTGCCCCGCCAACGGCTTCTTCACGGCGAAGTACGCCCCCGTCTCGGACACGACCCAGAGCGGCGCCGCCGTCTTCGTCAACTGACCGGGCGACGGACGCGCGACGCGTAGCACGGCAACAGGGTCCGTCCGGGAGCGCCCGTCATGCGCTCCCGGACGGTTCCGGCGGGTCAGGGCCGGCTCGGAGAGCCGAGGTAGGACCGGGCGCGTGCCGCCTGGGCGTGGTCGCCCAGGAGTTCCAGGGCGTCTCCGATGCGTCGGAGGGGTTCCCGGGCCGGGCCCGCCTCGTCCAGCATGCGGATGAGGGCGATACGGGCGTGCTCGACGTGGCCCTGACGGCGGGCGAGTTCGATCCAGGTGAACGGGCTCTCCGGCGGCAGGCCGTCGAGTTCCGCCTCGGCGACGAGGTCGCGGAGCTTCGGCCGGTAGGTCTTCTCCAACTGGTACGCCCGCAGTTCCTGGGAGTTGAGCAGGACGTAGTGCGGGTCGGTGCGCCGGGTGGCCGACTCCGAAAGGGCGATGAGCTCGGTCAGCGGACGGTCCGGCAGGCCGAGGCCGTCGATCAGCGCCGCCCGCTGGGCGTCGAGCTCGGGGGCGAACTCCTCTCGGGCTTCGTCGTCCCCTTGCCGTACAGCGGTGAGCAGAGCCTCCTCGTCCATGCCCGGCTCGACGTCCTCGCACCACGCCGGCAGCCGTACGAGCATCTCCAGCGCCTCGCTCACGGAGTCGGCGAGGAGCGAGGCGTACCCGTCGGAGGACGCGTGGAGCACCACCGTACCTCCGCAGAGGAAGTACGTGCCGCCGGTGTCGTCGCCGGCGATCGCCTCCAACGACGCGCCGGACGCCAGGTGGACCTCCTCCACGTGGTACGCCCGGCCGATGTCGAAGTTGAAGGGGAACTCGGCCAGTGCGGCGAGTTCGGGGCGGCTCCGGAGGAGCTCCAGTACGCGGTCGGTCATGCGTACGCACCCTAGGACACGCGCCCACGAACCCCGCGCGGGCCTAGATGACGGTCGGGCGCCATTTCTGGTTGGCGGCTCCCGTGCAGGACCAGATCTGGGCGCGGGTGCCGTTCGTGGAGGAGTTGTCCGTGGCGTCCAGGCACTTGCCGGCGGCGACGTTCACGAGGTCGGCCGAGGAGGGTTCGTGGCGCCAGTGCTGGGCGCCTGTGCCGTTGCAGGTGTAGAGCTGGACCTTCGCGCCGTCCGCGGTCGAACCGCCGGTCACGTCGAGGCACTTGCCGAGGGCGCGGACCGTGCCGTCGGGGTGGAAGGTCCAGTTCTGGGCCGCCGAGGCGTTGCACTGGTAGAGCTGGACCGGCGTTCCGTCCGCGGCGGATCCGCCCGCGACGTCGAGGCAGGCTCCGCCGAGGCCGACCAGGGATTGCGTGGCGGACTGGGTGCCCGCCCAGGTGAAGGTGGCGGAGGTCTTGCCGGGGAGCGTGTACGTGTAGTGGCTGCCGCCCCAGTTCACGGTCGTCTGCCGCGCGGTCGTCGAGTCGTTGTAGGCGATGAGCGCCTTCGAGCCGTCGGGGTTGCGCCAGGCGACGTTGGGGACGTCGGAGGTTGCCGTGGAGGCGATGCGGTGGGCGCCGGGCCGGACGAACTTCGTCAGGTGGCCCATGGTGTAGTACTCGATCGTGTAGTCGACCTGGCCGTGCCGGGAGTCGCCGTTGTGGACGGTGATCAGGCCGTCGCAGACACCGCAGCCGCCGTTGTGCGGGCCCCGGTTCTGGTCGACCGCGAGGGACCACTTGGTGACCGACTTCGCCCAGTTCCGGGTGTAGTCGATGATGTTCATCATGTCCTCGCGCTGCTGGTTCGCGATCCAGGTGCCGCCCGAGTGCTCGGTCTGGAAGGCGTTCAGCTGCGGGTAGCGGTCGTGGATCTCGGTCTGCTCGGCAACGTTGCCGCCGTAACCGTGCCAGGCGATTCCGCCGAAGTTGGGGTGGCTGCGCACGGCGGCGTCGTCGACCGTCTGGGCGGCGTACGCGTCGTACGTGTCCCAGTTCCAGTCGTGCGCCAGGACCTTGGTGGAGAGGCCCGCGGACTGGAGGCCCGGCAGCAGCTCGCTCTTGGTGAAGTAGGCGAGCCCGGAGGCGTTCCAGCTCATCGACGGGTAGCCGGAGCAGCAGGTCGGTTCGTTCTGCGCGGTGACGTAGTCGACCGGAACGCCCTGGTCGCGCCAGCCCTGGAGGTACTTGACGAAGTAGTCGGCGTACGTGCCGTAGTGCTCGGCCTTCAGCCAACCGCCGTTCAGCTGACCGCTGTCCTTCATCCAGGCGGGCGCGGTCCAGGGTGAGGCGACGAGGGTGAGGGCCGGGTTGAGCTGCTTGGCCTGCTTGGTGAGCGGCAGGACGTCCTGGAGGTCGTGGGTGAGGGAGAACCGCGCGAGGGTGGGGTCGGTCTGACCGGCCGGCAGGTCGTTGTACGTGTAGCCGAAGCGGGCCAGGTCCGAGCCGCCCATGGGGTTGCGGACGAAGGACAGGCCGATGCCCTCGGTCGGCGAGAAGAGCTTGCGCATCGTCGCGTCCCGGGTCGCCTGGGACAGGGCTCCGGAGCCCTTCATCAGCCAGGCCGCGGTGTCGGTGAACGAGGCGCCGCCGCCGGTGAAGGTCTGGTAGCGGGTGTTCTCGTCGACGGTGAGGGCGGTGCCCGCGCCGCCGTTGCCGCTCTGGAAGGTGATCGGTGTCTGTTGCTGGAGGCCGCGGGTGACATGGCGGCCTCCAGCGTCGTCGGTGGTGGTCAGCCAGACGTTCACCTGCTCCCCCGCGGCGTGCGCCGTGCCGGCGGAGAGGCCGGTGATTCCGGCCAGGCCCGTCAGGCCCGACGCGGCGAGCGCGCCGGCGAGGAGGGTTCTCAGGACGCGGTTGTGGGGGCGTATTCGGTGGCGGCGGCTGTGCGTGCGGCGGTGCGTCGAACGGAGCATGTGGGTGCCCTTCTCGGCGGTGGGGGTGGGGGCCGCGGGTCCGGTGTCGAGTGCCGGGCCGGTCGCGTCGAGAGTGAACTGGGCATCGGGTCGGCCGTCAAGGTGTCGCGCATTCACATCCTGAACTCATGAACCGAGTTGAGACGTTCACCGCGTGAACTCTTGACGGTTGAGCGGGGTGGCGGTTGACTCGCCGCACCGTGCCGGAACCGGTTCCGGAAGCGGTACCGACACCGATGTCAGTCCCCTCGACGCGGAGGCCCCGATGCGTGTCACGATCGCCGACGTCGCACGTCAGGCGGGTGTCAGTAAGACGACGGTCTCCCGGGTCCTGAACACCGGGGCGGAGGTGGACTCGGCGACCGCCGCCCGCGTTCGTGAAGTGATCGATGTGCTGGGCTATGTCCCCAGCTCAGGCGCTGTCGGTCTGGCGCGCGGCTCCAGCCGGACGATCGGCATGCTGACGCCGTCGCTCACCTGGCCGTGGATGGGCGAGGTCCTCCAGGGCGTCGTCGACACGGTCGAGGCGGCCGGCTACGGGCTGCTGCTCTTCACGTGCAACCGGGGTGCCGACTCCGTCCGGCACTTCGCCGGTCAGGTGTCCGCCCGGGCTTTCGACGGGCTCCTCGTCGTCGAACCGGAGAACACCCTCGACACGATCGCGGCGATGCACCGGCGCGGCCTGCCCGTCGTGCTCATCGACGATCGGGGCCTCCAGCCGGCGTTCCCCTCGGTCGCCACCACCCATCGCGCCGGCGGCGAGGCCGCCGCACGCCATCTGCTCGCCTCGGGCCGCACCCGGCCGCTGGTCGTCACCGGGCGCCGCCACTTCGGCTGCGTACGGGAACGGCTCGAAGGGTTCCGCGAGGTCCTGCCGACCGAGCTGGTCGTCGAGGGCGAGTTCACGGAGGAGACCGGGCTCTCCGCCGTGCGGCGGGCCCTCGCCGAAGGCCGGGACTTCGATGGTGTCTTCGCGCACAACGACCTCATCGCGGCCGGTGTGCTGCGCGCGCTGCGCGAGGCCGGGCGGAGCGTCCCGGACGACGTGGCCGTCGTCGGCTTCGACGACATTCCCATGGCACGGCACACCGAACCGCCGCTGACCACCATCCGCCAGCCCATGCGCCGCATGGGCGAGACCGCCGCGCGGATGCTGCTCGCCGGGCTCGGCGGCGAACCGATCCCCCGTGAACCGGTGGTCCTGCCCACCGAACTCGTCGTACGGCGCTCCGCACCCGGACTCCAGTCCCCCTAGACCCGTACCTCCGTCACTCCCGGCCCGGCCAACCCTGCCCTGCCGCGCGCCGCCGTCCCCGCACGCCGTTCCCGTGCGCCGTTCCCCCGTACCCGTACGTCCCTCTGTCCCGTACAAGGAGCCGCAATGCCACGAACTACGGCGGTGATCGCCGTCACCGCTCTGCTCGGCACCCTCCTCGCCGGAGCGACCCTGCCGAGCGCCGCAGCCGACGAGTCCGCGAGCGCGCCCGCGCCGGTGGCCGTCGACCGGTTCGAAGGGGAGATACCCTTCGCCGGACCGCCCGCGGAGGGCATCTTCACGTGGGGCAGTGACGCGGACGACCCGCCGAAGCTGCGGATCGCCG
Source organism: Streptomyces sp. NPDC026092 (assembly GCF_040638605.1). Taxonomy (NCBI): domain Bacteria; kingdom Bacillati; phylum Actinomycetota; class Actinomycetes; order Kitasatosporales; family Streptomycetaceae; genus Streptomyces; species Streptomyces sp. NPDC026092. Next base: position 18,285 of record NZ_JBEZYN010000008.1, read on the forward strand.
CGCGTGCCGACGCTCCCGAGGGCGCGAAGGTCCTCGAAGGCGACTACGACATCAGCGGCTGGGGCGGGTTCAGCCACGACTTCGCGTTCGACAAGCCCGCCCACGACTGGACCGCGTACAAGGGCATCCGCTTCTGGTGGTACGGGCAGAACACCGCTCCCCTGCCGCCCGGTTCGGGCAAACGCGTCAACTTCGAGCTCAAGGACGGCGGGGCGAACGGCGAGGCGTCCGAGCTGTGGACCATGTCGTTCACGGACGACTGGGAGGGCTGGCACCTCGTCGAGATCCCGTTCTCGGAGTTCCAGTACCGCGCCGACTACCAGCCGGTCGGCGGCATCGACCAGATCCTCGGCCTGAACGAGATGTGGGGGTACGCCCTCACGCTGCCGCCAGGCTCGCCCGGCGCCTTCGCGATGGACGGCGTCGAGCTGTACGGGACGGCCGAGCCGGCCCTGAACACCAAGGTCGTCACCGGTGCCGCCGTGCACCCGGTCGACGAGGGCGGCACCGCCGAGGTGAAGGTGTCCGTCGCCACGACGGGCTCGATCCCGCTCGCCGAGCCGGTGACCGTCACGTACACGACCGACGGCGGAGGCGGCAGCGCCGAGTCCGGCGCGGACTACACGCCCGTCAGTGGTTCCGTGACCTTCCCGGCCGGTACGGCCTCCGGCGCGACCCGGTCGATCGTCGTGGCGACGAAGAAGGATCGTTCCGCCGAGTCGGCCGAGACGATCCCGGTCACGCTTGGCGTCACGGGCGCCAAGGCCCCGGCGGAGCAGCCTGTGGTCGTCGTGAACGCCCACGGCCTGCCGTATCTGAACGCGAAGCTCCCGGTGAAGAAGCGGGTGGCGGATCTGCTCGGGCGGATGTCGCTCGCGGAGAAGGCCGGCCAGATGACGCAGGCCGAGCGCAACGCGCTGCGGTCGCCGGGCGACATCGCCTCCTACGACCTCGGCTCGCTGCTCTCCGGCGGCGGGTCGGTGCCCTCCCCCAACACGCCTTCCGCCTGGGCGAAGATGATCGACGGCTACCAGCTGCGCGCGCAGGCCACGCGTTTCCAGATCCCGCTGATCTACGGCGTGGACGCGGTGCACGGCCACAACAACGTCGTCGGTTCGACGATCATGCCGCACAACATCGGCCTCGGCGCGGCGCGTGACCCGAAGCTCGCCGAGCGGACCGGTGCCGTGACCGCGAAGGAGGTCCGGGCGACGGGCATCCCGTGGGACTTCGCACCGTGTCTGTGCGTCACGCGCGACGAGCGCTGGGGGCGTTCCTACGAGGCGTTCGGCGAGGACCCCGCCCTGGTGACCGCGATGGAGACCGTGATCAACGGGATGCAGGGCGCGCCGGACGGCAGGGACCTGGACCGTGACGACAAGGTGCTGACCAGCGCCAAGCACTTCGTGGGCGACGGCGGTACGGAGTTCGGCTCCTCGACCACCGGTTCGTACACGATCGACCAGGGCGTCACGAAGGTCACCCGCGAGGAGCTGGAGGCGGTGCATCTCGCGCCGTTCGCCGAGGCGGTGAAGCGCGGGGCGGGCACGGTCATGCCCTCGTACTCCTCGCTCGACATCCTGGGCGACGACCAGGGGCCGGTGAAGATGCACGCCCACGCGGAGATGATCAACGGAGTCCTGAAGGACCGCATGGGCTTCGAGGGCTTCGTGATCAGCGACTGGCAGGCGATCGACCAGATCCCCGGCGACTACCCGAGCGATGTGCGGACGTCCGTCAACGCCGGGCTCGACATGATCATGGTGCCGACGAACTACCAGGGCTTCACGCGGACCTTGAAGGACGAGGTGACGGCCGGGCGGATCGGCCAGGCGCGGATCGACGACGCGGTGGCGCGGATCCTGACGCAGAAGTTCAGGCTCGGCCTGTTCGAGCAGCCGTACGCGGACACCTCGCACCTCTCCGAGATCGGCTCCCCCGCGCACCGCGCGGTGGCGCGCGAGGCGGTCGCCAAGTCCCAGGTGCTGTTGAAGAACGAGGGCGGACTGCTGCCGCTGGCGAAGGACCGGAAGGTGTACGTCGCCGGGTCCAACGCCGACGACCTCGGCAACCAGGCGGGCGGCTGGACCATCAGCTGGCAGGGCGCGTCCGGCCGGACGACCACGGGGACGACGATCCTGGAGGGCATGCGGAAGGCGGCGCCCGACGCGGAGATCACCTACTCGAAGGACGCCTCGACGGCCACGGACGGGTACGACGTCGGTGTGGTCGTCGTCGGTGAGACTCCGTACGCGGAGGGCATCGGGGATGTGGGCAACGGCCACGACCTGGAACTCACCGCCGCCGACAAGGCGGCCGTCGACAAGGTCTGCGCCGCGATGAAGTGCGTGGTCCTGGTCGTGTCCGGCCGCCCGCAGCTCATCGGTGACCGGCTGGGCGCGATCGACGCGCTCGTGGCGTCGTGGCTGCCGGGCACGGAGGGCGACGGCGTCGCCGACGTGCTCTACGGTTTCCGTCCGTTCACCGGACAGCTCCCCGTGACCTGGCCCAAGTCAGAGGCGCAGCTGCCGGTCAACGTCGGGGACGCGGCCTACGATCCGCAGTTCCCGTACGGCTGGGGGCTGACCACGCTCTCCCCGGCCCCGGCCGGCGGGGAGCCCGCGCTGAAGGCCATCGGCGTCGCGGCCAAGGTCCTCCAGGCGCTCGGGCACGGTACGTCGGCGGAGGGCAGGGAGCTGGTGGCGAGGGCCCGGGCGATCGTCCAGCAGAGGATCGGCCAGAACATCACGGAGGCGACGGCGAAGCCGTTCGCCGAGGCGGACCACCTGCTGCTGACGGGAGACCTGACGGGCGCGGTGGCGAAGCTGAGGACCGCGTACGCGGCGGCCGCGCCCAGCGCTCCGTAACAGCCTCTAGGGCCGACGGGCGACCGTGAGGGTGCCGGCTTCGCGGCGGACCTCCGCGATGCCGGTACCGCCGAAGTGGGCGGGGACGATCAGTTCCCGTTCCGCGGCGGCCCGTTCGAGGACGCGGCGGCGGCTGGTGACGGCCGCCGCCGCGTCCAGGCAGAAGCAGCTGTTGCACGAGGCCCGGAGGAGCTGCACCGGGCTGTGCAGGAGATCTCCGACGAAGACCGCACGGTCGCCTCCCGAAGCGAGCCTCAGCACGGCGGAGCCGGGAGTGTGGCCGGGCGCGGATTCCAGCGTGAGGTGTTCGTCGATGCGGTACGTGCCGTCCCAGAGCTCCACTTGGCCGGCTCGGTGCACGGGCGCGACGCTGTCCTCGTACACGAGCCGGTCGTGTTCCTGCCTTCCGCTCCCCTCGGCGTTCCCCGGGCCGAAGAAGGCGTCGTCGGCAGCGGGGACGAGGTACTGGGCGTGGGGGAAGGTCGGGACCCACTCTCCGTCGGTCCGGGTCGTGTTCCAGCCGACGTGGTCGGCGTGGATGTGGGTGTTGACGACGACGTCGACGTCCTCGGGGCGGATCCCGGCGCGAGCCAGGGCACCGAGGAAGTCTCCCTGCCAGTGGTGGAACGGCGTGCCGGGCCGCTCACGGCCGTTGCCCACTCCGGTATCGACGAGGACGGTCCGGCCGGCGCTGCGGAGGACCCAGGTCTGGAGCGCCATCACGGCCTGGTCCGTGTGTGGATCCCAGTGGTCGGGCGCCAGCCACTGCTCGTTGGCGCGCCAAAGATCGGGCTCGGCGTCCGGGACCAGGCCTCGGGAAGGGGCGAAGGGGCCCTGCCATTCGACGACCCGAATGACTTCGACGTCTCCCAGGGTCATGCGCCGCGCGTTCTGTGTGGTGTTCATGGAATCGACCTTAGGGAGGCCTGTTGAGCCTCTCAATGCCTGTACTGCTCCCATGAATACGTGGTCGTCTCACGATTGACACCACAGATAGCCTGCCTCCATGGATGTGGTGAGCGATGCGATCGCGACCGTACGCATGGGGCGGGCATCGTCCAACCGTGTGCGGGCGAACGGGCGTTGGTGTGCGCGGCTCGCGCCGTACGACGGCGCGGGATTTCACGTCGTGCTCGAGGGCGGCTGCTGGTTGCTGCCGGACGACGGTCCGGCGGTGTCGCTCGGGGTGGGCGACGCGGTGCTCCTGCCGCACGGGACGGGGCATGTGATCGCCGACTCCCCCGCCGACGCGGAGACCGTCGCACGTGCGGTGCCGTTCGACGGGTGGACCGGTGGGACGCCGGGCGGTTGGACCGGTGGGACGCCGGGTTCGTCCGCGCCCGCCGCGGAGCTTCTGTGCGGCAAGTACCGCCTCGATCACAGCCGCGTCCACCCGCTCCTCGCGGAACTGCCGACCGTCGTCCATCTGCCGCACCGGGTGGGAGACCAGGCCGAACTGCGCGCGGCCATCTCTCTGTTGGGCGGCGAGCTGAGCGCGGACCGGCCCGGATCGGGGATCGCCGTTCCCGGCCTCGTGGACCTCCTGCTGGTCTACATGATCAGGGCCTGGGTGGCCCAGGACGGCGGCGGGGCGTGGTCGGCCGTCCTCGGGGACGGTGTGACGGCGGCGGCCCTTCGGGCACTGCACGCCGACCCCGCCGCCGCCTGGACCAACGACCGGCTGGCCGCGGAGGCGGGCGTGTCGCGGCCCACGCTCGCGCGGCGGTTCACCTCCCTGGTCGGGCGGCCGCCGATGGCGTACCTCACCTGGTGGCGGCTGACCCTGGCCGCCGCGCGGCTGCGTGATACCGAGGACTCGCTGGCGGCGATCGCCCGCCGCGTCGGCTACGGAACGCCGTACGCGCTGTCGCACGCCTTCAGCCGCGAATTCGGTACGACACCGGGCCGGTACCGCGACCTCCGCCGGCAGCGGGAAACGACCGGCACGGCCGATCAAGGGCTCGGCAGATAGCCCGCGAGGGCCTCGCGGCCTCGGCGGAGGTCCTCGATGCGGGCGTCGGCCGCGGCCAGCTCGCGGTCCAGGATCGCGCGGACGTCGACGCACCAGTTGAACTCGGGCAGTTCGCCCCGGGCACAGGGCAGGATCTCCCTGATCACGTCCGTCGACAGGCCTGCGCGCAGCAGGGCACGGACCTGGCGGACGGTGGTCACGGCGTCGTCGGCGTAGTCGCGGTACCCGTTCGGGCCGCGGGCGGCTTCGAGCAGGCCTTGCTCCTCGTAGTAGCGCAGCAGCCGCGTGCTGACGCCCGTGTGCCTCGACAGTTCTCCGATCAGCATGTGACCTGCCCGTTCATGTCGTGCTTGACCTTCGCATCGGTGTGAAGGCTTAACGTCCCTTCCAGGAAGGACATTCCGCACCGCACCACAGGAGACCGCCATGACCTCTCTGCCCCCGGTCGATCAGGACCGTGACCGCTCGTTCCTCTTCGTCCTCGGGAGTTCCCGGCCGGACGGCAACACGGAGATACTCGCGCGCGCCGCGGCCGAGCAGTTGCCGGAGGGCGTCACACGGAACTGGGTGGATCTGTCACAGCTTCCGCTGCCCGACTTCCAGGACGGCAGGCACGAGGGCGAGGGCTGGCCGGTCGGCGAGAACGAGGAGGCGCTGCGGCGTGCCACGCTGGCGGCGACGGACGTCGTCCTCGCCTCACCGCTGTACTGGTACACCCTCTCCGCCCAGACCAAGCGCTACCTCGACTACTGGTCGGGCTGGCTGAACGTGCCCGGCTCGGACTTCAAGCAGCGGATGGCGGGCCGGACGCTGTGGGGTGTGAGCGCGATGGCGCACAGCGAGGCCGTCGTCGCCAGTGGGCTGGAGACGACGCTCCGCTTCTCGGCCGCGTACATGGGGATGCGCTTCGGCGGTGTGTTGCACGGCACCGGTTCGCGGCCGGGGCGGGTGCGAGCGGACACCGAGGCACTCGTCCGCGCCAAGACGTTCTTCCAGCGGGACGCCCCTCTCGCCCGGTTCCCGTTCGAGGAGGACGAGCCGAGTGACGCTCAGCAGGTCGCGCGGACGTAGCCGGTCTCGCCGGCGGGCCGTACGTCGGTGTCGCGCAGGACGACGGAGAGGGTGGCGCCCCAGCGCTCGCAGGCGCGCGCGAGGCCCTGGGTTTCGTACTCGATGACGAGGACGCGGTTGTCGAAGGCGGTCGCGTACGGGCCGCATTCGTCGTACTGGCCGCACTCCTCGGCGACCGCGAAGTCGAAGCCGAGGGCGCGGCCGCGCTGGGCGAGTTCGGCGGCGTTCTTCTGCCCGATCGCGAGTCCCGCCTTGTGGGCGCGGGCGACCAGGAGCTCGGCGAAGGCCAGGTCGTGTTCGGGGGTGAGGCGGCCTTCGGAGCGTTCGTGGGAGTCGAGGTTGTCGGCCTCCACGGCCTGGAAGCCGGCGGCCGCGCAGCCGTCGATCCACTCGCCGACGACGTCGGCGAGCCGCTCGCGCTTGTCCGGTGTGGAGATGTCGAAGAGGGCCTCGTCCCAGTCCTGGTCCATGACCGGCACTCCGTCGGCGTTCTTCAGGAGCAGGTCGGGGTGGTTCTTCTGCCACCAGTCCGTGGCGTCCGGCTGGGCCTGGAAGGCGTTGACGTAGCAGATGTTGTAGAGCCCCTCCGTCGGCTTCGCCGTCCGGTCGCGGGAGACCGCGCCGACTCCGGGGGGCGGCGGGTACGGTCCGCCGATCTGGTAGTCGAAGCCGACGTGGGGCTCGGGCGGGACGACCGCGCGCGCGGAGGAAGGCGGCGGGGAGGACGGGGCCGAGTCGCCACCGCCCTCGCCGTCACCGGGCACCCCGCATCCGACCGCCGTGGCGGCGAGGACGCCGGCCAGGGTCAGGGTCGAGACGGCGACGCGGAGGGTGCGGGGTCGGCGGGCGCTCACTGTACGGGGCTCCAGGTCGTCGAGCGCCGTGTGCCGGGGCCTTTCAGCCACGGCGGCGGGGCGCGTACGGTACGTGCAGACCTACCGTACGGCCCCGTCGGCGGCCTTCGGGCGCGCGGCCCGTCAGGGTTCCAGCGGGAGGGGCCGGTTGGCGCCCCTCAGGAACTCGACGGTGACGAAGACGAGCCGACCCGGCCGTTGTAGGCGTGGGACGCGAACTCCGCGCGCCGTTCCCAGGAACCAGCCGGCGTGGCCCTCGGCGGTCACGGTCCGGGCGAGCCGCAGGCCTTCGGTGCTCACAGGCGGCCGCCGCCGTCCGTGTGGAGGACGGTTCCGGCTCCGACGTCGGTGGGGTGGGTGCCTACGCCGTCAAGATCACGTCGACGTCGAAGTGCAGCGCGAACCCGAACGTCGTCCACGCGTCCAACACGGTCACGAACGCGGGCAGCGGCCTGACGAACGTCCCCGTCACGCCCTGACCTGACCCGGGTGTCTACGACGCTTCGGCCGCCGCCTTGATGCGGCGGCCGAACGCGTCGGCGTCCTTGCGGGCGGCGGACAGGGCGAGGCCGACGAGGAGCTTGCCGATGCCGTGGCCCTCCAGGACGTTGTGGATCCTGACCCTGGTGCCGCCCGTCGGCAGGGGTTCGAGGTCGTAGCCGCCCTCGCGGGCCTTGACGATGTTCTTGGAGATCTCGGCCCAGCGGATCCGGTGCGGCGCTTCGAACTCGGTGATGCGGAACTCGCGGGAGGTCGTCATCCCGGCGTCCTTCACCGTGCTGCGGAAGACGGTTCCGACGGCCGTCGGGGTGTCCGGGACGCGTTCGATCTTCTGCACGCGGGGGCTGAACTTCGGGTCGTTGCGGCCGTCGGCGAGGAACGCGAAGACCTCGTCGATGGGGCGGTCGACGTCCGTCGTCGCCTCGAACTGTCCGGACATGAGCCCACTCCCTGGAGTCTTGGCTGCCGTGCGGCGATCGTACGGGCGAGAACCCCGCGCCGCGCTCCGGCAAGCGCCGGTCGGGTGACGGGGGCTCAGCGGCTCGTCGGTCTCAGCCCACCGTCCACTCGATGCGGGGCGGGCGTACTGCGGCGCAGAGCGGCAGGCCGTGGGCGTCGGTGAGGCCGAGCCGCCCCTCGGCCGCGCCCCGGTCGACGGCGGTCGCGGGCAGGTCGTCGAGGAAGAGCTTGGCCCGGCGGAACATCGTGAACGCGCCGCCCGGGGGCCACTCGCCCCACGTGAGGTAGAGGAACCGCGCGCCGCGCTTGCCGTGGACGTACGGCCCGCGGAAGTCCCGCGTGCCGTCCGGTGCGAGCACCGTGTCCACGGTGAACTCCCACACCGCCTCGGCCGCGTCCCCCGGCACCGCGCCGTCCGGGTCGCGTCCGCGCTGCACGGCGACGTGGACGTCCTCGAACGTGCCGCAGGAGCGCCCCGGCAGCTCGCCGCCGACGATGCGCAGCGCGAGCGGTGTCCCGGCGGCGGCCCTCATTCCTTGCCCACCACGGCCTGGAGAAGGCCGGGGAAGGCCTCCTCGAACTCCTCGCGGCGCAGCCCGTTCATCCGGGAGGTGCCGACGTAGTGCTGCCTAATGAGACCGGCCTCGCGCAGCACGTGGAAGTGGTGCGTGGCCGTGGACTTGCTGACCGGGAGGTCGATGGCTCCGCAGTTCAGGTCCTGGTCCGCGGCGTGCAGCACGCTGACGATCTGCCGGCGGACGGGATCGACGAGGGCTTCCAGCACCTGCTGGAGGCCGATCGTGCGGAGGTCCGGGTGGGGCGGGACCCGGTCCTGCCCGCTGCGTTGTGGTGTCACCATCGGCTGTCTCGACCTCCCGCGGTCATCGTAGGGCACCCACCTGGTGAGCCGGGGCGGTGAACGTGACGGCGGAGGCGGGGGTGGTGGTGTCGGCCTCGCGGCTGAGTGCCCAGGCGGCGACGCGGGAGACCGTGGTGGCGGGGACCGGGTCGGCGATTCCGGGGGCGGCCGGGATGTCGTGCGTGGCGTGGGCGTCGTGCGGCAGGACGACGCGGTAGCCGAGCTCCAGGGCCGTGCGGGCGGTCGCCTGGACGCACATCTCGGACATCATTCCGCAGACGGCGAGCGAGCGTACGCCCGCGTCGGCGAGCAGGCCGCTCAGTGGGGTCCCCGCGAAGCTGTCGTCCCGGACCTTGCGGATCACCACCTCGGTGGGGCCGGGCTCGACGCGGTGGTGGAGTTCCCAGCCGGGGGTGTGGGGTGCGCAGTCCGCGCCGGGCGGGCCGTCGTTCTGCACGTGGACGACGAGGGCGCCGGCCTCGCGCGCCCGGGCGATCAGGGCGGCCGTACGGTCCAGGAGGCGGCCGGCGTCCGGTACGGCGCCGGGGCCGGTGACGAAGGCCGTCTGGACGTCCACGACGAGCAGGGCTTCTGCGGGGTGCGCGCGAAGGGTCATGGTGTCATCCTGTCCGGCCGCGCGGGGGCGCCTCCACAGGATTTCGCGGGGGCTTTGGTCGACGCTTGGAGGGCGCCCGGCCAGGCGTGATCCGGCGCACAGACCGACCGGTAGGGGCAGTGCCGCATGCTAGCGTCCGCGAGCGTGACATCCGCCCCCGGCGGGCCGGGGCCCGCTTCCGCGACGGCTCCCGCCGACTCCTGTCCGTACGGTGGGACGACTTCGTACGGAGGGACGACTCCGCACGGTGGGACGACCGGCGCCGAGGGCTCTCCGCTCCCGCTCCTCGATCAGCTGGACGTGTTCGGGGAGGACTTCGTCCGCGACCCGTACCCGTGGCTCGACGCGCTGCGGGACCAGGCGCCCGTCCATCGCGACGCCACCACCGGGCTCTGGCTGGTCAGCCGGTACGAGGACATCCGCCGGGTGCTGCTCGACCCGGAGGCGTTCCGGCCGGACAACGCCCAGCACGCGGTCACCCCGTTGAGCGTGCCGGCGCTCCGGCTCCTGGCCCGCGCGGGCTTCCGGCTGCGGCCCGCCCTCGCCAACAACGCGACCGAGAGCCACGCGGGGCTGCGGCGCATCGTCACGCGGTTCTTCAACGCCCAGCGGGTCGCGGCGGCGGTGCCCGTCATCGAGCGGGTCGCGGGCGAACTCCTGAACTCCGTACGGGCGGAGCTCGACGGTCAGGGCGACAGCGACCTCTTCGGCACCTTCGCGCACACGCTCCCCTGCCGGGTCATGATGGAGCTGCTCGGCATCGACGGTCTGGCCCCCGCGACCCTGGTGCGCTGGAGCGACGCCTCCCTCGAGCTGTTCTACGGACGCCCGACGCCGGAGCGGCAGCTCGAACTGGCCGAGCTGGTCGGCGAGTTCCATCAGTGGCTGACCTCGGTCGTGACCGACCGGACCGCCCCGCCGGACAGTTTCGTCGGCGCGCTGGCCCGCCACCGGCTGCCGGACGGCGAGCCGGTGGACGTGGCGACGGCGGTCGGCGCGTGCTTCTTCGTCTTCATCGCCGGGCAGTCCACGACCGGCCAGCTCATCGCCACGGTGCTTCGGGGCGCGCTGGCCGAACCCGGCCTGTGGCGGCGTCTGGCGCACGAGGAGGGCCTGGCCGAGGCCTGGGTCGAGGAGGTGCTGCGCCGCGAACCGCCCGTGACGACCTGGCGGCGAGTGACGGCGGCGCCGGTGGAACTGGGCGGCGTACGGCTCCCCGCCCGGGCCGAGCTGCTGCTGATGCTCCTGGGCAGCGGCTCCGACCGGGAGGTCTTCGACGCCCCGGAGCAGATGCTTCCCTCCCGCGAGAACGTCCGCCACCATCTGTCCTTCGGCGCCGGGCGCCACCGCTGCCCGGGCGCGTCCCTCGCGCGGACGGAGGCCGCTGTCGCGCTGCGCGCGGCGGCCCGCCGACTCCCCGGTCTTCGCCCGACCCCGGGCGCGCCGCTTCCGCCGGTCCTGGACCTGCTCTCGTTCCGGGCACCTCTCGAAGTGCGGGTGAGCGTCGCTCCATAGGGAGCTCGGTCAGCGGTCAGACGGGCAGCTTGGCGCAGCGCCGGCAGGCGCGGGCGGAGGGCGCGGTCAGCGCGTGCGAGGCGGCGGCGAGGGTGCAGGCGGTCGCGATCAGGGGCCAGGCGGCGGTCGTGAAGGCGGCGACGGCCAGGGAGAGGGTCGCCACGGCCATCGACACACTGGCCGTGGTGCCCGTCCAGGCGACCAGGAGCGGCAGTCGGTGCGGGACCCATACGTGACGCGCGAGCGGGCCGGTGGCGGCGAGGGCGGTCGCGGCGAGCAGAGCGGCGACGCCCGCGACGGCGGCCAGGGACTGGGCCGTACCGGCAAGCAGTCCGTCCTGGCCGGTTCCCGTGGTGAGGAGCGCGTACCAGCAGGCGAGCAGCAGCGGAGCGACGAGGACGACGGAGCGGGCCGTGTGGCGGGCCTGGGCGACCGTCAGTTCACGCTGGCACGAGGGTGCGAGCTCGGCGGGGCTGCCGAACTCCCGTACCGCCTCCTGGACGGCTTCCTCGTAGCCGGCCCCTTCATTGATCAGGGCCTCGGCGGTGTCGATGAGCCCGCCGCGCACTTCCTCGACGAGGCGCGCGGTGGCCTTGGGCGGGCCGTGGAGGGCGCTCCGGAGTTCCGCGACGTAGGCGTCGACGGGGTCAGTCGGGCCGGTGGGGTCCGCGGCTGCGCTCATGTCGCGGGTCCGGGGCGGACGGCCGGGTTCAGGACCGAGCCGATGGCCGCCGTGAACTCGTGCCAGGCCGCCCGCTCCCCCGCGAGGCCCTCGCGGCCCGCGTCGGTGAGTTCGTAGCAGCGCCGGCGGCGCTCGCCGACCGCGTCCCAGCTGCTGCTCAGCAGCCCGATCCGCTCCAGCCGGTTGAGCGCCGGGTAGATCGTGCCCGTGCGCAGGTCGAGTACGCCTCCGCTGCGCTGCTGGACCGCGGTGATGATCGCGTATCCGTGCAGCGGCCCTTGCTCCAGTACGGCAAGCAGCAGTCCGTCGAGGTGCCCTCGCACCGCATCCGCCCTCATGAGTAGGCAGCCTACACACGGAGGAGTAGACATGCTATCTATTGGCAGCCAACACATACGCTCACTCGACTGAAGAGGCCTGCGGTGACCAAGCTGCTGCTGTCCGTACATGTCCTCGCGGCGATCCTGGTGGTCGGACCGATCACCGTGGCCGCGTCACTCTTCCCCCGTTACGCGCGCCAGGACTCGCCGGTGGCCGCGCTGCTGCACCGGATCTGCCGCGGGTACGCCGTCGCCGGTGTCGCCGTCCCGGTCTTCGGCCTCGCGACCGCGCTCCAGCTGGGCGTCCTCACCGACGCCTGGCTGCTGACATCGCTGGCGCTCACGGCGATCGCCGCGGCCGTCCTGGCGCTGGCGATACTGCCCGGCCAGCGACTCCTCCTGAACGGCGGCGAAGGCGACGGGGACACGACCGGCGCCTCGCGCTCGACCGCCTCGCGCCTGGCCATGCTCACGGGGGTCTTCAACATCCTCTGGGCGGTCGTCGTCGTCCTCATGATCGTCCGCCCCGGCTCGACCACGGGAGCGTGACGACTGTGCGCACCCTGCGTATCGCAGCCGCCGTGGAGGCGGCCTCCCTGGTGGCCCTCCTGGCCAACCTGCTCACGACCCACACGCCCGCGATCGCGTCACTCGTCGGCCCGCTGCACGGCACGGCGTACCTCGTCACCATCGCGGCCGCCTGGCCGGCGCCGGGCACACGATGGCTCGCCGTCATCCCCGGCGTCGGCGGACTCCTGGCCCTGCGCCGACTGAAGGGCGGCCATCAAGCCGCTTAGAGCAGCCGAGCCACTCAGAACCATCTCTCACAGGGAGTGATGATATGCTACGCAACGTGACAATGGAGCCTGAGGGCATTCCTCGCACCCGCACGAACGCGCCCAATCACGTCTATTACTTCGACATCGGGACCGGCATCTGGCAGGGAATCGCCACCTTCCGCGTCACCGATTGGCGTCGTCTCCTGCGCAGCGACATCGGGTTGATGAACAAGCTGCTCGCGGCCGCCATGCACACCGTCGAGCGGCTCACCGGCGCGCCGCGGCAGGAGTCGACGATCGTGGCGAAGCCGCACGAGGGCGAGTTCGGCGTGGCCGACAACGTGGTCAAGATCTCCAAGTTCGGCATGACCCTGTACCTCTTGGAAGAAGAGTACGTACTGCACAGTGACGGAATCGGAGTCACCGTGAACGGGAAGGAGAGGCTCGGCCCTGTGCCGGGCCTGCTCACGCGGACCTTCACCTACTCCGCGGAAATTCGCGACGAAGGGATGGCCGCGACGTACCTCATGCCGTTGCTCGGAACTCCTTGGACCGCGGACTACCAAGTCGCGGCCGACCGTCAGAGCCTCTTCGCGGAATTGCTGTGCGACTGGGGCAGGGTGACCGAGGAAACCCGCCTGATCAGCGCGCCGGCTTAGCGAGCGGCTGGAACAGACTCCCGATGACCGCCGAGTTCATGCTTCCCGCCGAAAAGGTCACCCGGGTCGCCGGACTGCTTGCCGACCGGGTCAGGCAGTACGACACCACACGCGATCGCCGGGCCGCGTTCGCCTACACCTACTACCGCCTCACGACGACGCTCGCCACAGCCTTGGACACCGGCAGCCCCGCGTTCAAGGACCCGCCATGGGTCGCCGAGTTGTGCGAGACGCTCGCATCGGCCTACTTCAGCGCGATGGACAGCATCGACGCATGGCTGGCAGGGCGATCCGCTGGGGCCTCGGACGAAGTTCGGCCCAGCGATCTGCCGGATTCCATCCCTCAACCGTGGCGAGACGTCTTCGCCGCTTCGAGCGTCCGGCGCTCCTACCTGCTGGAAGACGTGCTCTTTTCCATGATGGCGCACATGTCCTACGACTTGCCGGCGGCATTGCGGCGCATGGCGACATCCACGGGCGACCGCAGACACATCGCCGACTTCCACCACATGAACGCCGTGCTGGCGTCCTGTATCGACGAGGTCCAGGACGACCTTTCCTCCAGGTACATGCGTGGACTCAGCTCTCTGGACAAGCTGTTCACCCGTAGCGACGAACTGTTGACCAATTACGGGATCCGGGTCGCACGGGGCTTGGCCTGGTTCAACTGCGACAGACTCCTGGACCCGGATTCGACCGAGGATGCGACGCAGTCGATCGGCAGGAGCACCGCCGCGCTCATCTCCGAAATCCGCTCCCCCGGCAACCGGACGCTGCGCGCCGGCTTGTGGATCCTGCGCAGATTGATTCCCGACCGCCGGCATTGGCCCGCAGCGGGTACACCCCTCGCGTAATCACCAAGCCCCACGAGACGTAATCGTCAACGAACAAGATCCCCTCGCAACAGGCCCTGGCCGGGCATGGTGTTGGCTGGTGGGCGACACGCGTCCATGGTTCGTACGAGGAGTCGACATGCGTCCGGCCGACCGGCCCACCCCACCCCCGCCGCACCGCAACGCCCAGCCGCCGTCCGCGCAGGCCTCGCTCGGGGCCGGTGTCGTGGTGACCGACGCGGCCGGGCGGGTGCTGCTCGGGCTCCATCCGAGCGGCACGTGGGAGCTGCCCGGAGGCAAGGTCGACCCGGGCGAGTCCATCGAGCAGGCGGCCGTCCGCGAACTCGCCGAGGAGACCACCCTCGTGGCCGATGTGGCCGATGTCGACGTCGTCGGGATCCTGCTGGACTCGCTGACATCGACGGAGCTCACCCGGCTGACGGCGGTGGCGGTGGTACGGGCCTTCAGCGGCACCCCGGTCGTCGCGGAGCCGGACAAGATCGAGCGCTGGGAGTGGACCCCGCTCGACCGCCTCCCCGAGACGATGTTCGCGCCCTCCGCCCAGGCGCTCAGGACGTGGTGCCCGGAACTGCCCATCGAGGAGGGGCCGTTCCATCGCTACCCCATGACCCCGGCGGCTTCACCGAACCCCTAGTCGCATAGTTGAATAGGTCGGGTGTTGAATACCTTCGAGGGCGCGCCGCACGAGGCGCGTCGCCGCACGGAGGAGCAGCAGGCGTATGCACACCGGCCCGTACGAGCGTTACGTCGCCCTGGGCGACAGTCAGACCGAAGGACTCGGGGACGGCGACGACAGCACGGGGCTGCGCGGTTGTGCCGACCGGCTCGCCGAGCTGATGGCGGTCGGCAGTCCAGGGCTCGCCTACGCCAACCTGGCCGTCCGGGGCAGGCTCGCCGGGCAGGTGCGCGCGGAGCAGCTCGGCCCGGCGCTCGCGCTGCGGCCCGACGTGGCCACCGTGGTGGCGGGGATGAACGACCTGCTCAGGCCCCGGTTCGACGCGGACGAGACGGCCGGTCATCTGGAGGCGATGTTCGCCGAGCTCACTGCGGGAGGCGCGCGGGTGGCGACGGTGACGTTCCCGGACCTCGGGCGGCTCGTCCCGGTGGCCCGGCCGCTCGGCTCCCGTGTCGTCGCGCTCAACGCGCGGATCCGGGAGGCGGCGGCGCGGCACGGTGTGGTGGTCGCCGAGACCGACCGGCACCCGGTGGTAACCGATGCTCGGCTGTGGAGCCCGGACCGGCTGCACGCCAGTCCGCTGGGTCATGCGCGGATCGCCGCCGCCGTGGCCGACGCCCTCGGGCTGCCCGGCAGCGACGACTCCTGGACGCGGCCGCTGCCGGCGGCGCCCGGAACGCCTCCGGCGGGCCCGCGCAGGGCGCTCGACGAGGCGCGGTGGGTCGCGGGCTTCCTCGGCCCATGGATCGGCAGGCGCCTGCGCGGCCGCTCCTCCGGAGACGGCCGCACGGCGAAGCGTCCCGACTTCGTGCCGGTCGGGAACGCGCTGGTCAGGACTGCGAGCGGTCGGCCTTCGCGGCCTTCTCCGCCTGCTTCTCCTTGATGCGGACCGCTTCCTTGCGGACATCGGCCTGGGTGGCGCGCTCCTTCTGGAGCCACTCCGGGGCTTCCTGCTTCAGGGCCTCGATCTGCTCGGTGGTGAGCGCCTCCGTGATGCCACCCCGGGCGAGGCCGGAGATGGAGATCCCCAGCTTCGCCGCGATCACCGGGCGGGGGTGGGGGCCGTTGCGGCGGAGCTCGCGGAGCCACTCGGGCGGATCGGTCTGGAGGGCGTTCAGCTCGGTGCGCGAGACCACACCCTCCCGGAACTCGGCGGGGGTGGCCTCGAGGTACACACCCAGCTTCTTCGCCGCGGTCGCGGGCTTCATCGTCTGGGCGGTCTGGTGCGACGTCATGGTCTCAAGGGTATCGAGCGTATGAACCACCGCTGACCACGGCGGGTAACCTGGCGGAGTGACTGGCCAGGAAGAACCCTCCTCGTTCCGGCTCGCGTACGTCCCGGGAGTGACGCCCACGAAGTGGGTGCGGATCTGGAACGAGCGGCTCCCGGACGTCCCGCTGACCCTCGTCCAGGTTCCGGCCGACGAGGCCTTCGAGCTGCTGCGGGGCGGCGGCGCGGACGCCGGCTTCGTCCGCCTGCCCGTCGACGACACGGACCTCAGCGCGATCCCCCTGTACGTCGAGACGACGGTCGTCGTCGTGCCGAAGGACCATGTGGCGGCGGCGGTCGAGGAGGTCTCGCCGGAGGACCTGGCCGAGGAGATCGTGCTGCACCCGCTCGACGACACCCTGGACTGGGAGCGCCCGCCGGGGCTGCCGGCCATGGAGCGCCCGGCGACGACCGCGGACGCGATCGAGCTCGTGGCGGCGGGCGTGGGGCTGCTGGTAGTCCCGCAGTCGCTGGCGCGGCTGCACCACCGCAAGGACCTCACCTACCGGACCCTGCGGGACGCGCCCGAGTCGCGGGTCGCCCTGTCCTGGCCGCAGGCCGAGCCGACCCCGGACCTGGTCGAGGAGTTCATCGGGATCGTCCGGGGCCGCACCGTGAACAGCACCCGCGGCCGTGCGCAGACTCCCCCACAGCAGAAGGCCAAGGCCAGGACCGGCGACAAGGCCAAGCGTCCGGAGCGGAGCACCGGGGGCAGGCCCGCGGCCAAGGGCGGCGCCAAGGGCGCGAAGGGCGTCAAGCGCGGCGCCAAGCCCGGGAAGCCTCGCCGCAGGTCCTAGCCTTCCGGCCCGTCGCCTGATCTTCTGGCGGCATGAACGACGACACTCACACCTTTCACCGGCGGACCGTCCTGCGGGGCGCCGCCGCCGGTTCGGCCTTACCACTCCTCCCGGCCGCCGCCGCTGCCGCCCACGCCCGCCCCGCCGCCTCCTCCCCCGCTCCCGAGCCCGGCTCGGCGGCGCTGCGCTGGCTGGGGACGGCCGGCTGGCGGATCGACGCGGGCGGGAGGACGGTGCTCTTCGACCCGTATCTGACCCGCTTCAAGACCGGTCTCTTCGACAAGCCCTTCAATCCGGCCACGCCGATCGCGGAGACCGACGCCACCCTGGTCCGGGACTTCGCCGGGCGTCCAGAGCTGATCCTGGTCAGCCACTCCCACTGGGACCACATCGCCGACGTCCCGTACCTCGCGAAGACGACCGGCGCCCGCGTGCTGGGGACCGAGACGACGTACCACCTGCTGGTCGCCCTCGGTGTCGATCCGGGGCAGATCTCCGTGGTCAAGGGCGGTGAGGTGCTCGACTTCGGCCGGGGTCTGGTGGTCGAGGTCGTGGCGAGCCTGCACAGCCGCAACAAGCAGCACTCGTACTTCGCGCCGGGCACGCTGACCGGGCCGCCCGCCACCGTGCCCGCCACCATCTCCGACCTGCCCGAGGGCGACACCCTCGCCTTCCAGGTGACGGCCGGATCCGGCGGGCCGACGCTCTTCCTCATGGGCGCCAGCGACTTCGACCACCGGTCCGCCGAGGGGCTGCGCCCGGATGTGGCGATGGTCGCGGTC
Source organism: Streptomyces sp. NPDC026092 (assembly GCF_040638605.1). NCBI lineage: Bacteria > Bacillati > Actinomycetota > Actinomycetes > Kitasatosporales > Streptomycetaceae > Streptomyces > Streptomyces sp. NPDC026092. The sequence goes on from NZ_JBEZYN010000008.1 coordinate 35,818, forward strand.
CCCTCCAGCACCTCCACCCACCGGTACGTGCCCCGGCTCATGCGGGCCCTCGGTCGGCCGGAGGTCGTCGTGCCCGTGCACTGGGACAACTTCGAGACGCCCCTGCGCGACCCCGTGCGGGCCGATCCGACGATGGACCTGGCCGGGCTGATCGGCCAGGTCCGCCGGGAGTCACCCGGGACGCGCGTCGTCGTCCCGGACTACCGGACGGTCTACGGCGCGGATCTGCGCCCCCGCCGCTGAGCCGGAGCTCCCGTTCCGGCTCAGCCGAGGCGGATGTGGTCCACCGCCCAGTACCAGTTGTTTCCGGCGTCGTACATCCGGAAGCGGAGGGTCACCGTCCTGGCGCCCGCCGGGACGGTGAACTCGGCCGCGCCGGCGGCGCCGCCGAGGAGGGTGCGGCGGGAGACGTCGGGGGACAGGGGCATGGCAGGTGCTCCTTCGGGTGTCGCCTCGGGACCTCGCTTCGGTCCAGACCCGTTATGTGTAGGTGATGTGAGGGTCCGGATTCCGCGTCTTCGGTGAACGGCGGACGAACACCCTTCGCGCTACTCGGGGTACGGAAACGCCGTCGCCCCCGGCGGGTGGCCGGGGGCGACGGTGCGGAACGGACCCGTCAGGCGGTGGTCACCAGGCGACCGGAAGGCGTTCGGGGATGCGCTTCATGAAGCGGGTGCGCCAGACGAGTTGGTCGACCGGGACCGCGAGGTGCAGGTCGGGCATCTTGTCGAGCAGGACCTCCAGGGCGATCTCGGTGTGCTTCTTGCCGAGGGCCGTGGCCGGGCAGTAGTGGCCGCCTCCGCCGAAGGAGAGGTGGGTGCCGGCGTTCGGCCGGGTGATGTCCACGGTGTGCGGGTCGGGGAAGACGGCCGGGTCGGTGTTGGCCGCCTCCACCAGGACGAGGAGGAGTTCTCCCTTCCGCACCTCGACGTCTCCGAGCGTGACGTCTTCGAGGGCGAGGCGCGGAAGCCCGTCGGCGATGGACAGGTTGACCCGCAGCAGTTCGTCCACGGCGGACGACAGAAGCTCCGGCTCCTTGCGCAGCCGCTCCCAGACGTCGGGGTTCTGGAGCAGGGAGAAGAGGGCCATGGTGAGGAAGCCCATGGTGGAGATGACGCCCGCGCCGAAGAAGGTGACGCCGACCGTGGCGAGCATCTCGTCGGTCAGGTGGGCATAGTCGGGGTTCCCGCGCAAGGCCGCGAGTTCGGCCATGAGCCCGGTGGTCGCCGGGTCGTCGAGCCGTTCGACCATGTACGCGATGTCGCGGTCCCAGTTGAGCCGGGCACCGGTGACGGGGCAGGCCGAGTTCATGAACGCGATGTCCAGGCTGGCGGCCAGGCGCGGCGCGTCGGACTCGGGGATGCCGAGGATCCGGCAGTGCAGGTGCTCGGCGTACGGGCTGGTGAACCGGGAGCGCAGGTCGACCGGCGGTCCGTAGGCGAGGAGTTCGTCGACCAGCGCGGTGGCGTGGTCGCGCATCCAGTCGGTCAGGCCGTCCGTCTTGGGGTTGATGGCCTTGAGGACGGCCTTGCGCAGTCCGGCGCCGGTGATGTTGCCCATGTTGTTGACCACCTCGGGCGGGATGGTCAGGGCGTACTGCCGGGGCGCGCCGGGCGCCGAGGTGTCCTTGAGCGAGAACCTCGGGTCTTCGAGGACCTGCTTGCAGAGCTCGTAGGAGGAGACGAGCCATGCCTCGTCGCCGGCGATCGTACGGACCCGCTTGACCGGTTCGGCGCGCAGGGACTCGATCTCGGGCGGCAGGCGGTCGCCGCGCGCCGAGAACGGGAAGTCGAGGAGCGTGTCAGTGGTCATCGTGGTCTCCGAGCATGGGTGTGACGATGGCGTGGCCCTGGTTGCGGGAGGCACGCAGTCCGGAGCCTCTGGAGTAGAGGAGTTCGGCCATCGGCAGGAGCTGGTGGTAGCAGTTGAGGGAGGAGGGGACACCGAGGATCGCGGGGGTGTCCAGGAAGAGCGGTGCCTCGGCGCAGATGTACTGGAGGCAGACCTCGCGCTGGCGGGCGGTGGGGGTCTGTCCGTCGAGGACCTTGGAGGAGAGGAACGCCGCGACGAGCCGGTCGCAGGTGGCGAGGAACTCGGCGTCGGTGGCGAGCAGATCGTCCAGGTGTTTGCGCAGGTGCCGGTAGGCCGGGATGTCGAGGAGCGCGGACATGGGGCGCCCTCGGAGCCGTTCACCACCGGGGTCGATGGCGGCGACGGCGTTGTTGACCTTGGCGCGGACGCCGCGGAGGTTCTTGACCGCTTTGCGGCGGGCTTCGTCCGGCGGGTAGCCGAGAGCCTCGTACATGTCGGCGACGTGCAGGTCGGTGTAGATGAGGTCGACCTGTTCGAAGCCGCGGAGTCCCCAGGCGGCGAGGTCGGCCACCCGCTGGGCGGAGAAGTAGCCGTTGCCCGGGGAGATGCCGATGACCGCGTGGGCGCCTTCGGTGTGGATCACTTGGCAGTGCTGCGTGTACGGCTGGACCTTGAAGCTGTCGGTCGCTGTCGTCGTCAAGTGAAGAGATGTCCTTCGGGCCGCTAGTCCCGTCGGGGCCTTGTGCCCCTGGTGTGGCGGCGACGGCATGAAGTTACCGGTGATCTCCACAGAGTGACGATTCTGGGCGTGAGGTGGCCGGATACTTTCGGTACCTGACGTGATTTGACGCATCATCTCGGCGGTGAGCGATGAATTCCGGTCACTCCGGACAGGCCTCACCGCTCACCGGACGCACGGCCACCGGCCTCGCCCGTCCGAAAACGTCGACGTCTTCGGAGCGGGCGAGGCCGGTGGCCTGGAGCGGGCGTCACACGGAGGCGGTGGGAACCCGGGTGAAGACCCGGCCGCCGAGGTCGATGCCGGCGACCGCGCCGTTCTCGCCACGGGAGAAGAAGCCCCGCTGCCCCGCGAGACCACCGGCGGTCACGATGAACTCGTCGCCGTCGCCGGGCAGGAGCCCCATGGCGGCCGGCTCGTAGTCCGCCGGCATCTCGAAGTCGGCCGCCGCCCGGATCTCCGGCTTGATCACGGCCCCGAGGGTCAGCCCCGCCGCGTCCGTGCCGACGGTGAGGATCATCCCGTCGTTGTCGTACGCCCCGAGCAGGTCCCGGGCACGCGCCTCGTCGTACGGCAGCGGCTCCGGGTCCTTGTCGACGACGCCCAGGTAGTGCTCCAGGGCCCAGCGGACGGCGGAGCGGTTGAACGGAATGCCTTCCGCGCCCGAGTTGGACATGGCGACGACGGCGAAGTTCCGCTCGGGGACGATCACCAGCTCCACGAACTGGCCGTTGGTCGAGCCGCCGTGCTCGATCGTCCGCACACCGTCCACCTCGCGCAGGAACCAGCAGATGCCGAAGCCGTCGCCCAGGTTGCTGCCGCGCAGCTCGACCGTCTGCTCGCGCATCCGGTGCAGCACCTCGGTCGGCATCAGCCGCTCGCCGCTCTCCGTACGACCGTCGCCGAGCTGGAACCGCGCCCAGCGCAGGACGTCCGCGGCCGAGGAGGCGAGACCACCGCCGGGGTTGTTGCCCCGGGTGAGCCGCCACTCCCTCGCGACGGCCAGGTCGCCGTCCTCGTCGGGGTTGTGGCCCACGGCGAACCGGCGGGTCATGACCTCCGCCGTCCCGAAGAAGCTGTCGGTGAGCCCCAGCGGCTCGAGCAGGAGCGAGGCGATGGCCTGCTCGTACGTCAGACCCGTGACGTTCTCCAGGACGCGGCCGAGCAGGTTGAACGCGGCCTGGCTGTACGAGGCGCGCTCCCCCGGCGCGCCGATGAACTGCAGGTCGGCCATCTTCGCCACGAAGCCGGCCAGGGCGTCGTCGCCGTCACCGGTGTCGACGATGATGTTCCAGTCGAGGCCCGAGGTGTGGTTGAGCAGGTTCAGGACGGTGATCTCGGAGGCCGCCTCCTCGTCGGCGAGGACGAGCTCGGGCACGTACCGGCGCACCGGCGCGTCCAGTTCGATCCGGCCGTCGGCCACCAGGCGCATCAGCGCGGTCGCCGTGAAGGTCTTGCTCGTGGAACCCAGCTGGAAGAGCGTGTCCTTGTCGACCGGCAGCGGGTTGTCCAGGCTCGTCACACCGTGGCTCGCGAAGGCCTCCCGGCCGTCGGCCCACACACCCACGATGCCGCCGGGGATGCTGTGCTTGACGCCCATCTGCTCGACGAACTCGGCCAGCTGGGACGGGGACTGCTCGATGGTGGTGGTGACGCTCATGGTGGGTGCTCCGTATCGGGTGTCGTCGTTTCCTGATGACCACGACGATGCCCGGGCGCCCTGACAGCGTGCCGACCGTGCGCTGACAGCGGCTGACCGGCGCCGGCCCGCGCTGTCAGCGGCGCCACCGCGGGCAGGCGGTCAGCCCGCGATCTTGGCCGCCGGTCCCATGACGATGACGGGTTCCTTGGCCGGGTCAAGCGCGAGCAGGAGCTTTCGCATGACGTCGACGGTGAGGGAGACGCAGGCCTGGGTGGGGCCGCCGTGGTCGACGTGGACCCAGACACCGCCGCCCTTCTCCAGGCCGAGCGGCCGCTCCTTGTTCAGGGGGGTGGTGCCCGGGACGCGGTTGTAGTCGATGGCGATCACGTGGTCGAACGAGCCCTCCAGAGGTTCGCCGAGGAACCCGACGCCCGGGGAGACGAACTCCTCGTCCTGGTCGTAGGGCAGCTTCGAGCCGGGGTCGGGCAGCAGTCCGCCCGCGTCGCCGAGCCGGAACACGCCGGTCGGGGAGCGCAGATCGCCGGCCCAGTGGTCATCGGTCCAGCCGCGCAGGGCGTTGTGCGCCGTCCACGGCCCGCCCGTACGGCGCCACTTGCCCGCCGTGTCCCGCTCGTAGAGCGAGGCCGTGGCCACGTTGGAGTCCTGGGACTCGCCGGTCACGACGAACACCTGGCTCGTGCCGTCCGGGATCCGCGTCAGGGTCGCGGGGCCGACCCCGGGCGGCGCGGCGGGCACCTGCGGAGCGCGGGCCCGCGGCGGGAGCGGCGGGGCCTCCGCCCCGGTGTTCTTGGCGGCGGCCCGGGCCTCCTGCGACGCGTCCGGGGCGGCGGGTTGGTCGTACACCTTCAGGTAACCGACGAGCGCGAGGGTCGCGCAGAGCGCGGCGGTCACCACGCGCGGGCCGGGGCGGACGTTCCTGACATGCATGGGGCGGCATCCTCCGACGCTCGCGGACGGCAATGCCGCGATACGTACCCGATCCGCGCCCCCGCCTGTCGGCAGAGCCGCGCACTCACCCGACCGGTGCAGAGCGCAGGGCGATCGCCCGGGCAACAGTGGCCCGCTGAAGCCCCGTCAGGAGTGCCTGGGGTGCCCCAGGGGTGTCAGGCCGTGGCGGTGGGGGTCTCGTCGAGTTCCCAGGCGTGGCGCTTGAAGTCGCGGGCGAAGTCGGGGTGGTCCTCCCAGTTGCGGGCGACTCCGCGCAGGACGTCCCAGTTGTGCTCCAGGGCCTGGTCGATGATGTGGCGGAGCGCCGGGTCTGCGGCCGCCCGCTGGTCGGCGAGGCCCTTGACGGCCGCGGCGGCCTTCACCGTGCCGAGGAGGGCCCGCAGCGCACGGGAGGTGTCGTCCATGCCGAATCCGTGGTCGCTGCCGTTCGCGGGGTCGAACAGCGGCCGGAGACGGTCCTCGATGAAAGCGGTGATCCGCTCGAAGTGCCGCACGTCCATCGGGTTCTCATCTCCTGCGTCGGGGGGCGCGCCCGGGTGGGTCGCGTCTGCGCCGCCATTATCCCGTGCGCGTCACCCGAGAGACGGCGGGGCCATCCGCGCGCCGCGCCAGAGCGCGTGAGCGGGCATCGGGCCCTCGGTGCGGTCCCGGGGGACGTCCCAGACGTGGACGGTGGGGGCGGCGGGAGCTTCGGGGCCGGCGGCCGGACCGGCGAGCGGGGCCCAGCCCGGGTCGCCGGTGGCGGCGAAGGCGGCCCAGGCGTCGACCATCCGCCGGGACAGCGCGCGGTCGTCGGCGTCGGCGGGACCGCCGGTCAGGAAGTCGACGCCCGTGGCGTCCAGGGTGCCGAGGGCGAAGGGCACGTCGGCGGCGTGCCAGGCGCGCACCGGGCTGCCGTCGGGCCGGGTACGGCGCCGGTCGAACCGGGAGAGGAACGTGCGTCCGCCTCCGGCGCGGGCGTGCGCCTCGGCGAGGCGGACGGTGGGCAGGGTGAAGACCGCGTCGCCCGCGAGCGCGAGGAAGACGTCGAGTACGGGCGCTCCGGGCATGAGGGTCCGGTAGGCGGCGACGAGGTCGGAGGAGAGGCCGTAGGCGGCGGCGAAGCGGGCGAGTCCGTCTTCCGTGGTGACGGACGGCATGGCTCCCACCTGACGCATGAGCCAGTACTCCTCGGTGGTGTGGCAGACGAGGAGGTCGACGTGACCGCCGACGGGCGGCCCTTCGAGGGGGTCCCGGTCCAGCAGGACGCCGTCGAGGACGGGTCCGTAGAGCACAGTGTCGTAGTGGAGGAAGCCGGCCGACGGATCCCCCGCGTACCGTGCCACCACCCGGTCCGAGGCCTCCACGAGTTCCTTCGGGGTCGCGGAGAGCAGGCCCTCGGCGGTCGGCGCCACTCCCGCAGCCGCGGCCACCTCGCAAGCCAGGCCGGCGGCGAACTCCGGCGGGAAGAACGCGTCGGGGACGCTGTGCGCGACGGCGCGGTGGATGAGTCCGTCGGCCGGCGCACCGGTCATCAGGCAGGCGATCGAGCCGCCGCCCGCGGACTGGCCCGCCACCGTGACGTTGTCCGGGTCGCCGCCGAAGGCCGCGATGTTGTCGCGCACCCACTCCAGCGCGGCGATCTGGTCGAGCAGTCCGCGGTTGTCGGGGAAGCCGGGCACATGGCCGAAGCCTTCGAAGCCGAGGCGGTAGTTGCAGGTCACTACCACCGTGCCGGCCCGGGCCAGGGCGGAGCCGTCGTAGTCGGGCTGCGCGGAGGAGCCGAAGGTGTAGGCGCCGCCGTGGATCCAGAACAGAACGGGCAGCGGGCCGGAACTCTCCTCCGGCGCCCAGACGTTGAGCGTGAGAACGCCTTCGTCGTCCGGGTTCCAGACCGGTGAGCCGGGCAGTTCCGCCGACTGCGGGGCCACCGGGCCGAAGCGGGTGCAGTCCCGCACCTCGTCCCAGGCCGCCGCCGGTCGCGGCGCCCGGAAGCGCCCGGGGCCGAAGGGCGGTGCCGCGTAGGGGATGCCCAGCGTGATCCTCAGCCCGTCGGCGACGGTGCCGCGCACCAGTCCCTTGTCGGTCTCGACGGTGTGGTCGGCGACGCCCGTTCGCACAGGTGGAGCTCCTTCTCGACGCCGTCGGCCCTTCCGCGCGGCAGCACACCCTCGCACGGGCGGCACGGACCGGACAATCGGTTAAAGATCTTCCAGTGCGGCGGGGTCCAGGGCGGCCTCCAGAACGGATTCGTCCAGCTCCAAGGGCTGTTCGGCCCAGATGACCTTACCCTCGGCGGTGTAGCGGGTGCCCCAGCGGCGGGTGAACTGGGAGATCAGGAAGAGCCCTCGGCCGCCCTCGTCGGTGGTGCGGGCGTGGCGCAGGTGGGGCGAGGTGCTACTGGCGTCGAAGACCTCGCAGATCAGGGTGCGTTCGAGGATGAGGCGCAGCCGGATCGGTCCGGAGGCGTGCCGGATGGCGTTGGTGACGAGTTCGCTGACGACGAGTTCGGTGGTGAAGGCGAGTTCCTCCAGGCCCCACGCGGCGAGTTGGCGGGCTGCCATCACCCGGGCGCGGGCGACGACGGCCGGGTCGGCGGGCAGGTCCCACACCGCGACCTGCCCGGCCGCGAGGCCGCGGGTGCGGACCAGGAGGAGGGCCGCGTCGTCGGTGTACGGCCTGCTGGGCGCGAGTTCGTCGGCGACGCTGCGACAGAGTTCGTCGAGCGGCAGGTCCCGGGACTCCAGGACCCGGCGCAGCCCGTCCCTGCCCGCTCCCGGCGCGGCGATCAGTCCGTCGGTGTAGAAGGCGAGGACGCTGCCCTCGGCGAGGGGCAGCTCGACGGACTCGAAGGGGAGTCCGCCGATGCCTAGGGCGGGTCCGGGCGGGAGTTCCGGGAAGGTGACGGTGCCGTCGGGTGCGCGGATGGCGGGCGCGAGGTGGCCGGCGCTCGCCAGGTCGCAGCAGAGGCCGACCGGGTCGTAGACCGCGTACAGGCAGCTGGCGCCGACGCCGGCGGGGTTGGGCGCGCCGCTCAGGTCCGTCGCGGTGCCCTCGCGGCTGACCTGGACGACGAGGTCGTCGAGGTGGGCGAGGAGTTCCTCGGGCCCGAGGTCGAGGTCGGCGAGGGTGCGTACGGCGGTACGGAGCTGGCCCATGGTGGCGGCGGCCTCGATCCCGTGGCCGAGGACCTCGCCGACGACCAGGGCGACCCGGGCTCCGGAGAGTGGGATGACGTCGAACCAGTCGCCGCCGAGGCCGGAGAGTTCGTCGGCGGGACGGTAGAAGGAGGCGGCGTCGACGGCTTCCTGGGGCGGGACGCCGTGCGGCAGCAGGCTGCGTTGGAGCACGAGCGCGGCGGCCTGCTCGCGGGCGTAGCGGCGGGCGTTGTCGAGGCAGACGGCGGCTCGGGCGACGATCTCCTCGGCGAGCCGCAGGTCGTCCTCGTCGAACGCCTCGTCCCGCCGGGTGCGCAGGAACGTGGCCACGCCCAGGGTGACGCCCCGGGCGAGGATCGGCACGACCATCGCCGTGTGGGGTACGGCCTCGGCCGCCCCGCTCGCCTCGGCCGGGGCCGTCGTCTCCACCAGGGCGGTCGGGATCGCCGCTTCGCGTGTCGAGGCGTCCAGGTGGGCCGCCCGCCAGGAGCGGCCGTGGGCGATGGCGTCCATCTGGGGCGAGGACGGCAGGTATCCGGACGGCTGCCCCGGCTCCAGAACCTCCTTCACTCCACCGGTGCGTACGTTCTGCGCGCCGCCTCGGACCAGGCGCAGGGCGGTGGCGGCGGCCGTCGGGCCGGGGGACGGCTCGGCGCCTCTCAGGACGGCGTCCAGGAGGTCGACGGCGACGAAGTCGGCCAGGGCGGGGACCGCCACGTCGGCGAGGTCCTGGGCGGTGCCCATGACGTCCAGGCTGCGGCCGATGCGTTCGCTGGCCCGGGCCATGAGGGCGAGGCGGAGCCGGGCGCGGTAGCGGTCGGTGATGTCGACGACGGCGTAACAGACGCCGAGGGCCCGGCCGTTGTCGTCGTCGAGCCGGACGAAGGACATGGCGTGGGCATGGTCCCGGTAGGGGTGGGCACGAGTGCGGCCCACGTGCTCGTACCCGACGACCGGTTCGCCGGTCGTCAGCACCTGGCGCATCTTCGACTCGACGATGTCGGCGTTCATCCCGGGCTGGATCTCCGCGAGGCGTTTGCCGCGCCGCTGCTCGACCGTGCCGCCGCCGAAGTGTTCGAGCGCGGTGTTCGACCACACGCAGCGCAGCTCGGCGTCGACGAAGCAGAGGCCGATGGGCATCTCGGTGACCATGCGTTCCAGGAGCGCGGGGCCCATGGTCCACTGCCGGGACGGCGCAGCGCCCACGGCGACGACGAGCCAGCGGGCCGGGCCCGCCTCCCCCGGCAGGGGCAGCACGGTGACGTCGACGGCGATGGTGCGGCCGTCCCGGTGACGCGCGAGCAGGACGCCCGACCAGCCGCCGTCACGCTCCGCGGTCGCCAGGATGTCGGCGAGCCGGCCGCCCTCGTCGCCCGCCAGGAGCGAGCCGACGCGGCGGCCGCCGAGCTCCGCCGCGGGGTAGCCGAGCAGCCGCTCGGCGGCGTAGGGGCGGCCTACGACCGTCCCGCCCTCGTCGAAGAGGAGAACGACGGAATCGGCGACACCGAACACGGCTTCGTGCGCGCTGGTGTCTGGGTCCTCGGGTCTCCCCACGGCCGTCGGCTCCGTTCTCACAGCCCACCCTGCCTGTCCCTTCTATCACAGCATGCCCGGATTATTACCGTTGGATCCCGTTTTGATATCACTCCTTCGGCGGACAAACCGGGTTCCGGATCGGCCGGAGAGGTTAGTGAGGTCTCAAGGACCGACGACCCGGGAGGCGGGCTCCGTGACTCGACCGAGGATTCTGGTGGTGGGCGCCGGCTTCGCCGGGGTCGGCTGCGTACGGCGGCTTGAGCGGCGGCTCACCGGGCGCGAGGCGCAGATCTCGCTCCTGTCCCCCTTCTCGTACCAGCTCTATCTGCCGCTCCTCCCCCAGGTCGCGGCCGGTGTGCTGACCCCGCAGTCGGTCGCCCTGTCGTTGCGGCGCAGCAAGCGGCACCGGACGCGGATCATCCCCGGCGGCGCGGTCGGCGTGGACACCAAGGCGAAGGTCTGCCTGGTACGGACGATCTCGGGCGAGCTCGTCGACGAGCCGTACGACCACCTGGTGCTCGCGCCCGGCAGTGTGACCCGCACCTTCGACATCCCGGGCCTGAGCGAGCACGCGCGGGGCATGAAGACGCTCGCCGAGGCGGCCTACATCCGTGACCACGTCATCGCCCAGCTCGATCTGGCGGACGCGGGCGAGGACGACGCGGAGCGCGCGGCCCGGCTCTGCTTCGTGGTGGTCGGCGGCGGATACGCGGGGACCGAGACGGCGGCATGTCTGCAGCGGCTGACCCACAACGCGGTCCAGCGCTATCCGCGTCTCGACCCGGCGCTGATCAAGTGGCATCTGGTGGACCTCGCGCCCAAGCTCATGCCGGAGCTGGGCGACAAGCTGGGCGCCGCCGCGCTCGAGATCCTGCGGCGGCGCGGGATCGAGGTCTCGCTCGGTGTCTCGGTGGCCTCCGTGGACGACGAGGCGGTGACGCTCACCGACGGGCGAGTGCTCCCGAGCCGCACGCTGATCTGGACGGCCGGGGTCGCCGCCAGCCCCCTGATCGGCACGCTGGAGGCGGAGACGAACCGGGGCCGTCTGGTGGTCGGACCCGACATGGTGGTGCCGGGTCTCGACGGCGTGCACGCCCTCGGTGACGCCGCCGCCGTACCGGACCTGGCGAAGAACGAGCCCGGCGCGATCTGCCCGCCCACGGCGCAGCACGCCATGCGCCAGGGCAAGCAGGTCGCCGACAACCTCGTCGCGACGCTGCGCGGCGAGCCGACGTACCCGTACCACCACCGGGATCTCGGTCTGGTGGTGGACCTGGGCGGGCGGGACGCCGTCTCGAAGCCGCTCGGCATCGAGCTGCACGGCACGCCCGCCCAGGCGGTGGCCCGGGCGTATCACTGGGCGGCGCTGCGCACCAATGTCGCCAAGACGCGGGTGATGACGAACTGGCTGCTCAACGCCGTGGCCGGGGACGACTTCGTCCGTACGGGATTCCTGTCGTCCCGGTCCGGGACGCTGGCCGACTTCGAGTACACGGACGCGTACCTCACACCCGATCAGGTACGGGCCCACACCTCCGCGCTGCGGGCTCAGGTGTCACCAGGGCCGTGAGCAGGGCCAGGACCGTGAGGAGGGCGCTGGTCCACAGGGGCGCGCGGTAGCCGTGCCCGGCCGCGAGGACGGCGGCGCCCAGCCACGGTCCGAGGGCCGCGCCCACGTTGAGCGCGGCCACGGCGAAGGCCCCGGCCAGGGTGGGGGCTTCGGCGGTGGCCGTGCGGAGCGCGCGGGTGATCAGGGTGGAGCCGACGGCGAACGACAGGGTGCCCAGGGCGAGAACGAGGACGATCGCCGCCGGCGCGCTCCCGGCCGTCAGCGCGAACAGGCTCCAGCCGGCCGCCGCACCTGTGCCGCCCACGGCCACGAGCAGGCCGGGGCGGGTGTCGGAGAGGCGGCCCGCGAGGACCACGCCCCCGAAGGAGCCCGCTCCGAACAGGGCGAGGAGGACGGGGATCCAGCCGGGGGCGAGGCCGGTCACGTCCGTGACGACGGGCGCCAGGTAGGTGAAGCCGCAGAACATGGCGCCGTTCGCGAGGGCGCAGACCAGGAGCGTCACCAGGAGCCGCGGCCTGCGCAGCGCCCGCGCTTCGGACCGCGTGTCACGGGGCCGGGCGCCGGCGTCGCCGCCTTCTGCGGGTACCGACCGGGCGATGGCGAGGAGCGCGGGTACGCAGAGCAGGGCGACGGCCCAGAAGGCGGCGCGCCAGCCCCACAGTTGGCCGAGCAGCGCCCCGCCAGGCACGCCCACGACACAGGCGAGCGTCGTGCCGCCGAGCAGCACGGCGGTCGCCCGGCCCCTGGATTCCGGGCCGACCATGGCGGTCGCGGCGACGAGTGCCACCGCGAGGAATCCGGCGTTGGCGAGGGCGCCGATCACCCGGGTGGCGAGCAGGATCCCGAAGTGTGGGGTGAGGGCGCCGATCACGTGCGTGAGCAGGAAGGTGCCGAGGAGGACGGTCAGCGCGGACCGTCGCGACCAGCGCCTGGCCAGGAGCGCCGTCAGGGGCGCGCCGACGATCATTCCGACCGCGAAGGCGGAGGTCAGCGTCCCCGCGAGCGGGATCGACACCCCCAGCTCCGCGGCGATGTCCGGCAGCAGGCCGGAGAGCATGAACTCGGAGGTTCCCTGGGCGAAGACGGCCAGGCCGAGCAGATAGAGGGCGAAGGGCATCGAGAGGTCTCCACGGTCGAGCAGCGGCGTGAGCCGCACCCGGTGCCGGAACAGGGGTGCGGTGGGCTGCCGGCGCGCGGTCACGCGCGGGCAGGGGAGACGGCCGATCCGTTGGCCTCGGTCACGCTCACGCCCAGCACGACGGACGGCCCCTCAGGGGCCGCGGTGCTTCAGCGGGTCGACTCGGGAAGCCACCGGAGGGCCGGTGGCCGGAGTCTGTCCGACTCGGGGCTCGACATGGGCTCACCGTACGGGGCGTGCCCTCGGCCGGTCCACCCGATAGCGCCGCCCCGTCGCCTCACAGCCAGCCGTTGCGGCGGAAGCTGCGGTGGAGGAGGAAGCAGGCCAGGGCCATGACGCTCACGACGAGCGGGTAGCCGTAGGTCCAGCGGAGTTCGGGCATGTGGTCGAAGTTCATGCCGTAAACGCCGCAGACCATCGTGGGGACGGCGATGATCGCGGCCCAGGCCGTGATCTTCCGCATGTCCTCGTTCTGGGCGACGGTCACCTGGGCCAGATGGGCCTGGAGGATCGAGTCGAGGAGCGCGTCGAAGGACGTGATCTGTTCCGTGACCCGTGACAGGTGGTCGGCGACGTCGCGGAAGTACGGCTGTATCTCCGCCGAGACCAGGGACAGGGGCTGCGCGGTCGCCAGGGCCTGCAACGGACGGTCGAGGGGGGCCACCGCTCGCTTCAGTTCGAGCAGTTCGCGCTTGAGCTGGTAGACGCGGCCGGCGTCGCCGCGGGAGACCTGCTCGCTGAAGACGGCCGTCTCCACGGCGTCGATGTCGTTCTGCACGGCGTCGGCGACGGCGAGGTAGTCGTCGACCACGTGGTCGGCGATCGCGTGCAGCACCGCGGCCGGCCCCTTGGCGAGCTGGTCGGGCTCGGCTTCCAGCGCCTCGCGCAGCGGGCCGAGCGAACCGTGGCTGCCGTGCCGGACGGTGATGACGAAGTCCGGCCCGGTGAAGACCATGAGTTCACCGGTGTCGACAACCTCGCTGGTGGCCGTGAGCTCCTCGTGCTCCACGTAGCGGACGGTCTTGAAGACGGCGAAAAGCGTGTCGTCGTACCGCTCCAGCTTGGGCCGCTGGTGGGCGTGGACGGCGTCCTCGACGGCCAGCGGATGGAGTCCGAACAGCTCGGCGAGCCCGGCGAACTCCTCGACGGACGGCTCGTGCAGACCGATCCAGACGAACCCGTCGCCCGATTTGCGTACCCGTCGCACCGCCTCGTCCGCGGGGCAGGACCCGCGCTGCCGCGCCCCGTCCTCGTACAGCACGCAGTTGACCACCGAGCTGCCCAGCGGCGAGCGGGCGGGGTGGCTCAGGTCGACGGTCCGGCGGTAGGCACGGCGGACGGTGCGCCTCAGGTTGCGGATTATGGGCACGCGGGACTCCTTGGAACGATCAGCGGCCAGTCTGCCACCGACGCACCGCGGACGGGACTCCTGACAAATGTCACGCGTTCCTGTGCGCAAGATCCTCCCGAGGGCTGAGGGCGGCCGGGACGCGGGCGACGAGTATGGGACGACTGCCGATCGAGCGAAACAGGATCTCTTGATGAATTCGTCCCGCAGGGCCCCCCTTTCCGTCGTCGCCGCCGCCACGCTGGTCGCGCTCTCCGCCACGGCGTTACAGGCGCAGGCCGCCGTCACCGCCGCGCCCGGCTCCCCCACGGCCGCCGTCTCCGCCGCCTCGGCGACCGCTGCCGGCCACCGGCTCGACCGCCCCGCGCTGCGCGGCTCGCTCGACGCCTTCCACAAGGCGGGCATGTACGGCGCCTATTCGGCCGTCCGCGACGGCTCGGCGCAGTGGCGGGGAGCCACCGGGTTCGCCGACATCGACAGCCGCCGCCCCACGCGGCCGAACCTCGAGCACCGGGTCGGCAGCATCACCAAGACCTTCACGGCCGTCGCCGTCCTCCAGCAGGCCGGCGCCGGACGCATCGACCTCGACGCTCCGATCGGCCGCTACATCCCGGACATCGTCTCCGACGAGCGGGGGCGGCAGGTGACCGTCCGGATGCTGCTCAACCACACCAGTGGCATCGCCGACTACGTCCTGCCCGCCTTCCCGGGCATCCTGGAGAACCCCGGCAAGACACTCGACGAGCACCGGCTCCGCAAGATCGCCCCCACGGAGCTCGCCCGCCTCGGTCTCGCCGCCCCGCCCGTCGCGCAGCGCGGCACCCACTCGTACTCCAACACCAACTACATCCTGGCCGGGCTGATCCTGGAACGGGTGACCGGCCAGAAGGCCGAGGCGTACATCACCCGCAACGTCATCCGCAAGGCGGGCTTGAGGCACACCTACTTCCCCAGCTCGCCCGCGATCAAGGGCCCGCACGCGCGGATGTACGAGTCCTTCTTCGGCCTGATCGACCCGGCACGCGACTACAGCACCTACGACATGTCGTGGGCGGGAACGGCCGGCGCCCTGGTCTCGACGACGAGCGACCTCAACGACTTCTACCGCCGGCTCCTCAGCGGCCGGTTGCTCGGCACGGCGCAGCTGCGCGAGATGAAGACCACCGTCCCGGCCTACGAGACCCAGCCGGGTGAGGAGGTGCTGATGGGCTACGGCCTCGGCATCTACACCCTCAAGATGCCGAACGGCGGCTGGTACTGGGGCCATGACGGTGGCGTCTTCGGCGCCGGCACCTGGGCCCTTTCGTCCGAGGACGGCCGTCGTCAGGTCGCCATCGGCTACAACCTGATGAAGTACCAGCGCTTCGACTCCGAGGGACGTCCTCTGCCGGACCCCGTCACCGACGCGCTGTACGCCCACGTGGACGGCGCCCTCGGCGGCACCACCGCTCCCCCGCGCGGTGTGACGCCCCAGCGCGCGCAGGGGACGCAGTCGCTGCCCGCCCTGCCGATCGGCCCGGACGCACTCCACCAGGCGACTCTCCGGTAACCCTCCGCCGGCAGCACCCCGCCACCGCCCCGTCGGGGTGTGGCGGACAGGCCGTCACCTGGACTGCAGCGCGTCCAGGGCGACGGCCTGGGCTATCGCCAGGCGGCGGTCGAGGTGCTCGTCGTGGATCGTCAGGACGTACCTGTCCCGCAGGCCGAGGCGCTTGCGCACCGACATGACGGGGCGGTCCGACCGGGCGAAGTCGAAGTGGTACGGCCAGGCGAACGGCAGGATGTCGACGAAGGGGATGATGTCCCAGACCCTGCGCAGCACGGCCACGGTCATGTTCCGCTCGACACCCGTCGTCTCGGCCGCCGCCCCCTCCTCGCTCATGTGCCAGGTGCTGCGCAGCAGCGAGGCGGCGAAGTTCTTGCGGAACGAGCCGACCTGGCTGCCCGAGGCGGCGCGGACGTCGTAGGTCGCGCCGAGGTCCACGACCTGCCGGGCCTGGAAGGTGAAGAGGACCTGCTTCTGGGACTCGTCCGTGTAGAACGTGATCCGTTCCTTCAGGGCCATGCGCTTCTGGTGCGCGAACGCGACCATCTCGCCCTCGGCGCCGTCCGGTCCGGCCGTGTGGACCACGTAGCGGTTGGCCATGGGCGTGATCTTCTGGCTGATGTGAAACTGCTGCTGCGCCTGCTCGAGACCCATGGTGTGCTCCGCGCTCGTCGGTTCCTTCTCGACGATGTTCGCCCGTCGGGAGCACCCGCCGCAGTCATCGAAAGTCGCTTCCCGGGGAGACGAACGGATCGCGTGTCCCCGACCCCGGCTCCGCCTCTCAGGGCCTGTACTCGCCCGACGGGGCGACCGCCCGGCCGGCCGGCGCGCGGACCATCAGCACCAGCGTGACGAGCCAGCCCACCGTCGCGATCCACAGGAGGGCCTGCCCGAGGCCGTCGAGCCAGCCGATGTCCGTCGCCGCCGAGGTCGACAGGCAGGCGACGGCCGTCATCCCCATCGGGAACACGGTGGCCCAGCGTCGTACGTCGTAGCCCGGGCGGCGCGCCAGCAGCTCGGCGCCGAACAGGACGACGTACCAGACGAGATCGGCGGCCAGCAGGACCAGGGTGACCGTCCGCAGGACGGTGTGGGCCCCCGTGCCCGCCCATACGCCGGTGGCGAGGAGCTTGGAACCCGCGAGCGCGGAGATGGCGAGGGCGCCACCCGCCACCCACTGGTCGCCGGCGCCCTCGGTGACCTGGCGGAAGTCGAAGCGGAACACGGCGGCCGCGTAGAGCAGCAGCCCGAGGACGAAGAAGACCAGGGCCGTCCGGGCGAGCCACTCCTCCGCCGCCGGAACAGCCAGGGTGGCTGCGAGGACCGCGAGTCCCTGCGTGGCGACACAGATCAGGAAGACGCCGCCGGGCATCCGGCGCCCCACGTGCCTCAGTACCGCCGTGAGCAGCGGTGCCCACAGCACGGCGGACAGCACCAGGAGGGCGGCGGCCGCCGTGGTCCAGCCGAGGAGCGCCACGCGCACCCCGAGCACCGTCGTGGCGGCGATGGCGGTCAGGGCGGGCGGGGTGTCGGCCTCGGCGACCCATCGGCGCCTGCTGCGCAGCAGGCGGTTGGCGAAATCGCCCGCGAGCAGGACCCACACCACGGCCGCGAGGCAGAGCAGCACGCGGGAGACCGTCTCACGGCCGGTCAGGTGGAACCCGACCGAGAGGATGCCGGTGGCCATCACGGCGGCGCCCGCGGCAGGCGGCAATTCGGCCCACCAACGGGCGACGCGCTCCTTCATGCCCCCTATCGCACCGGCTGCCCGCCGTCCCCGCCACTCGGACACCGGAGGACACGGGAGGACACGGGAGGAAGGACGTGAGACGGCTGGAACGGGCGGTACGCCGCTGGTCAGCCTCCTGCCGCGGTCGCCAGGAGCGCCTCGGGGGTGATGAGTGCCGTGGAGCCGGGGGCCGTGCAGGCGTGGGCTCCGGAGATCGCTCCAAGGCGGGCGCAGGTCAGGACGGGCTCACCGGCGAGCAAGCCGTAGAGGAAGCCGCTGACGTATGCGTCGCCGGCGCCGTTGGTGTCCACGACCGGGGCGTGCGGGGCGACGGCGGGGACATGGTGCGGCGTCGTGCCGCCGTCCCGGGTGAGGACGTACGAGCCGTCCGCGCCCGCCGTCGCGACCACCGTCCGGGCTCGGCCCTCGCGCAGGATCTCCCGCATCAGCGCCGTCGTACCGTCGCCCGCGCCCGCCGCGCTGAGGAAGACGAGGTCGGAGCGGAGGGCGAACTCCCGGTGGTGGTCCGCGAGGCCGTCCCAGTCGTGCAGGTCCGTGGAGACGGGCACGCCGAGTTCCTCGAGGTCGTCGTACAGGAAGCGCGCGAAGTTCATGATCGAGACGTGGACGTGGCGCGCGTGGCGCAGCCGGGGCAGGTAGTGCTCCCTCGGCATGCGCAGGTCCGCCGGGTCCCGGCTGTCGTAGAAGGACATGCGGCGCCCGGTCGCGTCGACGAGGTTCACCGCGCGCCGGGTCCCGGCGGGTGAGATCACCGGGTGGAACTCGACGTCCCCCTCGGCCATCCGCCGCCGCACGAGCGCGCCGATCCCGTCGTCGCCCACGCAGTCGAGCAGGGCGACGCGCAGGCCGAGGGCCCGCGCGCCCAGGGCCACGTTGCCGCCGGTGTGCCCCGGCCACTCCTCGATCGGTCCGACGTGGACCGAGTCCGCGAGGGGGACGGGCAGGGCGTCGACACGGATGACCGTGTCCACCCCGCTTCCCCCGACCACCACGATGTCGTACCGGTCGTTCTGTCGACTCACCTCTGCCGCCTCTCGGTCCCGCCGCGCCCAGTATGGGGCGCCGCCCGCGGGTGGGAGCAGGCGCAGTCCGCGCGAGGGAGCACGCGCCGTCCGCGGGAGCGAGCAAGGCGCCGTCCGAAGGAGCGAGCAAGGGGCTCGTCAGGAGCACGTATACGGGTCGTCAAAGAGCTCGGTCGGGGCGGGGCGCCGGGCCTACCGTCCCTCTATGGAACCTCCTGAACCCTCGTCGCCCGCCGACGGACATACCCCGGTCGCGCACGGCGCGTACGCGGCGCACACCACGCCCGCAGCGCGCGGCGCCCAGCCGACGCACGCTGTGCACGAGGCTCACGAGGTACACGACGACGAGTGGGCCGGCGAGACCCGCGCCGCCGCCGGATGCGCGGCGCTGCTGCTCGCCCTGTCCCTGACGATCGACGCCGGCACGGGCTCCCTGAACACGGCTCGCGTGGCGCTGTGGATCGGGCTCGCGGCCCTGCTGTTCGTGATCCTCATGCCCTCGCGGGTGTCCGCAGCCCCCGGCCGGCTCACGGTCCGCGGCCTGTGGACCCGGCACACCGTCCACACCGACCGCTTGCGGTCCGTCCGCTGGTCGAACGGTGTCTCCCAGCGCCTCGTGCTGCGTGACACCGAAGACAACAGAGCCGAGATCGACCCCCGCGTCCTCATCGCCAACCCCGCCCTCTGGCACCGTGTGGCGGGGGACGCCCGGATCTCCTCGGCCCAGGGCACGCTGCTCTGCGGGGCGACCGCCCTTGACCAACTCTCCCGCCGCATCGACCGGGAGACCACTGAGACCGTCTTCAAGGTCTCCGGCCTGCGGTAGCCGACCCGCCCCGGGTGCGCCCGCCGCGCCCGATCCCGTCCGGTCCCGGCCGGTCGCACGTCCGGTCACGTCCGGGCGCGGAGATCCGGTATCGGGGTGATCATTCCCCTATGGACGAAAAGCCGGTTGTCGTCGGAGTGGACGGGTCGGAGCACAGCCACCTCGCCCTGACCTGGGCCCTGGGTGTCGCGCAGCGGCTCGACGCGCCCCTGGTCGTCGCGCACGTGCGTTCCGAGGCGCTTCAGCTCGGGGAAGCCCGGATCGCCTCCCTCGGCCCGAGCCCCAACATCCCCGACACCGTCCTGAACGGAGTCGGCGCCTGGATCGAGGGGCAGGACGCGCGCGTGCCGGTGCGCTACGAGTCGCTCGACGGCACGGTCCCCGACGCCCTCCTCGACGAGGCCCGGTCGGCACGCCTGCTGGTGGTCGGCTCGCGTGGGCGCGGCGGCTTCGCGAGCCTGCTGCTCGGCTCCGTCAGCCGGTCCCTGGCCGCGTCCGCGCCGTGCCCTGTCGTCGTGGTGCCGCACGAGGAGCGGACCGTGCCGCCGGAGAGCGAGGCGGAGGCGGGGCGGGTCCTCGTGGGGCTCCACCCGGAGGAGACCGCGGACGAGGTCCTCGACTTCGCGTTCCACGCGGCACAGCAACGGGGCACCGTCCTGGAGGTGGTGACGGCCTACCGGCTGCCGCCCTCGGCGGTCCTGATGGTCGCACCGCCCGCGCCGGCCCTGCAGGTGCCGCCCTCGATGCCCTTGGACGACGAGACTCCCGAGCTCGTCCGTGAGACCGCGCGTCTCCAGGAGGAGCGGCTGCGGCCCTTCACCGAGCGGTACGGGGACGTCCAGGTCTCCCCCACCGTCGTACCGGCGGACGCGGCGGGGCGGCTGGTGGAGGGTTCACGCAGCGCGGACCTGGTGGTGGTGGGCCGCCACCGGAGGCACCGGGTCGCGACGCTCCTCATGGGCTCGGTCGCCCACGCCGTACTGCATCACGCCCACTGCCCGGTCGCGGTGGTCCCGTCGCCCACCCCTTCTTGAGGACTTCGCCCACCCCTTCCTGAGGGCGCCGAAGCGTCAGCCCAGGAGGCTCGGAATCGCGCGGGTCAGGACCGAGTCGATCCGGTTCCAGGTCTCCTCGTCGCGGGCCACCGGCGGGAGGGTCTCGCCCTCGCCCGTGCCCCACGTCGTGGCGAGACGCACCGGGTCCTCGCCGGTCGCGGCGGAGGCGGCGAGGGCGGCCGCGCCGAGGGCGACGAGCTCGGTCGCGGCGGGGATCACCACGGGCCGCCCGGAGAGGCACCGGATCGTCTCCCGCCAGGCGTGGCCCTGGGCGCCGCCGCCGATCAGGCGCAGCGGGCGGTCCCGTACGGCCGAGTCGGAGGGGTCGAGACCGCAGGCGACCAGGAGGTCGTCGAGGGCGCGCAGCACGGTGAACGCGGCGCCCTCGTAGGCCGCGCCGAGGACGGCGCGCGGGGTGGTGGTGTGGCGCAGGCCGGTCACGAGGCCGGTGGCGTGCGGAAGGTCGGGCGTGCGTTCGCCGTCGAGGTAGGGCAGGACGACCACGCCGTCGCCGGGTGCGGTGTCCTCGCGGTCGAGACCGAGCAGGCCGGCGAAGTGGTCCACGGCCTGCGAGCAGTTGAGGGTGCAGCCGAGCGGGAGGTACGTGCCGTCGGCGGCGGCGAACCCGGCGAGTCCCGCGGCGGCGGGGCGGGTACGGGTCGCGGCGAAGACGGTGCCCGAGGTGCCGAGGCTGACGACCGGGTGGTCGAGGAGTCCCGCGCCGCCGAGACCGAGGCCTACGGCGGCGGCCATGTTGTCCCCCGTTCCGGCGGCGACCGCGACACCGGCCGGCAGTCCGAGCGCGCGGGCCGCGTCCGGGGTGAGCGTGCCGACGGGGGTGGCCCCGCTCGTGGCGACGGCGGGCAGCAGGGCCGGGTCGAGGCCGAGGAGGCGGAGGATCTCCGGGTCGTAGGCGTGGGTCGCCGTGTCGTACCAGCAGGTGCCGGAGGCGTCTCCGGGGTCGGTCGCGGCGAGGCCGCAGAGGCGCTCGGTCAGGTAGTCGTGGGGCAGCCGGACGGCCGCCGTGGCCTCCGCGACGGAGGGTTCGTGGGCGCGCAGCCACTGCCAGGTGGTGGCGGTCATGGAGGCGACCGGCACCGAGCCGGTGCGGGCGAGCCAGCGGTCCGGGCCGCCGAGCGCGGCCGTCAGCTCGGCGGCCTGCGGCGCCGACCGGGTGTCGTTCCAGAGCACGGCCGGGCGGAGCGGGCGGCCCGCGCGGTCGAGGACGACGAGGCCGTGCTGCTGGCCGGCCACGGCGATGCCGGTGACGGCGCTCGGGGGTACGTCCGCGGTGGCGAGGGCCGCCGCGACCGCCTCGCAGAGGGCGGACCACCACTGCTCGGGGTCGCTCTCGCGGGCTCCGTCCTCGCCCGTGACCGTGTGCGCGGCCCGCCCGACGGCGCGTACGGCGCCGGTGGCCACGTCCACGACGGCCGCCTTGGTGGACTGCGTGGAGCTGTCCACGCCGATCACGACCGGGGGTGCGGTGCGCGTCGCCGCCATCGGTGTCACCTTTCGTCGAACCGCGTGACCACTGGCGCGGGATCGTCCCGTGCCGTATTAGTTATCTCAGAAAACAAATAGAGGGGCCAGACCTCGCCGCGCCCCTCTCCTCCCCGTGGACGCGCAGAAGAGGGACAGATCATGACGGAAGCCTTCTCCCCCGAGCCCTTCTCCCCCACCCCCGGCGACCGGTTCACCTTCGGTCTGTGGACCGTCGGCTGGCAGGGCCGCGACCCGTTCGGCGAGGCCACGCGCCCCGCGCTCGACCCCGTGGAGTCGGTCGAGCGGCTCGCCGCGCTCGGGGCGTACGGCGTCACGTTCCACGACGACGACCTCATCCCCTTCGGCGCCTCGGAGGGCGAGCGCGAGGCCGTGGTCAAGCGCTTCCGCGCCGCCCTGGAGCGCACCGGCCTGGCCGTGCCGATGGCCACGACCAACCTCTTCACCCACCCCGTCTTCAAGGACGGCGCCTTCACGGCCAACGACCGTGACGTGCGGCGCTACGCCCTGCGCAAGACGCTCCGCAACATCGATCTCGCCGTCGAGCTCGGTGCGTCCACCTATGTCGCCTGGGGCGGCCGCGAGGGCGCCGAGTCGGGCGCCGCCAAGGACGTCCGGGTGGCCCTCGACCGGATGAAGGAGGCCTTCGACCTCCTCTGCCAGTACGTCACCGAGCAGGGCTACGCGCTGCGCTTCGCGATCGAGCCGAAGCCGAACGAGCCGCGCGGCGACATCCTGCTGCCGACGATCGGTCACGCCCTCGCGTTCATCGAGCGTCTGGAGCGGCCCGACCTGGTGGGCGTGAACCCGGAGACCGGCCACGAGCAGATGGCCGGGCTCAACTTCCCGCACGGCATCGCCCAGGCGCTGTGGGCGGGCAAGCTCTTCCACCTCGACCTCAACGGCCAGTCGGGCATCAAGTACGACCAGGACTTCCGCTTCGGGGCCGGGGATCTGCGCCAGGCGTTCTGGCTGGTGGACCTGTTGGAGACGGCCGGCTACCAGGGGCCTCGGCACTTCGACTTCAAGCCCGTGCGCACGGACGGCTTCGACGGCGTGTGGGAGTCCGCGAAGAACTGCATGCGCAACTACCTGATCCTGAAGGAGCGCGCCGCCGGATTCCGCGCGGACCCCGAGGTCCAGGAGGCGCTGACCGCGTCCCGTCTGCCCGAACTCGCCCTGCCCACGGCCCCCGACGGTCTCGCCGGCCTGCTCGCGGACACCGGCGCCTTCGAGGACTTCGACGTCACGGCGGCGGCCGAACGGTCGATGGCCTTCGAGCGGCTCGACCAACTCGCCCTGGAACACCTGCTGGGCGTACGCCGCTGACCCCGACCGATCCCCACCCAAGCCGAGTGATCCACATCACTCCGCCGCGCCGATGATTCCTCGGGCTGCCCACCGTCTTCCTTACGAGAGCACACCGCACCGGAAGGAACACGCGCCATGACCGAGACCGTCAAGGGCCCCGCCAGCTACTTCCCCTCGATCGAGAAGAAGTACGGCCGTCCCGTCGCCGAGTGGAAGGAGCTCATCCACGCCTCGCCGCTCACCCAGCACATGGAGCTGGTCGGCTGGCTGAAGACCGAGCACGGCCTCGGTCACGGCCACGCCAACGCCCTCGTCGCCCACACGCTCGCCGAGTCCAAGGACCGCTGAGGCGCCGCGCCTAGCGCGTGTCGCCCTCCCAGTCCCAGTGGAGGTCATCGCCCTCCCGGGGGCCGTAGCGGGCGTGGCCCCCGGGGCCGTACGCGCCTATCTCGGTGGCGAGGGCGGCGCCCTCGTCCAGCTGGCCACGCGTCCAGCCGGTGACGTCCAGGAGGAGGCCGTCCAGGGGGCCGGCCACCAGCTCGCGGTAGTCGTGGCCGGGTAGGGGGCCGGGGTAGGGGTCGTCATGGTCGGCGCCGTACACGCGGCCTCGCATCAGCTCGTCCATACTCCGCAGCATCGCACCCGGCACTGACACTCGCCCCGTCACGGAGGTCCGTTCAGGCGCCGACGGTGCCGTCCACGCCCTCCCGCAGGAAGTCCGCATGACCGTTGTGGCGCCCGTACTCGAGCAGCACGTGCACCATGACCATCCGCAGCGAGACCTCCTTGTCCCACCGGGGCTGGTACCCGGCGAGGTCGAGGGAGCCGGCCTCCCGTTCGATACGCCGGGAGTTCTCCACCTCCGCCTCCCAGGCCGTGAAGGCCTCCGCGCGCGTCGAGCGGCTCGCGTCGTACGCAGCCTGGAAGTCGACCTTGTCCGACCAGACCATCGGGGCCTCGCCGTCCTGGAAGACCCGGCGGAACCAGGCCCGCTCGACCTCCGCCATGTGCCGGACCAGGCCGAGCAGCGTCAGCGTGGACGGGGGCATCGACCGCTCCCGCAGCTGTGCGTCGTCGAGCCCCTCGCACTTCCTCGCGAGCGTCGCGCGGTGGTAGTCGAGAAAGGCGCGCAGGGTCTCGCGTTCGTCACCGAAGTGGGGCGGCGAGACGCGCGGGTCGGCGGTCACGGGCATGGCTCCTCGTCACGATCCTTCGCGGGCCGCGAACTTACCTCGGCTCTCCGGGTGGGCGCTCCTCGTTCACGCGCCCGCGCTCCGCCGTGAGGGAGGCGACCAGCACGCCGGCCAGACCTGCCCACACCAGCACGGCGCCACCGCCGACGGTCGCCCAGCCCACGGCGCCGAGCACGCACGCCACCCCGAGCCCTGTGCCCAGTGCGCGGCGGTCGGTGGCGAAGGCCCAGACCCGTCGGCCGGCGCCGGGCGTACGCATCTCGAGCACCGCCGCGCGGCACACCAGGGCCAGGGCGGCGAGCATCGCGGTCATCACGGACGGGTCCATGCCTTCGCCCTCCCCGAACATGGTCGCGCAGACCGGCCGGATTCGCTCCGGATCGCCCGAAGGACGGCGGACGCCTCCTCGATAGCCTCCTCGGATGTCTCCTCGGCAGCCCCTCGGCGGTCCGAGATGCGGGGCCCCTTCGCCGGGGAGCATGCTGGCAGTGTGATCCCGCACGGCGTGGCCGGACAGGACCCGTCGACCGAGAACGAGGAAGCGCCCGGGAGCGTGGACACCGACGGGAGGCTGCTCGACGCGCTGCCGCTGGTCGTGGCCGAGGCCGCGCTGCGGACGATCGAGGCGGTCGGCGGCTACGCGGGATGCGTGTACTTGCGCTCCGGGACCCCGGGGCTGCTGCGGATGACCGTGCTCGCCGGGCTGCCCGGCTCCCTGTTCCGCCCCTGGTGGCGCATGCACGTGAACCGGCCGTTCCCCGTCGCGGAGGCCCATCGCTCGGGCCAGCCGGTGCACCTGGCGGACGTCGAGGAGGCCATGCGGAAGTTTCCGCAGCTCGTGGCCAGTCTGCCGTTCCCCTTCGCCTCCCTGTACGCGCCGATCGTCAGCGGCCGCGAGCGGTTCGGCGTGCTCGTGGTGCTGCGTACGCCGACCCCCGGTGTGCCGGTGAACGCCCGGGACCGGAGCCGGATGGCACGGGAGGCCCAGCGGCTCGCGGCGGCCCTGAAGGACCTCGCGGACGCCGGTACGACCGTGGAGTGGCCCGATGAGCCGGTGTGCGTCCAGCTCCCGTCCGCTGGCACGAAGCCGGTGCGGATCGGCACCTTCGACTGGGACCTGAACACCGGCGAGGTCCTCGCCGACGAGGGGCTGCGGGCGATCCTCGGCGACGACGACACCGTCCCCGGCACGATCGAGGCGCTCACGGCCCGCCTCGCCCCGGAGGACGCGTACGCGCTGTGGACGATGGCGCGCCGGGCGGCCGAGTCCGGTTCCCGGGTCGCGCGCCGGATCCGGCTCAAGGGCCCCGACGGCGGGCTGCATCTGCTGGAGGTCTCGGCCCGCGTCGCGCCGGGCGGGCCCGCGGGGCGGCTGGCCGGCTCGCTGGTCGACCTGGGCACGGGCCTGGTCGGCTCCGACGCCGTCGACCGGCTGCCCCGGGCGATCCTGGCGATCGACCGGCTCGGCCGGGTCACCTATGTGAACCATCTGACCGAGGCGCTCCTCGGCGTCCCCCGCGCCTCGCTCGCCGGGCGGAGCATCTGGGAGGTGCTGCCCTGGTTCGGCCAGCCCGCCTACGAGGAGCATCTGAGGGCCGCGCTGCTCTCGGACGAGCCGGTGCACTTCCTGGTCCACGCGGCCGAGAAGGAGTGGCTGTCGGTCTCGCTCTACCCGGGACACGACGGCGTGACCCTGGTGCTCGTACCGGAGGGGGATCCCGCCTACGAGCCCGCCTCGGTATCCCGGCCGGACGTGGGGCTGGGCTCTCCGGCGGACAAGGCGTCGGCGCTCTACCGGCCCGTGGCGCTGGCCATCGCGCTGACCGAGGCGATCACCGCCCGCCAGGTGTCTGCGGTGGTGACCGACGAGCTCCTGCCGGCGTTCGGCGGCAGGCAGCTTGCCATCTACCTGCTGAGCGACCGGCATCTGTACCTGGCGTGGGAGACCGGGTTCCCGCCCGGGTTCCTGGAGCCGTTCGACGGCGTGGGGCTGGACGCCCACATGCCGGGTGTCGAGGCGCTGACGACGGGCCGCCCACTGTTCTTCGAATCGATCGAACAGATGAGCCGGGCCTACCCGGACCTCCCGCTGGACGCACTCTCGGGTGCGCGTGCGTTCCTGCCGCTGATCGCCTCGGGCCGGCCGGTCGGCTCGTGCATCCTCGGCTTCGACCGGCCGCGCGGCTTCAGCCCGGAGGAGCGCACGGTCCTGACGGCGCTCGCCGGGCTCATCGCCCAGGCCCTGGAACGGGCCCGCCGGTACGACAGCGAGGCGGCGCTCGCCCGCGGCCTCCAGGACGCCCTTCTGCCCGCCCGGCTGCCGGTCCGCGACCACGTCGACACGGTGGCGCGCTACCTGCCCGGCACGCAGGGCATGGACGTGGGCGGCGACTGGTACGACGTCGTGGAGACCAAGCGGGGCCTCCTGGCCCTGGTGTGCGGCGACGTGCAGGGGCACGGTGTCGCCGCGGCGGCGACGATGGGGCAACTGCGCAGCGCGGTGCGGGCCTTCGCGCTCGGCGGCCATGCCCCGGAGGAGGTCTTGAAGGGCACGAACCGGCTGCTGATCGACCTCGACCCCGGGCAGTTCGCCAGCTGCTGCTACGTGGTGCTCGACCCGGCGACGGGCGTGGCCGAAGCCGTACGCGCCGGGCATCCGCAGCCCCTCCTGCGGCACCCGGACGGGACGGCGGAGGTCCTGGAGCTGGCGGGCGGTCTGGTCCTGGGCATCGATGCCGACGCCACGTATCCGGTCACGGAACTGCAGCTGGAACCCGGGGCGGTGCTCGCCCTGTACACGGACGGCCTGGTGGAGCGGCCGGGCCACGACATCGACGAGGGGATCGAATGGCTGCGCCGTACGTTCTCCGTGACGGGGTCGATCGCGCTGACGGAGACGGCGGACCGGCTGATCCGGGACGCCCGGCAGGCCAGCGACCGGCCGGACGACATCGCCCTGCTGCTCGCCGCCCGTTGGACGGACTGACCGCCCTCACCCGGTCGGCGGCGCGGCGCTGGTCGGCGGGTCCGGGGCCGGGAAGGCTGGGGCCATCGAGCAGGCATCCCGAGGAGGACGTGTGCAGCAGGACAAGCAGCCGGAGTACGGCCCCGTGGTCTTCCGTGACCGCTCCGCCGGGTTCGCCTTCCTGACCCGGTCGACGGCGACGAGCGAGCAGACCATCGAGTGGGACGACGGCAACACCTATCCCGTGGTCGACGTCGAGATCTCCTCCGAGAGCCACCCGTTCTACACGGGCAAGGCGCGGACGGTGGACGCCGAGGGCCGGATCGCGAAGTTCGAGCGGCGCTTCGGGGAGGAGTCGCCCTCCTGAGGTGACTTTCTGACGCCGCCGACAGAAACGGCCGACCGCCCCCACGTGGTGCTCTGCGGGGGCGGTCGTGCGAAGGGGTACTCCTCAGGGCCTCGGCTCGTCCTCCGGCCGCACCAGCGCCAAGATCACTATCGCCGAGTCCGGCGTCATCGAGGGCTGAGCCGTACGGCCTGCATTTCCGTCATTCCCGGTCACGCGGCGCACGCACGGGCTGCCCTTCGAGTCACGCCACCCCGCCGATGTCCGGCGTCTGGGGGAGCGCCTCGCTCACCAGGGGAGCCGCCCCGTCCAGGAGCGGGGTGACCGGGTTGTCGTTCTGCAGGAGACCCGTGGGGCCGGCCGTGCCGTGATCGGCGGCGGAGGCGTGGGGCGGCGGGGTCACGAGGGCCGTGACGACACCGGCGGCGAGGGAGGCGATGGCGAGCATGCTGCGCTTCTTCATGCCCTGGTCAACTGTTGGGACGCTCCGGGGTTACGGCCTGCGGACCAGGTGAACGGATTCGCCGGGAGCGCGCTCCACGCGCGCGTGCGCCCCGCGCGAAGGCCGTCGTGGGGACGGCCTCCGTTCACGCCTTGCTCACCGGCCCCGCTCAGAGGTCGGTGCCCGTCTCCACGTACACCGTCGTGCCGGAGCGCCGGGCGCGGTCGATCTCAGCGAGCCGGGCGAAGTTCCTCGGTGCCATCTCCCGCTCCCACTCGGCCAGGGTCCGCACGCGGAACTCGCTGTGCTCCTCGGGGTCGAGGACGACGCCCGCGAGCTGCTCGTCCGTCAGGACACCGCCGTCGAAGATGAAGCCGATGTGATTGGCGGGCCAGTCGTCGCCCCGGTGGGAGACGAAGTGGGTGCCGAGGAGCCTCGGCTCGCCCCGGAAGACGATCCCGGTCTCCTCGTGGCACTCGCGGACGGCCGTCTGCCAAGGGGTCTCCCCCGGGTCCATGTTGCCGCCGGGCCACTGCCAGAGTTCGGTGGCGTACGTGGCGCGGAGTTGGAAGGGCCTGCCGTCGGTGTCGGTGAAGTACAGGCAGGCGTACGCCGTCGCCCTCGGCAGCGTCGCGATGTACTCGGCGGGCGGCAGCCAGGTGTTCGCCATGGGTCGGCTCTCCTTCGACCGGGTGGGTGGAACCTCCATCCAATCGGTCGCGGTCGCCCGGCCCCGCTCACGACGATCATGTCCACCGGATCGTGTGATCACGGCGTCACCAGCCCCGTCTCGTACGCGATGATGACGAGCTGGACCCGGTCGCGGGCGTCGAGTTTGGCCAGCAGGCGGGTCACGTAGGTCTTGGCGGTGGCGACGCTGATGACGAGTTCGTGGGCGATCTCGGTGTTGGACAGGCCGCTGCCGATGAGGGTCAGGACCTCGCGCTCCCGCTCGGTGATCGAGGTGAGTTCGCCCCGCCGCGGCGCGCCCGTCGCCGGGCGGCCCGCGAAGTCCTTGATGAGGCGCCGGGTGACGCTCGGCGCGATCAGCGCGTCCCCGGCGGCGACGACCCGGATCGCGGCGAGGATCTCGTCGAGCCCCATGTCCTTGACGAGGAAGCCCGAGGCGCCGGCGCGCAGCGCCCCGTAGACGTAGTCGTCGTCATCGAAGGTCGTGAGGACGAGGACGCGAGTGGGGCCGGGCTCCGGCCCCTCCGGGCCGGGGTCGGACAGGATGCGTCGGGTGGCCTCGATACCGTCCATGCCGGGCATACGGAGGTCCATGACGATGACGTCGGGGCGGAGGGTCTCGGCCAGGGCGACGGCCTCGGCGCCGTCGCCGGCCTCGCCGACGACGGCGAGGTCGGGGGCCTCGGCGATGACCATCCGCAGGGCTGTGCGTACCAGGGGCTGGTCGTCGGTGAGGACGATGCGCACGGGGTGGTCGGCACGGTCGGCGGTGGGGGCGGTCATCGGACTCCTGTAGGGACGGGAGAGGCGGGAGGTACGGGGAGGCGGGCGGCGACCCGGAAGCCGCCTTCGGGGCGTGGGGCGGCGGAGAACTCGCCGTGCAGGAGGGCGACGCGTTCGCGCATGCCGGCGAGACCGTATCCGGGGCTCGTACCGGGACTCGTCCCGGATCTCTCGCCTCGGCCGTCGTCGACGACCTCGATGCGGAGCTCGTCCGCCTGGGCGTCGACGGTGACCCGGCAGGAGTCGGTGGCGGCATGGCGGACGACGTTGGTGACGGACTCCTGGATGATGCGGAACGCCGACAGGTCGATGTCCGGTGGCAGCGGGCGCCGTTCGCCGTGCCAGGTGACGTCGACGCGGACGCCGACGGCGGTCGTCGCGGCGGCGAGCCCCTCGACGTCGGCGAGTCCTGCGATGGGCTTCAGCCCGGCGCCGTCCGGCTGTTCGTGCTCGCGCAGGGCGCCGAGCATCCGCCTGAGCCCCGAGAGGGTCTCGCGGCTCGCGTGCTCCACGGCGGTCATCGCCTCGCGCGCCGCGTCCGGCTGGGTGGCGACCACCCGTGCCGCCGCGCCGGCCTGGAGGGCGATGACGCCGATGGAGTGGGCGACCATGTCGTGCATCTCCCGGGCGATCCGGAGCCGTTCGTCGGTGACGGCCCGCGCGGCGGCCTGGGCGGCCGCGTGTTCGCGTCCCACGCGGGCCTGGTGGGACGAGCGGCCGAGCAGCCAGGCGACGACCGCGGTGAGGGCCACCGCCAGCTCGGCGGAGGTGCCGGCCTCCCACCCCATCACCAGTCGGAACGACAGGAAACCGACGAGGACCGCGAGCGCGAGGGCCAGGGCGATGAACCCGGTGCGGCGGGGCCGCTGGGCGGCGATGGCGTACAGCGCCACGTCGACCGCGAGGAACTGGGCGAGGGGGATCTCCGCGACACCCAGCGGCATCGTCGCGGTCACGGAGGCGAAGAGCAGCATGCCGAGCGCCGGCAGCGGCCGACTGCTCAACAGGCGGGCCCCGGCGAGGGTTCCGGCGGTCGCAAGCGCCGTGGACAGCAGGCCGTCCCAGCGCAGATACAGGACCCCGATACGGACGGCCGGTTCGCTCTCTCCGGGCAGCCCGGTCCGCATCAGGTAGGCGAACAGCGCACCCGCGCACCACGCGAGCACCGTCCAGGTGGCGAGGGACACGCGTCTGACCAGGGGAAGCGGCGTGGTGCTGGGCATGATCCCGATCGTAGGCGGGTGCGGTCGCACGGTCATCGGACTCGGGGTGTACACCCCAAGTCGACAGCGGGCCGCGCCGAGTGTCCGCCCTGGGCCGACGACGCGCCGGCCTCCGCCCGGCACGGTGGTTCCCGTGATCGACGTCAACGAACTCACCAAGCGCTACGGCGCGACGACGGCCGTGAACGGGCTCACGTTCGCGGTCCGCCCCGGTCGCGTCACCGGCTTCCTCGGGCCCAACGGGGCGGGCAAGAGCACCACGTTGCGGATGGTCCTGGGGCTGCATGCCCCGACCAGCGGCTCCGTGACGGTCGACGGGCGCCCGTTCCGCGACCGGCCGCGCGGGCTGCGGCACGTCGGGGCGCTGCTCGACGCGGGCGATGTGCACGGCGGGCGGACCGCTCGCGCCCATCTGTCGCTCCTGGCCCGCAGCAACCGGATTCCGCCCTCTCGGGTCGACGAGGTCCTGGCGGAGGTGGGTCTCACGGGGGCGGACGGGCGGCGGATCGGCGGGTTCTCGCTCGGGATGCGCCAGCGGCTCGGGATCGCGGCCGCGCTGCTCGGCGATCCGCCGGTGCTGCTGTTCGACGAGCCCCTCAACGGCCTGGACCCGGAGGGCGTGAAGTGGGTACGGGGGCTGTTCCGGCGGCTGGCCGGCGAGGGCCGCACGGTCTTCGTCTCCAGCCATCTGATGTCGGAGATGGAGCACACGGCGGACGATCTGGTGGTCGTCGGCCGGGGCGAGCTGATCGCGGCGGAGAGCCTGGCCGCGTTCTCGGCCCGGGGCACGCAACGGGGCGTGACGGTCTCGACCCCGGACGCCGCCGCCCTGCGGGAGGTGCTTGTCGCCGAGGGCGCATCGGTCTCGACGCACGCATCGGGCGGCGAGCTGCTGGTCGTGTCGGGGATGCCGGCGGCCCGGATCGGCGAGCTGGCGCTGCGGCACCGCTTCCCGTTGCACGAGCTGACCACCCGTAAGGCCTCTCTCGAGGAGGCGTTCATGGAACTCACCGCCGACAGCGTCGAATACCTCGCAGGGGAAGGCCGATGACCTCTCTCGCCACCGTACGTCCGTCCGCCGAGGTCGCGATCGGGGAGCCGCGTCCGCGCTTCCGGGACCTGCTCGCCGCCGAGTGGATCAAGCTGTGGTCGTTGCGGTCGACCCCGTGGTCCCTGCTTCTCACGGAGCTGGTGGTCCTCGCCTTCAACGTGGGGACGGCGTACGACCACTACCGCTACTGGCCGACGTTCGACCCGGAGCATCAGGCCCTTTTCGTCGCGGACAGGATGGCGCTGTGGGACGCGTTCAACGGCAACGCTGCCCTGGTCGTCATGCTCGCCTTCGCCGCCTTCGGCTCGATGACGGTCGTCGGCGAGTACAGCAGCGGGATGATCCGTACGACGTTCGCGGCCGTCCCGGCCCGCCGGGCGGTCATGGCGGCGAAGGTGGTCGTGGTCGCCACGGTGACGACGGCCGTCGGCGCGATCGTCGCCGCCTCCTCGTTCGCCGCGACCCAGGGCATCCTGTCGGCGCGGGGCGCCGGCTTCCCGATCACCGAACCGGGCGCGCTGCGCCTGGTCGTGGCGTCGGCGCTGCTCGCGCCGGTGTCGGCGCTGGTGGGCATGGCGATCGGCGCGGTGCTGCGGCGCAGCGGGGCCACCATCGTCACCAGTGTGGTGGTGCTGCTCCTCGTCCCCGCCGTGATCACCGAACAGCGGTACTGGTCGGCTGTCGTCAGCCACACGCTCCCCTACGGGGCGTGGGAGCGGCTGGTGCAGGCCGGACCGTACGAGGTCCCCTTCCCCTGGTCACCGGGCGGGGCGTGGTGCGTGTACGGGGCGTGGGCGCTGGTCGCGGCCGTGGTCACGGTGACCGCGGTGCACCGAAGGGACCAGTGACGCCGACACTGCCGGGGCTCACGGGATCTCGTCGCCCGCCAGTTCGGCCGGCAGCCGGTCGATGCGGCGCAGGACCAGGTGCTCGTGGATCAGGCGCCCGACGAGGGCGCCGCCGTAGACCACGAAGCCGACGCCGACGAGCCAGGACTGGAGGACGAGGACGGTGCCGAACGGTCCGTAGGTGACCGCGTTGGAGGCGATCAGCGGGGAGAACACGAACTGGGAGAAGATCCGCAGCCCGAAGAGCCCCAGGGCCGTGCACAGCGCCCCTGGGGCCAGCGCGCGCCAGCGGATGCGTCCGCAGAGGAGGAAGCGCTGCGACCACCAGAAGAAGAGAAAGGCCCCGAGGACGTCCGCGACGGTGACCCCGAAGGTGACGGCGGTCGAGGACTCGGCGGGGACGGGGGCGGCGATGAAGAGGAGGAGGGCGGCGACGAGGACGGCGAGCCAGACGACGTGGCGCCACATGGTGTGCCAGCGGGCAGTCGGCAGGTCCCAGACCCGTTCGTATCCGGTCTGGACGGCCGATCCGAAGGTCACACCGAACGCGGCGAGGGCGGCGAGGCCGAAGGCGGTGGTGCGCTGCAGCGCCTCCCCCGGCTGGCCGAAGAGCATCTCGACCTCCTCCTGCGAGACCTCGGAGACGCCGAGCCCCTGGATGAGCCAGCGGGCGAAGCCCTGGCCGCTGGCGAGGTCGGCGGCGGCGACGACGATCAGGAGCGGGACGAGGGTGAGGAGGCTGAGCGCCGCGAAGCCCATCGCGCGGTGCATGAGCTCCACCTCGCGGCCTCGGTTCCAGGCGAGCCCGACGACCGACGTGAGGACGGACCGGTGGAGCCTCTGGAACCAGTGGCCGTGCTTGGCGGGGGCACCGTCGTGGGGCGCACCGGAAGTGGGGGGCATGCCACGGGGGTTACCCGCCCAGACGGTGCGACACCTCCGTCATGCCGCCGAACGGGGGGGTGGGGGCCGTCGTGGACAGAGGGTGCGCGGGGGTCTAGCGTCGATCTTCGCGTAGGTGCGCGGCGCGGGTGTGGGGAGTGAACCTCACGCTCAGGCTCAGCCTCAGCGTCAGGGTCGAGTTGAGGTTGAGAGTCGGGGTCGGGTCCGGGCTCGGCGGCAGGGTCGGTTCGGGGCGAGGGCGAGGAGTGGAGTGGGCATGAAGCGGTCACGGACGGTCGAGTGGGAGGACGCCACCGACACAGCGAAGGCGGCGGGGACGATGGCAGGGCTCGACTTCCTGCGGGAGATCGTGGCCGGGCGACTGGCTCCCGCCCCGCTCGGCTCCCTGCTGGGCTTCGCCCTCGAGGAGGTCGAGGACGGCCGCGCGGTCTTCGGCTTCGAACCGGCCGAACAGCACTACAACCCGATCGGCAGCGTGCACGGGGGCATCTACGCGACCCTGCTGGACTCGGCCGCCGGGTGCGCGGTGCACTCGACGCTCCCGCGCGGCATGGCGTACACCTCGCTCGACCTGTCGACCCGCTTCCTGCGCCCGATCACGGTCGACACGGGCAAGGTGCGCGCGATCGGGACGGTCATGAGCCGGGGCCGGCGCACGGCGCTCGCCGAGGCGGGTCTGTACGACTCCTCCGACCGGCTCCTCGGGCATGCCACGAGCACCTGCATGCTGTTCCCGACGGAGTGACCGGCGGCTGTCCGGCGGACAGCCCTCAGCCCTCAGACCCGCGCGGAGGCGAGGCAGGAGCGGGTGCAGCCGTCCGGTGCCGTGTCCGGGCGGCCGGTGGAGGCCTGCAGCGCGGCGCTCACCAGCGTCGCCAGCAGGTCGATGTCGGAGCCCATGTCGAGCCGGACCGTCACCCAGCCCGAGCCGGCGCGCAGGCGCACCGCGCTCGACCGGAGGAGTGCCGGGCGCAGCTTCGCGATCATGGCGCGCGTGAGGTGGACGTCCGCCTCGTGCTCGCTGTGGAAGTGCACGATGTCGTGCGTCGCCGTGTGCAGACCGAGCTCGGCGCCGCACTGGGCGCGGCCGGGGGCCAGCGAGGGCCAGCTCATCAGACGTTCACTGGCGTGCCGGGCGGTGTTCATACCCAGGAGCGTGCCGGGAGTGCGGGCCGTGCACAAGCGTCCTGCGCGATTAATCGCGCCCAGGCGTGAAACAGGCCTGCCCGTGGTGACGCAGCGCGCGTACGACGCCCCAAAAGCCCCTTGCGCGACGGAGGGTGGACTGCGGCGCCCCGGCGGCGACGGCCCGTCGGTTCACCCCACGTTCACTGGGCGGCCTGGCGTTCGCGGATCCGGGCGGCCAGGACGGCGACGTCGTCCTCGGCGTGGTGGGCGTCGAGGCGCTGCAGGACCTCCTCGACGAGTTCCTCGGGGTCGGATCCGGGGCGTACCCGGAGCGAGGACAGCCGGGCGAGCGAGACGTCGATGTCCTCGCCGCGCCGCTCGACCAGGCCGTCGGTGAAGAGCACGAGCGTGTCACCGGGGGCGAGGGTCCGGGTGACGGGTTCGTAGCCGCCGACGCCGGTGCCCAGGGGCGGGCCGACGGGGAGTTCGACGAGGTCGGCGGAGCCGTCCGCCGCGAAGACCGCCGGCGGGAGATGGCCGGCGCTGGCGAAGGTGGCCGAGCCGCGTGCCGGGTCGACCTGGACGAGCAGGCAGGTCGCGGGCCGCAGCCCACCGTCGTCGGCGACGACGGAGTCGAGCTGGCGGAGCACGCGGTGCGGCGGGAGGTCGGTGGAGGCCACGTCGCGCAGGGCGGAGCGGTACGCGTTCATGTCGACGGCCGCGTCCAGGCCGTGGCCCATCACGTCGCCGACGACGAGCAGGCTACGGCCGAAGTGGAGCCGTACGCTCTCGAACCAGTCGCCGCCCACCAGAGTCCTGGCGCCGACCGGCAGATAGCGGCCCGCGACCTCCAGATTGGGGTGCGGCCGGCCCGGCTCGGCCACGAGGGCCTGCTGGAGGTGGAAGGCGGTCCGCTCGGTGGCGGCGAGCCGACGGGCGTGGTCCAGGTGGACGGCGGCGAGCCGCGCCGCGTCGTGGACCGTGGCGGTCGCGTGCTCGCCGAGGGGGTCGGCCCGGGCGCTGACGGCGCTCACGTACCCGATGGCCCGGCCCTGGGACTCCAGGGGCGCCACGACCACCTGGACGTGGACGCCGCCGGGGGCCATGTCGGCGTACGCGAGGGGCGCTCCCTGCTCGTGCGGCGGGGCAACCCGGTCGATCAGCTTCGGGTCGCCGGCCACCGCCGCGCGTACCCAGCCGGGCCCGTCCTCGGGGCGGACGTCCACGGCCACCGCCTCGTACCCGTGCCGATACAGGAACCGGGCCAGATCCTCACAGACGCCCTGCTCGTCGGGGTGCGACCCGATCTCGTCGATCGCGTCCGTCACGGCTCTCAAGCGGTCCAGGACCGCCGCTTGCTCCTCGACCAGGGAGGCCTGTTCCCCCGCTCGCTCCGACAAGACACCTCCACCGCCGCTTCGGGCCCCGAGCAGCGCACACATCCATTGGACCAGCGGGGCGACGCGCCCGCCCGCCACACCGGCCGGACCAGGAGTCCATCACATTCCGTGACCCCGTAGCCAGATCTTCCGCCCCCACGCTACGCCGAGACGGTGATCTCGTCCGATCTTCACCAAATCCCCCGTGAGCTTGGCCGCACTGACGGTCCTGACGGTTGTGGAGCGGGGTGGGAGCTGATCGAGTACGCGCATGGCTACTCGCCAGTACAGGATGTCGAGGCTCCGGGGGAGACAACCATGACGACCGGGTACTTCAGCTCCGTCGACGACGTGGCGGAGCGGCTGGCCGCGACCGGCTACCTGGCCTCGCCCGCCGTCGCCACCACCGTCTTCCTCGCCGACCGGCTGGGCAAGCCGCTCCTCGTGGAGGGCCCGGCCGGTGTCGGCAAGACCGAGCTGGCCAAGGCCGTCGCCGAGGTCGCTGGCGCGCGGCTCGTACGGCTCCAGTGCTACGAGGGCGTCGACGAGTCGCGCGCCCTGTACGAGTGGAACCACGCCAAGCAGCTGCTGCGGATCACGGCGGGCCGCGACGAGACCTGGGACGAGACCCGCACGGACATCTTCAGCGAGGAGTTCCTGCTCCCCCGCCCCCTCCTCACGGCGATTCGCTCCGCCGAGTCGACCGTGCTGCTCGTCGACGAGATGGACAAGGCCGACATCGAGGTGGAGGGGCTCCTCCTGGAGGTGCTCAGCGACTTCCAGATCACCGTCCCCGAGCTGGGCACGATCACCGCGACCCGGCGCCCCTTCGTCGTCCTCACCTCCAACGCGGCCCGCGAGCTGTCCGAGGCCCTGCGCCGCCGCTGCCTCTTCCTCCACATCGACTTCCCCGAGGAGGAGCTGGAGCGCCGGATCGTCTCGACCAAGGTCCCGGGGCTCGGCGCGGCGCTGACGACATCGGTCGTACGGGTGGTGGGCGCGCTGCGGGCGATGGACCTGCGGAAGGCGCCCTCGGTCGCGGAGACCATCGACTGGGCCCGGACCCTGCTCGCCCTGGGCGCCGACGAACTGGACGAGACGGTGGTGCGGGACAGCCTGGGCGTGATCCTCAAGCATCAGGACGACATCCAGAAGGCGGCCGCCAAGCTCGACCTGGACGCGGTGTGACCACGCCGCCGGGCGGGGTGACGGACCGGCTCACCGGTCTGGTGCACGCGCTGCGGGCGCACGGCCTGTCGATCGGCACGGGCGAGAGCGTGGACGCGGGGCACGCCCTGGAGGCGGTGGGGTTCACCGACCGGGAGCGGGCGCGGGAGGCGCTCGCTGCGACGCTGCTCCACAAGGCCGGACAGCGGCCGCTCTTCGACCGGGTCTTCGACCTGTACTTCCCGCTGACCGCGGCCGCCTCCGACGGGGATCCGTCGTCCCCGGATTCCGCGCAGGCGTTCGACAGGGCGGCGCTGCGGGAGCGGCTCGCCGCCGCCCTGGCCGCCGACGACGGCTCGGCGCTGACCCGGCTGGCGGGCGAGGCGGTGGGCGGCCTCGGCGGCTACGGTTCCGCGCCGGGCTCGGACGGCTGGTCCTCGTACCAGACCCTCGATCGGCTCCGCCCGGAGACGCTGCTCGCCCGCGTCCGGGACATGCTCCGGGAGGCCGGCGGTGACGGGGCGGAGCCCGCGTTCACCGACCGGCTGACGGACGACGAGATCCGGCGGCGCATCGAGGCCTTCCGCGAACGGGTACGGGCGGAGGCCCGTCGGCGGGTCGCCGAGCGGCAGGGCCGGGACCGGGTCGCGCGGCGCGCGGTGGCGGGCACCCCGGAGAGCGTCGACTTCCTGCTCGCGGGACGGGCCCAGCTGGACGAGCTGCGCACGACGGTACGGCCGCTGGCGCGCAAGCTCGCGACCCGGCTCGCGGCCCGGCGGCGGCGCGCCGCGCGGGGCCGGATCGATCTGCGGCGCACGCTGCGCGGCTCGCTGTCGACCGGAGGCGTACCGATGCGG
The DNA here is from genome assembly GCF_040638605.1 of Streptomyces sp. NPDC026092. Taxonomy (NCBI): domain Bacteria; kingdom Bacillati; phylum Actinomycetota; class Actinomycetes; order Kitasatosporales; family Streptomycetaceae; genus Streptomyces; species Streptomyces sp. NPDC026092. Next base: position 73,697 of record NZ_JBEZYN010000008.1, read on the forward strand.
CCGGTGCTGCGGCGCCGCAGGCCCGCCCGCCCGGAACTCGTGCTGCTGTGCGATGTATCGGGCTCCGTCGCGGGGTTCGCGAACTTCACGATGCTGCTGGTGCAGGCGCTGCACGACCAGTTCAGCAAGGTGCGGGTGTTCGCCTTCGTCAACCGGGTCGACGAGGTGACCGACCTGATCGCGCGGGGCGCGGCGGACCCGGCAGGGCTCGGCGCGCGCATCCTCGACGAGGCCGTGGTGACGGGCTGGCACGGGCAGAGCGACTACGGGACGGCCCTGGGCGAGTTCGCGGAGCGGTACGCCGACGCCGTCGGCCCCCGTACGGCGGTCTTCGTCCTGGGCGACGCCCGTACGAACATGGCCGACCCGAACCTCCCGGCGCTGAAGCGGATCGCCGACCGCGCCCGAAGGGTCCACTGGCTCAACCCCGAGCAGCCGGCGCTGTGGTCGACGGGCGACTCGGTCGCGCACGCGTACGCCGAGCTGGTCGACATGCACTCCTGCCGCAACGCCCGGCAGCTCGGCGAGCTGGTCGGCCGCCTGCTGCCGGTGTGACCCGCCTGGCAGCTCCCCCGACTCGGCCCGACCATGGAGGGCATGGAGAAGAGCGGCACGGGCGGGACGGGTGGCGAGGTGTGATGGCGCGGGTGACGGTGGACGGCGACGACATCGTGGTCCGGCTGTCCGCGCGCGAGCGGCTCGCCGCGCGCCGCGGGCACGTGCGCGTGCCGGTGTCCGCCCTGCGCGAGGTACGGGTCGAACCGGACTGGTGGCGGGCGCTGCGCGGGCGGCGCGGACGGGGGTTGTGGATCCCCGACCGGCTGTGCGTGGGCGTCCGCGTCCTACCGGACGGCCGGGACTTCGCCGTGGTGAAGCCCGGCACGCCCGTGGTCTGCGTCGAACTCCGCGGTGACGCGCCCTTCCGTCGGCTGGCCGTCTCCGACCCCGATCCGGAACGGGCGCTCAATGATCTGCGCCCCCATGTCCCCACGGACCTGCTGGGGTGAGGCGCTGGTGACTGCTCCCGCCGATCAGCTGGGGGTGACGTTCTCGGCCTGGGGGCCCTTCGGGCCCTGCACGACGTCGAACGCGACCTTCTGGCCCTCGGCGAGTTCGCGGTAGCCGGTGCTGGCGATGGCCGAGTAGTGGACGAACACGTCCGGGCCTCCGCCGTCCTGCTCGATGAAGCCGAAGCCCTTCTCCGCGTTGAACCACTTCACTGTTCCAGTTGCCATGACGAGCTCCTCGGCTCTTGACTACACCTCCATGGTCTCTCGGGACGGGCGGGAAGTCCCGGCGGGTAGCGTGGCCGCCATGGAACTCATCGGAGACATCACCGCCGACCGGCCCCTGCTCGTCCTCGCCGTCAAGGAGGAGGCCCAGTTCCTCGACACGGATCTGCCGGTCCTGCTGGCCGGCATGGGGAAGGTCAACGCGGCGACGGCGCTGGCCACCGTCCTGGGGCGCGGCCCGCGCCCGTCCGGCGTCGTGAACCTGGGGACCGCCGGGGCGCTGCGTCCCGGGTGGACGGGAACGCACGTGGTGGGCACGGTGATCCAGCACGATCTGGACGGCGAGCTGCTGGCGACGCTGACGGGCGAGACGTACGGCGCCCCGGTCGTCCTGCCGGACGGCGGTGACGTCACCCTGGCCACCGGTGACGCCTTCATCTCGGACGAGGCGGCCCGGGTGCGGCTCGCCGCCCGTGCCGCGCTGGTCGACATGGAGGGCTACGCCCTCGCGACCGCCGCGGGCCTGGCCGGGGTGCCGATCCGGATCGTCAAGCACGTGAGTGACGAGGCGGGCGACGGCGCGGCCAGGACCTGGCGGGAGTCGGTCGCGGAGTGTGCCCGGGCGCTCGCGCGGTGGGCGGAGGAGAACACTCCGTACCGCTCGTAGCGGGTCAGGAGCGCGGCCCGACCGTCGGTGACGCCGTCGGGCCGAAGCGGCGGCGGTAGGCGGACGGGGAGAGGCCCGTCTCGCGGTTCATCAGGGCGCGCAGATGGGCCGCCGTGCCGAGGCCGCTGGCGCGGGCGACGACATCGAAGCGGGTCTCGCCGCGTTCGATCAGCCGGCAGGCGAGGGTCACCCGTTCGCCGGTGAGCCAGGCGAGCGGCGTGGTGCCGAGCTCCGCGCGGAAGCGGCGGTGCAGGGTCGCCGGGCTGACCGCCGCCCGGGCCGCGAGGTCGGCGACGGTGAGCGGGGAGCCAAGGCGCTCCTGGGCCCAGGCGAGGAGCGGGGCGAGGGACTCGTCGGGGATCTCGGGGACCGGACGCTCGACGAACTGCCGTTGCCCGCCGTCCCGGTGGGCGGCGAAGACGAGACGACGGCTGACCGCGTTGGCGGCCTCGGCGCCGTGGTCGCGGCGGACGACGTGGAGCCCGAGGTCGAGGGCGGCCGCGCTGCCCGCGGCGGTGAGGATGTCGCCGTCGTCGACGAAGAGGACGTCCGGTTCGAGGCGTACGGCGGGGAAGCGGGCGCGGAAGGCGTCGGCCCACTGCCAGTGGGCGGTGGCGCGCCGCCCGTCGAGCACGCCTGCCTCGGCCAGGGTGAAGGCGCCGCTGCAGAAGCCGACCAGCCGGGCACCGCGCGCGTGGGCGCGGCGGACGGCGTCGAGCACGGCGGGGCGGCGGGGCACCTCGACGTCGGGCCGGTTGGGGACGATCAGCGTGTCGGCGGTCTCGGCCGCGTCGAGTTCGGCGACACCGGTGAGGGTGAAGAAGCCGTCGCGCATGAGCGTGCGGGGCTCGGGCGAGCAGAGCCGGAAGTCGTACAGGTCGCGTCCGAGTTCGGGGCGGCGCAGGCCGAAGACCTCGGTGGCACAGCCCAGTTCGAAGGGGTTGGAGTTCGCGTCGACGATGACGACGACGCGGTGCGCTGTCTGTTGCGTGTTCCGGCGCGAGGGCTGCTGCTCGGACTGCTGCGAAGACGGTTGCGAGGGCTGCGAGGATCCTTGCGACATATGCTATTTCTAGCACTCACGCGGGGAGGCGGGCGCGGAGCACGATGGCCGCATGACCCAGACCCCCGCTGTGACCAGCGCTTCTCCCGCCCCGATCGCCCTCGCCACCGTGTTCGCGTCCTTCGAGGAACTGTGGAGCCCGCGCATCCTGACGCGCGTGAACGACTACGACGTCCGCGTGGCCAAGGTCGCGGGCGAGCACGTGTGGCACGCCCACGACCACACCGACGAGTTCTTCCTGGTGATCGAGGGCGAGCTCCACATCGCGCTGCGCGAGAACGGCACGGAACGGACGGTGTCCCTCCCCCGGGGGTCGGCCTTCACCGTCCCCAAGGGCGTGGAACACCGTCCGTACGCCCCCTCCGGCGCATCCCTGCTCCTCTTCGAGCCGACGGGCACCCTCACGGTCGGCGACCGCCACGACGCCGTACCCGAGCACGTGGACGCGACGACGGGTCACGCGCTGGAGGTATGAGTCCCCTGCCGGACCCTGCGAGCCGCTACGACAGAGGGCCGCCCCGGCCAAGCGCATTGCGGACAGAGCCACCAGAGAGCGCAGGAACAGCGCACGGGGCACCGAACCGGGCGTCAACGACACGCCTTGCCCGGATTTCCACGTTTCGGACGGGCGGCCCCGTGTGCCCACGCGCGCGTGACCGCCGGCCGTCCTCGCCGCTTGGCCGATGCCGGGACCATCCTTGAGGCATGGGCACCGTCCGGCAGCCGCTCCGCGGTGCGGGTGGTGCGCCTGTGCGCCCCCGATGAGGACGCGAGCGCCGGGTCGTGGTCCGCGCACGATGCCCACCTGGGGCCTTGGAGGGAGGCGGGACGCATGAGCGAGTCCGGCACAGAATGGTCCGGCGCGGGGGACACGGAGGGCATTGGCAGCAAGACACGGTTCGAGGACATCTACGACCGGCCCGACCCGAGGGCGTACTTCCGGCGCCTCGCCCCGCTGGAGTACGAGATACCGCAGCAGGCCCAGGCCGCCTTCCGGCGCGCGGCGGCCGAGCGGGACGGCGGAACGGTGCTCGATCTGTGCTGCTCGTACGGGATCAACGCGGCCCTGCTCAACCACGACGTCACACTGGCCGAGCTGTACGCGCGCTACACCGACCCCGTGGTGAGCGGGCTGACCTCGGCGGAACTCGCCGTACGGGACAAGGAGTTCTACGCGTCACGGCGCCGGCCGGACGCGGCCCCGGTCATCGGCCTCGACGTCGCGGACAACGCCGTGCGGTACGCGCGGGCGGTCGGGCTCCTGGACGACGCGTTCGCGGAGAACCTGGAGCTGGGCGTGCAGCCGAGCCCTCGGCTGCGTGCCGCGATGGCCGACGTCGGCCTGATCACGCTGACCGGCGGCGGCAGCTATCTCACCCGTCGCACGTTCGACGCGCTCCTCGGGTGGGCGGGGCGACCGCTGCGGGTGAGCGCGTTCGTCCTGCGGACGGTCTCGTACCGGCCGATCGCCGACTGCCTCGCGACCCACGGCCTGCGGACCGCCCACGACCCCTCGCGGACCTACCCGCAGCGGCTCTTCACCGACCCGGCCGAGCAGCGCTTCGCGGTGAAGGCGGTACGGAGACTCGGTGCGGACCCGACGGGCCGGGAGGAGGCGGGCCGCTTCCACACGGTGCTGTACGAGTCGGTCCCGGCGGACTAGAGGGTGTTCCCGGTGGTCTGTAGCTGGCGCTAGGAGCTACTCGCGGCGTACGACGAGCATCGCGGCCACGTCGTCGTCGAGGCCGTGGTCGCCGTAGGTGTCCAGCTCGGCGTGGAGCAGGGCGGGGACACGCTCGCCCGGCTCGTGCACCCACTGGGCCATCCGGTCCTCGAGCGGGTAGAAGGTGCCGGCCCGGTCGCGGGCCTCGCTGACCCCGTCGGTGTACAGGAGCAGCCGGTCCCCCGGCACGAAAGGAACCTCCTCGACGCGGTGGTGGGAGTCGAGGAGGCCGGAGAGGTTGATCGGCAGGGACGGGTCGGCGAACGGAACGAACCGCACCCGGTCGCCGTGCTGGAGCAGGGACGCCGGGTGGCCGCAGCTGAGGAGGCGGGCCACGGCCCCGTCGTCGGGGATCTCGACGAGGACGACGGTGGCGAAGCGTTCGGCCGCGTCAGTGTCGGGGTCCCAGGCGCCGTAGCGGACGAGGCCCTCCTCCAGGCGGTCGGCCAGGGCGGGCAGGTCGGGGGCGTCGTTGACGGCGGCGCGGAAGGAGCCGAGCAGGACGGACGCGGTCTCCACGGCGCCGAGCCCCTTGCCCTGGACGTCGCCGAGCATGAGGCGTACGGCTCCGGGTACCTGCACGGCCTCGTAGAAGTCGCCGCCGATCCGGGCCTTGGCGGCGGCCGCGACGTACAGCAGATGGAGGTCGACGGGGCCGAGCCGGGGCGCGAGGGGGCGCAGGACGACGCGCTGGACGACCTCGGCGACGGCGGTGACCTCGCGCAGGTCCCGCTCGTAGCGGGACCTCGCCCGGCTGACCCAGGCGGCGACCACGGTCACCACGCCGAGCGCCGACTCGTTCGTGGCGATGTCGGGGACCAAGGGGTCGCCGCTGGCCGTCCCTAGGATCACGCCGAGCACCATGGCGACCACACCGATCACGACGGTCCCCCGGACGCTCCAGGTGACGGCGGCGAGGGCGGGCGCCGCGGCAAGGAGCCGGTCGTAGCGCTCCTCGTTCTCGGAGAAAAGGTCGGCGAGCACCGTCAGGACCATGACCAGGACCGGCAGCGCCCGGCCGATGCTGATCTGCGTGCGCGACCGCCGCATGGGGCGGCCCCGTGGATCACCGGAGGTCATTGCGTGATCGTACGAGGCCGGGGCTGCGCGACCTCGGTGTCGCCGCCCCTCTGGCGTGTCAGGGCAGGGGCGCGGGCACCTCCGGGCGGGTCGCGGGTGCGGCGCGTCCGGGCAGCCCGAGCGCCGCGGCGACGCCGAGGGCCGCGACGGCCGCCAGGACCAGGAACGTGGTGCCCATCGCGGGGACGAGACCCGAGGGCGCGGTGACCGTCATCAGCAGGGTCGCGGCGGCGACGCCGAGCGCGGGGCCGACGTTCATGGCGGTCTGCTGGAGCCCGCCCGCGACCCCGGCGTCGGCCACGGGGGCCCGGTGCACGACGACGGCGGTCGCGGTGGCCATGACCGTACCGAAGCCGGCGCCCAGCAGGGCGAAGCAGACTCCGGTCGGCACCGCCGTCGCGGTCGCGTCGAGCCGGGACAACAGGAGCACGCCGAGGGCGAGCAGGGCGGCACCTCCGGCCGTCGTACGGCGCGGCCCGAAGCGGCGCTGCAGCAGGGCCGCGGCGGGCGCGCCGAGCACCATCAGCACGGCGAGAGGCAGGACCCACAGGCCGCTGGTGAGCGGGTCGAGTCCGCGGACGTCCTGGAGCAGGTACGTCGCCACGAACAGCGCGCCGAACAGGGCCGACGACGAGGCGACTAGGGTGGCGAGTCCGGCCAGGACGGGCCGGGACCGCAGGAGGGCGGGCGGCAGGAGCGGGCGGGCGGCGCGCCGCTCGTGCCGCGCGAGGACCACCCCGGCCGCGACGGCGGCGCAGAGGGCGAGCCCTGTAGCCGGGCTCCAGCCCGACTCCGGGACGGCGACGAGCACATGGACCAGACCGGCGAGCGTGACGGCGAGCAGCACGGCACCGGGCAGATCGAGCGCAGAGGCGGCCGAGGCCGCCGCTCGCGGCTGCGGCGGGACGGCCGACGCGGGCTCGGCGCTCGCGGTCTCGTTCTTCGCGGTCTCGGCCTGCGTGGGCTCGGCCTGCGCGGCCTCGTCCTGCATGGTCTCGTCCTTCGCAGGCGCGGCCGCCGGGGTGGTTGCCGCCAGGAGGGCGATGGCCAGGGCGGGAACGGCCGTCACGACGAAGACCGAGCGCCAGCCGTAGGCCGTGACGAGGGCGCCGCCCACGAGCGGGCCCGCCGCGGCCGCCAGGCCGATCGCGCTCATCCGGAGGGCGATCGGCATGGCCAGGCGGTCGGCTGGGAAGGCCGCGCGGAGCATGCCCAGGGTGGCCGGTTGCAGGAGCGCCCCGGCCACGCCCTGGAGGACCCGCAGGGCGACCACCCAGCCGATGCCGGGCGCGAGGGCGATCGCGGCCGAGGTCGCCGCGAAGCCGAGCGTGCCGAGGACGAAGAGCCGTCGGTGCCCGTACGCGTCGCCCAGCCGGCCCGCGAAGACGAGGAGGCTCGCCACCGCGACGAGATACCCCGTGCTGGTCCATTGGACCTGGCCGAAATCCGCGCCCAGATCGCGCTGGAGTGTGGGCTGGGCGATCGTCAGGACCGTGCCGTCGAGGGCCACGACGGCCGCGCCCACGACGCTGCAGGCGAGGGTCACCCACCGTTGACGTATCACCGCGCACCCCCGGCCGGGCCGAGGTGCGCGTCGAGGACAGCCCGCAGGAGCGGCTCGATGTCGTCGGTGCGCGTGGCGAGCCGGAGGCTCCCCCAGGCCCGGAGCTGGGCGATGCCGTGCAGGTTCGCCCAGAGGGCGGCCGCGACGACGGTCGGCTCCGGGTCCACGCCCGGACGGGCGCGGGCGACGAGCCGACCGAGGAGGTCGAAGAGCGGCAGGCTCGTCTCGCGCAGCCCGAGCCGGCCGCTCTCGAGGAGGTCGTGCCGGAACATCAGCTCGTACATCCCGCGCCGGGTCTCCGCGAAGTCGAGGTGGACCCGGGCGAGGGCGTCGAGCTGCGCACGCGCCCCCGCAGGCTCCCGCGCCTCCTCCCCCACCACGGCCGCCACCCGGTCCGCGAGCTCCGCGAAACCCTCGCGGGCGATGGCCGACAGCAGGTCGAGGTGGGTCGGGAAGTACCGGCGCGGCGCCCCGTGCGAGACCCCGGCGCGCCGGGCGATCTCCCGGAGGGACAGCGCCTGCGCGCCTTCCGCGTGCACGAGCTCGACCCCGGCCTCGACCAGTCGGCCGCGCACTCCGGCCTCCGACTCGGCCCCGGCCCCGGCCCCGGCCTGGGTCCCCGTATGCGTCTCCTCAGTCATAGACACTGTCTACCAGGTCGACGTAGACAGTGTCTACGTAGATCGATACGACTCTCCGCTACACTGTTCGACAGCGAAGGGGAGTAGCCCTGCGAACCGGTCGTCGACACACTGGAGCCCTCGGGCTCCCGGTGACCAGGTCCACGCGAACAGCGCGGACGGGCGAGACCTTCGGCCAGGCATTCGCCATGTCCGCGTTCCGTGGGCGTGGTCCGTCATGCCGGGCCGAGTGGTTCTCCCGTCGCCCACCGCGGTGCCGTGCAGATCCCGGGCCCGGAACGAGCAGAGAGCCCCCGGTACATGCATCTCGATCCCTTGGCGATTCTCACCGCCTTCGGACTGATCTTCCTCGCCGAGCTTCCCGACAAGACGATGTTCGCGTCCCTCGCCATGGGCACGCGCATGCGTCCGCTGTACGTCTGGTTCGGCACCTCGACCGCGTTCCTCGCGCATGTGGCCATCGCCGTGGGCGCCGGCAGCCTGCTCGGCCTGCTGCCGGACTGGATCGTCAAGCTCGTCTCGGCCCTCCTGTTCGGCTTCGGCGCGTTCATGCTGCTGCGCGGCGGGGGCGACGACGATGCGGACGAGGCCGGCGGCAGGACGGTGACCGGCTTCTGGCCGGTCTACTCGACCGCGTTCATGGCCGTGTTCATCAGCGAGTGGGGCGACCTGACGCAGATCACCACGGCCAACCTCGCCGCCACCAACGGCACCTGGTCCACGGCGATCGGCTCCGCCGCCGCCCTGATGAGCGTCTCCGCCCTCGCGCTCGTCGCGGGCCGGTTCATCGCCAAGCGCGTCCCGCTGAAGACCGTCCAGCGCATCGGCGGCCTGTGCATGGCCGCCCTGGCCATCTGGTCGCTCACCGAGATCTTCGTCGGCTGACCCTCCCGACCACCCACGACGCCCCGCCCGTGCGACGCCCCCGGATCGCCCCGATCCGGGGGCGTCGCGCATTCCGCGCCGAACCCTTGTTGAAGTACTGAATCGCTGCTTCACTTCTTCCATGCCCTACCGACGCACCCCCGCCGTCCAGGCCCGGCTCGACGGCCGGCGTGCCACCGTCGTCGACGCGGCGCTCGGGCTGCTCGCCGAGCACGGGTACGCGGGCTGCACGATGGCCGCCGTCGCCGCGCGCGCCGGGATCGCGACCGGCAGCGTCTACCACCACTTCCCCAGCAAGGCCGACCTGGCCGTGGAGCTCTTCCGCACCGTGGTCTCGCGCGAGGTGGCCGCCGTGGCCGAGGCGGCCGGCCGCCCCGAGCACGAGGGGGCGGCCGAGCGGGTCGTCGCGGTCATAGAGACCTTCGCCCTGCGCGCCCTGAAGTCCCCCCGGCTCGCCTACGCCCTCCTTGCCGAGCCGGTGGACCCGGCCGTGGACGCCGAACGGCTCGTCTTCCGGCGGGCGTTCCGCGATGTCTTCGCCGAGCGGATCGCCGAGGGCGTGCGGTCCGGTGAGCTTCCGCCGCAGGACGCCTCGCTGACGGCGTCCGCGCTGGTCGGGGCGGGCGCGGAGGCGCTCGTCGGTCCGCTGGCGGAGGGCACGGTCGGGCCCGAGACCGTACCCGCACTGGTCACCTTCACCCTGAGAGCCCTGGGAGTTCCCGATGCCGGCCACGCATGAGGTCACCAACCAAGTCCCGCCGCTGAGCGGTTACGACGTGTCGGCCGACCCGGCCCTCCTGGAGGGGCTGCACCGCGAGGGCGCGGGCTGGGCCGAGGCCGAGGTGCGCGAGCTCGGGGTGCGGGCCGGCGGCGAGGAGGCCCAGGAGTGGGGGCGCCTTGCCGAGCGGCACTCCCCGGTCCTTCACACGCACGACCGGTACGGCCACCGCGTCGACGAGGTCGAGTTCCACCCGTACTGGCACGAGCTGATGACCGTCGCCGTACGGCACGGGCTGCACGGGGCGCCGTGGCTCGACGAGCGACCGGGCGCGCACGTGGCGCGGGCGGCGAAGGTGTTCGTGTGGGGGCAGGCCGATCCCGGGCACCTGTGCCCGATCTCGATGACGTACGCGGCGGTGCCCGCCCTGCGCGCGGAGCCCGGTCTCGCCGAGGTGTACGAACCGCTCCTCTCCTCCCCCGTCTACGACTTCGGGCTGCGCGAGCCGACGTCGAAGGCCGGCATCATCGCCGGGATGTCGATGACCGAGAAGCAGGGCGGCTCGGACGTCCGCGCGAACACGACGCGTGCGGTGCCGACGGGCGAGGACGGCTTCTACGCGCTCACCGGCCACAAGTGGTTCACGTCGGCGCCCATGTCGGACGTCTTCCTCACACTGGCCCAGGCTCCGGGGGGCCTTTCCTGCTTCCTCGTGCCCCGGGTGCTACCCGACGGCACGCGCAACGCGATCCGGTTGCAGCGCCTTAAGGACAAGCTCGGCAACCGTTCCAACGCCTCCTCCGAGATCGAGTACGAGGGCGCGCTGGGCCGCCTCGTCGGCGAGGAGGGCCGCGGGGTGGCGACCATCATCCGGATGGTCAACATGACCCGGCTGGACTGCGCGGTCAGTTCGGCGTCCGGGATGCGGCAGGGTCTCGTCCAGGCGGTGCACCACGCCACGCACCGCAGCGCGTTCGGGGCGCGGCTGATCGACCAGCCGCTGATGACCAACGTCCTGGCCGACCTGGCGGTGGAGGCGGAGGCGGCGACGATCGCGGGCCTGCGGCTCGCAGGCGCCGTGGACCGGGCGGCTGCGGGTGACGCGGACGAGGAGCTGCTGCGCCGGATCGGGCTCGCGGTGACCAAGTACTGGGTGTGCAAGCGGGCTCCCGCGCACGCGGCCGAGGCGCTGGAGTGTCTGGGCGGCAACGGCTACGTGGAGGACTCGGGCCTCCCCCGGCTCTACCGCGAGTCCCCGCTGCCCTCGATCTGGGAGGGCTCGGGCAACGTGGCCGCGCTCGACGTGCTGCGCGCGATGGGGCGGCAGCCTCAGGCGGTCGAGGCGTTCTTCGCGGAGGTCGACCGCGCCTCGGGCGCCGACCACCGGCTCGACGCGGCGACGGCCCGGCTGCGGAAGGACGTCGGCGACCTCGGCGACGACCCGGCGGCCCTGCAGTACCGCGCGCGGCGCCTCGTCGAGCGCATGGCCCTGGTCCTCCAGGGCTCGCTGCTCGTCCGGCACGGCCACCCGGCGGTGGCCGACGCCTTCTGCGCCTCGCGCCTGGACAGCGACTGGGGCATCGCGTTCGGCACCCTGCCTCCCGGCCTGGACACGGCATCGATCATCAGCCGCGCCACCCCGCAGCCGGCCTGAGCACCGGTCCGACGCGGCGGACGGACGGTAGGTGTCTGCCGTGGCTTCTCCGAGCCACGGCAGACACCTACCGCGATATCGATGCGGTCCGGAGACGCTCCTCATGGTCCCGATCCGTATGGTCGTCCCGATCCGCGCGGGTCAGGCTGCACACCCCGTCCTCGCAGGAGCGCTGCAGGCGGCCCCGCGAGACGGTCTGGATCAGGCCGATGGTCCAGCACATCGGGCAGCCGCGCAGGGCCAGTACGCCGACCGGCAGGAGCAGCAGACTGACCGGGCCGACGACCGGAAGGAGCGCGAAGGCGCCGACGATACCGCCGAAGCCGAGTACGCCCCGGACCAGGTGGCGGGGCAGGGACGCACTCGCGAAATCAGGGCCGCCGGCACTGGTCGTCTTCATGGATGCCTCCGGGCGAGGGTTCGGGTGTGGGGTCGGTTGCGGCACGGAGCGAGCGCTGAACAGCGGTACGGGCACGGTGCAGTCGCGACTTCATCGCGGCGGTGCTGAGGCCGAGCGCGTCCGCGGTCATGCGTCCGCTGTAACCCTGGATGTCCCGCATGATCAGCACGTGGCGCTGGTCGGCCGGGAGCGCGGCGACGGCGGCCGCCACCCTGCCCGCCTCCAAGCGCTGCAGCACCACGTCCTCGGCCGAACGCACGGCGACGTCCGGCAGTGGAGCGGGTGCCCGCATCGCCCGTGCGCGCCGCAGGCATTCGTTGCGGACGATCCGGAACATCCACGACGCCAGCGCACCGGACGCCCGAAGCATCCCGATCTTCCGATAGAGGATGATCAGGGCTTCCTGCGCCGCGTCCTCGGCGTCCTCGGGAGTGGCGCAGAGCGAGCGGGCGAACCGTCGCACGTTCGGGTGCGCGCCCGAGACCAACGCGGTGAGCGAGTCGACGTCGCCGCGCTGGGCGGCGACGATCAACTGTTCACCGGGCCAGGTCGGGTCAGCCACGGGCTTGCTTCCACTTGCGGAGGGCGACGTAGCTGCACGTGCAGAGCAGCACGACTCCGACGGCGATGGCGATACCTGTGATCATGAAGACCTCCTCGTCACGTCCCGACGTCTGTCGGCACGTGTATAGGAGGCGCTGCCCCCCGGAAAGGATTCGGTCCGCGCCGGGAATTGTCGACGCGGCCGCCCGTCACCACTCGCGGGCGGCTATCAGCTCCTCCACGTCGGCGTCGGCGAAGCCGTAGGCCGTGGCGACGAACCAGAAGTTCTCGGCGATCTCCTCCCGGGCGACGGTCTCGATCTCGCTCCCGGCCTCGTCGAAGTCCGCCTCCAGGGCGTTGAACTCCTCGGTGGCCACCTCCGTGAGCGCGTACAGCGCGGTCAGGTCGGCCGGACGCTCCGCCTCGATCCGCCCGCAGAGCCGCAGCAGGATCGCCCGCCCCTTGTCGACCACGTGGTCCGGGTAGTACCCGTCCTCGTACAGCGCCTTGAGAAACGCGTACCCCGTCACCTGCTCGTTCGTGATCCTCATCCTGGCCCTTCCCCTGGTGATCACCGGACGTGTCCATCGTGCAGCACGCCACTGACAACGCCCCTGGAACGAGGTCGGGCTGGCACTCTGGAGGGGACGGTCCGACGACGACGAGGGGTGGCACTTGAGCACCGATCCGATCCACCGGGAACTGGACCGGCTCGCCGAGAAGACGGCCCCTCAGGTCGTCGCCTGGCGGCGGCATCTGCACCAGCACCCCGAGCTGTCCAACCGCGAGGCCGGGACCGCCCGTCTGATCGCGGATCACCTCCGGTCCCTGGGCCTGGACGAGGTCCGTACCGGGATCGCCGGGCACGGTGTGGTGGGTGTGCTGCGGGGCGGTGTGCCGGGCGGGCGCGTGATGGCACTGCGGGCGGACATCGACGCGCTGCCCGTCGAGGACCGGTGCGGTGAGGGCTTCGCCTCCCGGGTCGTCGACGCCGACTACCCCGGTGGCCCGTTCCCCGTCTCGCACGCGTGCGGACACGACTGCCACACCGCCATGCTCATGGGCGCGGCGACCGTGCTCGCGGGGGTACGCGAACGGCTGCCAGGGACCGTGCTGTTCGTTTTCCAGCCCGCCGAGGAGGGGCCTCCGGTCACCGAGCGGGGCGGGGCGCGGGCGATGCTCGACGAGGGCGCGTGCGCGGATCCGGTGCCGACGATGGCGTTCGGGATGCATGTCACGCCGTACCCCAAGGGGTACGTGGGCTACCGGGTGGGCAACCAGTACGGCGCCTCCACGCTGGTACGGATCGTCGTCACCGGCAAGCAGACGCACGGCTCCACGCCGTGGCAGGGCGTCGACCCCATGCCGGCCGTCGGCGCGATCCTGACGGGCATCGGGCAGCTGTACCGCCAGGTCTCCGCGTTCGACCCGATCACGGTCTCCATCGGCCACATCGAGGACGTCGGACGCTTCAACATCGTCGGCCAGACCGTCACTCTGTGGGGCACGATCCGCTGCGCGGTCGAGTCGGACATGGCGGAGGTCAAGCGCCGACTGGCCACCCTGGCGGAACACTCGGCGGCGGCGTACAACGCCTCGGCCGCGGTCGAGTACCTGCAGCCGGTCCCGCCCGTGCACAACAGCGCCGAGTGGGTCGCGGCGGGCCTCCCGACGATCCGGCGGGTGGTCGGTGAGGAGCGGACGGTGGAGACCGGGGCGACGCTCGGGTACGACGACGTGTCCGAGTTCATCGCCCGCTTCGGCGGCCTGTACGTGATGCTGGGCGTCCAGGACGCCGCACTGGACGCGGACGGCCACCCGGTCCCCGTACCGGGAGGCCGAGGCCTGGTCACCAACCACAATCCGCACTTCTACGCGGACGACGACACCCTCGTCACCGGCGTCCGGCTGCACGCGCACATGGCGTACGACCATCTGACGGGCAGCGCGACCATCTAGGGACCTTGGGAATCCCGGCCCCGCGCCGCGGCGACCGTCGCGACCTGGGCGGCGAAGGCGCGGAGGAGCGCGTTCTCGGCGGCCGTCGGCCAGACGAGTCCGTACGCGAGGGGTGGGGCGTCCCGCAGCGGTACGTAGGCGATGCCGGGGCGCGGGTGGTACGCGGCTCCGCGTGCCGCGCCGGGCGAGACGCCGCGTCCGGCGCTCACGTGGGAGAGGACCTCCTGCCAGGTGGAGGCGACGGGCCCGCGCGGGATGGCGGCACCGGAGGGGGTGCGCCGGGGGTAGTGGGCGTCCAGCCAGTGGCCGGGGTGGGCGCCCGCCGTGGTGACCATGGGGACGCCCGCGAGGTCCTCGAGGCCGACGGAGTCCCGGCGGGCGAGGGCGTGGCCGGCGGGTACGAGCAGGACTCGGGGTTCCTCGGCGAGGACCGGTCCGGCCGTGAGTCCGGGTTCGCGGGCGGGGAACACCGTCAACTGGACGTCGAGCGCGCCGTCGAGGAGCGGCCGGAAGCCGGCGTCGAGCGGTACCTCGCGCACGGTGACCTCGCAGCCGGGGTGGCCGGCGAGGAGCTTGTCGGCGGCGGCGCTGAGCAGTTCGCCGTCCCAAGGGGTGCCGAAGCCCACGCGGAGAGTGCCCCGCACACCCCGTCCGGCCGCCGTGGCCCGTTCGAGGGCGGCAAGGATCTGACGGTGGGCGGGGAGGAGTTCGTCGTAGAGGCGGCGGCCCACCGGGGTCAGCAGGACACGGCGGCTGGTGCGCTCGAACAGCGGTGTCCCGACCCTGCGTTCCAGCTTCTTGACGGTCTGGCTGATCCGGCCGGTGGAGACGCCGAGCCGCTCGGCCGTGCGGCCGAAGTGCAGCTCCTCGGCAAGCGTCAGAAACGTCTCCATTTCGTACCGTTCGAGCACCTGACACCTCCCTCATCGTTGAGCCCTGCTAAACGCCGATTGCATTGTCGCACCTTGATGGGGCGGTTCGGCGGGCAGGAGGGTGAGGGGCATGGATCTGCTGACCGGCCGCCGGCCACCGAAGGCCCCACGGCCCGAGCCCCGCCGCCTCACCCGCACCGACGTCCTCGTCATCGCGGTGGCGGGCGCCGTCACCGTGGCCAACCTCTACTTCCCGCAGCCGCTGCTCGACGCGATCGCCAGGGGGCTGCGGGTCTCGCCGCACACGGCGGGGCTCGTCGCCTCCGCCGCGCAGCTCGGCTACGCGCTCGGCATCCTGTTCCTCGTACCGCTCGCGGACACCGCCCGGCTCCGCCGGCTGACCACCGTGCTGCTCGCCCTGACCAGCGGCGGGCTGCTCGTCGCCGCGGCGTCGCCCAACGTCCTCACCCTCGCGCTCGCGACCCTGGCGGTCTCCACCACGACGGTCCTGCCGCAGATCCTCACCCCCGTGGCGGCGGCGCTCGCGGGGCCCGGCCGGCGTGGCCGGGTCGTCGGGCTCGTCGGGCTCGGCCTCACCCTGGGCTCGACCCTCTCCCGTACCGTCTCCGGCGTGGCCTCCGACGCCGGCGGGAGCTGGCGTACGGCCTACGTGCTGGCCGCGGCCGCGACAGCGGCCCTGCTGTGGTTCGTCCCGCGCGCCCTGCCGGAGCGCCTCGGCACGACCGGGGACCGGCTGCCGTACCGAAGGCTCCTCGCGAGCCTTCCGCGGCTGTTCGCCGAGCATCGGGAGGTACGCGAGTCGGCGCTGACCGGGGCCGCGGTCTTCGCCGCCTTCAGCGTCTTCTGGGCGACCCTCGCCTTCCATCTGGCCTCCGACGGCCTCGCTCTCGGTCCTGGCGTGGCGGGTCTCTTCGGGGTGCTGAGCCTGCCCGGGGCGCTGCTGTCGGCGTACGCGGGACGGCTGGCCGACCGCTGCGGAACGGGGCCGGTCCGCGCCGGTGCGCTGCTCTGCCTGGCCGCAGCGTTCGCCGTCGTCTGTCTCGGTGCGTACGAGCTGGTGGCGCTGGTGGTGGGGGCCAATCTGCTGGTCCTTGGCACGAGCGTGGCCCAGGTGACGAACCAGGCGCGGATCTTCGAACTGGATGCGCGGATCGCGGCCCGCGTGAACACGGTCTTCATGCTGTTCACCTTCGGCGGCGGGGCACTCGGCTCGCTCACGGCGGCGTGGCTGTACGGGGCCTACGGCTGGACGGCGACGGTCCTCGCGTCAGTCGGGTTCACGGCCCTGGCCGCACTGGTGGTGGCGGCAGCGCGGCGGACGGCGGCTCCGAGTTGCGGCGCGCGGGACAGGCGCGAGGCTGGGAATCGGACCCGCGTACCCCGCAGGGAGAGACGATGAAGGATCTCGCAGACCTCGCCGACGAGCATCTGGCCGCCGCGCGCAGCGCCCCGCACGGCCGGAGCGCCCAGGTGGTGATGCACGACGGGGTGCTCCGGCAGAGCGTGATCGCGCTCCTGGCCGGAACCGCGCTCGACGAGCACAACGCGCCCCCGGCGGCGAGCCTGATGGTGCTGCGGGGACGGGTGAAGCTGACGACCGCGGGATGGTCCGACGAGTTGTCGGCGGGCGAGCTGAAGATGATCCCCAAGGAGCGGCACGGCCTCCTCGCCGTGGAGGACGCGGTCGTCCTGCTGACCGCCGTCAACGACTGAGCCGTATCCCCTCCCGCTCACTCGATCGCGTCGAGGTCCTCGGCGTAGTGCTCGATGGCCCGTCGGTACCGCCGTACGGACGGGTCGTCGCTGGTCGCCGCGAGCAGCCGCAGGAGCAGCCGGGCCGACTCGTGGTGGTCGCCCGTGTTGTACAGGGCCATCGCCAGGAAGGTGCGCAGGGCGCCGTCGTCGGGGAACTCCCCGACCGCGCCGCGCAGGGTGGTGACGGACTCCTCGTACCGGCCGAGGGTGCGGAAGGTGCTGCCGAGGCCGAGGAGCGCGCCCCTGCGGTCCGCCTCGGAGAGGCCGGCGGGGCCGGTCGTCTTCAGGGCCCGCTGGTAGTGGGGGACGGCTTCGGCCTCCAGGCCGAGCACATCGTGCACCCAGGCGGTCTGGTAGGCCACCTCGGTGTCGTCGGGCCGCCGCGCCGCGAGTTCCACCAGCCGGTCCCGGGCCTCCTCCGGCCGGCCCTGCTCGCGCAGGCCGACCGCCGCCGCCAGGAGGCGGTCCCGCTCGTCGTCGCTCATCGGGGTGGTGTCCATGTCCATGGACGGCATCCTCGCAGGTCGTCGCGGAGTGCCGGGCGGCGGCTGCCAGGTGACGGAACGCCATACTCCAGGCGGCCGGTTGTGGCTGCCGGGCCCATAGGGCGCCCGCGCGGACCGCCCCTACTCTCCCGGCAACCACCTGCCATGCCCAGGGCCACGACCTTGGGCCGGCCCGAGCCGCCGGGAGATCCCCCTATGCGTCCACACCGCCCCCTCCACCCACGTCGGCGCAGGCTGACGGCCCTGCTGCTGTTCGCCGCCGTGGCCCTCTTCCCGACCGCGGCACCGGCGGCGGCCGCCGGATCCGCCGTGGTCGCGGCGCCCGCCGCCGCACCCGCCGCCGTCGCGCCCGTTCCCGGTCAGCTCAAGCCGTACGCCATCGACGCGGTCTACAGCGCCGGCATCTCGTCGGGCGGCTACATGGCCACGCAGCTCCACGTCGCGTACTCGGGGACGTTCAGCGGTTCGGCGGTGTTCGCGTCGGGCCCGTACAACTGCGCCCAGAACACGCTCTCCACCGCCCTCAACGCCTGTATGAACACCGTGCAGGACCTTCAGCTCGCGCAGTTGGAGCAGACGACCCGGACCTGGTCGTCGCAGGGGCTCGTCGACCCGGTCGCGAACCTCTCCGGCGATCCGGTGTACGTCTTCAGCGGCTCGGGCGACTCGACGGTGAAGCGTCCGGTGGCGGACGCGCTGGCCGACTACTACGGGCGGTTCGGCGCCCAGGTCCGGTACGACCGCTCGACGGCGGCCGGCCATGCCTGGATCAGCCCGCTCGGCCCCAACTCCTGCACGGTCACGCAGACTCCGTTCATCAACAACTGCGGCTTCGACGCCGAGCGTGACCTCCTCGGCCATCTGCGGGGCTCCGTCGCCGCGCCGAGCGCCACGCCCGGCGGCACCCTGACCCGCTTCGACCAGAACGCCTACGCCCCGGGCGGCGCGGCGGCGATGTCACTGGGCGCCGAGGGATTCGTCTACGTACCGAAGTCCTGCTCCGAGGGCGCGACCTGCTCGCTGATGGTGGCCCTCCACGGCTGCAAGCAGGGGTACGCCTACCAGGGCTTCGGGACCCAGTTCGTCGACCGGGCGTACCTCAACGAGTACGCCGACACCAATGACATGATCGTGCTGTACCCGCAGGCGGCGGCGACGGGCACGCTGGAGAACCCCAACGGCTGCTGGAACTGGTGGGGATACCTCGGCGACTCGGCGTACGCCCGGCACGGCGGCAAGCAGATCGAGGCGATCATGGGGATGGTGCGGGCGCTGCGCGGCTCCACTCCCCCGCCCGCGGCCGACCGGGTGACGCTGTCGAGCGTGGACGCGCAGGACGGCTACGTGAAGGCCGCGGCCGACGGCACTGGCGCGGCGGTGGGCCCGCTGGAGGACACCTACGGCCTGGCCCTCGGCCGGGGCACGGACGCCAAGGTGAACCGGACGCTGCTCTCCTTCGACACGTCCGGGATCCCTGCGGGCAAGGAGATCACGCGCGCGTACCTGACGGTGGCGCGCAGCAGCGGCTCCGGCGATCCGTGGGCGTCCCCGGCGGGCAACCGCCTCCTTGTGGACGTGAGGACGGGGTGCTTCGGCGGGTGCGCGGTCGAGCCCTCGGACTGGTCGGCGGCGCCGACGGTGGCGGGCGGGGCGACGATCGCCGCCTTCTCCTCCGGTTCGGCGACCACCACGGATCTGTCGGCGCCGGCCCTGGCGGCGCTCAACCGCGGTGGGACGACACAGGTGCGGTTGGGTTTCGAGTCCGCCCCGGCGTCGACCGCGTACCTCTTCGTGAACAAGGACACCCCGGTGACGCTGACGGTGGAGTACCGCTAGCGACGGGACCTCCGTCGGCGGCCACGCGCGCGTGCCGCTCGGGGCGCGGCTCGTGTCCCGCTGTTACGTTGCGCGAATGGGACGAATCGGCGGCGGGAGCGAGGCTCGATGAGGGCACCGCGCCTCGACGTGCGCGGCCTCGTCCGCAGGGCGGTGTCGCGGCTGCCCTGGCGGAGGCGGCGCGCGGCCACGGTCACACTGCCCGAGGCGGCCGACGTCGAGCGGGAGCGGCTGCGGGAACTCGCCGCGCTCCTGTGCGAGCTGGGGTCCGAGCTGCTGCGGGCCGGTGACCGGACGGCGGAGGTGGAGCGCGTACTGCACGACATCTCCGCCCGGTACGGCATGAGGGCCCGCTGCTTCGTCGTCCCGACCGGCCTCTTCGTCCGGGTCGGCGGCGGGCCCGACGGGCGGGGCGGGGAGCTGGACTTCGCCCCGGTCGAAGGGCCCGACCTGCGTCTGGACCAGGTGCAGACGCTGCACTCCCTGGTGGACCGGATGCGCGCGGAGGCGATGCCCTTCGAGGACGTACGGCGGGCCCTGCGAGCGGAGCGGGAGCAGCCGGAACGGTTCAGCCCGTCCGCCACCGTGCTCGGCTACGTCCTGCTCACCGTGGGGCTCGGGGTGATGCGGCACGCGACCGTGGCGGCCGTCGTCGGGTACGCGGTGCTCGGCGCCGGGGTCGGTCTGTTGCGGCTCTTCGGTGACCGGCTGCCGGCCGCGCGCACCGCGCTGCCGGTCGTCGCCGCGGTCCTGGTCACGGCGGTCTCGCTGCGCTGGGCGGGACCGCTGCTGCACGAGGTGCCGACCGTGCTCTACGTCCCGCCGCTGATCGCGTTCCTGCCGGGTGCGGCCCTCACGCTCGGCGCGATCGAACTCGCCACCGGCGCCGCCCTGTCGGGCATCGCCCGGCTCGCGGGCGCCGTCAACGTCCTGCTGCTCCTCGCGCTCGGCATCCTGGTCGGCACCGAACTGGTGAGGCCCCGCCCGCCCGGCGGCCCGCAGTCGGAGGCGCTCGGCGGGTGGGCGCCGTGGGTCGGCGTACTGCTCCTCGGCTTCGGGTTCCTGCTGTACCACTCCGCGCCGCCCCGGGTCACCGGCTGGCTCCTCGGCGCTCTGCTCCTGGAGCGCTTCGTGCAGTCGGCGGCGACGGACCTGGCCGGGGCGACGTTCGGCGCGTTCGCCGCGGGGATGCTGCTGCCGCCGATGGCCGGCTGGATCGAGCGCCGCTCGCGCACCCCGGACCAGGTGGTGTTCCTGCCCTGCTTCTGGCTTCTCGTGCCGGGAGCCGTCGGTCTCACGAGCGTCTCGGAGCTCATCGTGGAGCGCGGCACGGCCGGGCTGTCCAACCTCGTGGAGACCGTGATCACCGTCGCGGCCATCGCGCTCGGCATCCTCGTCGGCGCGGGCCTCCAGCGCCGGCCGCGCCTGCTGGTCGGTGAGCCGCTACCCAGCGGCGGCGGGCAGGCCGAGGGCGGAGTCGCTCACCCGATCGGCGGGCCGGAGGGCGGGGACGTCCCGGCGGGCGAGGCGCGCTGAAGCCGCACGCCGACGCGTCAGGGCCCTTCGGGGCCACGCTCCGTAGTCGGGCCCCGCCGGGTGGGGGTCGCCGGGATCTGGTCCAGTGAGGGGAGCAGTGCCCGGACGTCGACGCACCTGGACGGCATCACATGACCATGTCTCCCTTCGGCTCCCTCGGTGGGTCGGACCCGTTCAACGAGCTGCTCAACCGTTTCTTCGGGATGTCGCCCGCCGCTTCTCCCCCGGCTGTCCAGCGCGTGCCGATCGGCCGGCTCCTGACGGACTCGGCGCGGGACCTGATCGGCCGGGCCACCGTCCGCGCCGCCGAGGACGGCAGTGCCGACCTGGACACCGAGCATCTGCTGTGGGCGTGCACCCAGATCGACCCGGCCCGTTCCCTGCTCGCCCAGTCCGGTGCCGACCCCGACCAGCTGGGCGCGTCGATCGCCGAGGTGCTGCCCGGTGAGAGCGGCGTCCCCTCGGCGGAGCCCGGGCTGACCCCCGCGGCCAAGCGCGTCCTGCTGCGGGCGTACGAGCGCTCCCAGGAGTCGGGGGTCTCGTACATCGGACCCGAGCACATCCTCGGCGCCCTCCTCGACGACCCGAACTCGGCGGCGGCGAAGCTGCTCACGGCGTACGGGACGGACGTCGGGGGCTTGCGGTCCACGGCCGACCGCGCGACACGGGCCGCGCGGGCGGACGGTACGCCGACGGCGAAGCCGGAGAGCAGGACGCCCACGCTCGACGAGTTCGGCCGCGACCTGACCGAGGAGGCGAGGGCCGGGAAGCTCGACCCGGTGGTGGGACGGGCCAAGGAGATCGAGCAGACCGTCGAGATCCTCTCCCGCCGCGCGAAGAACAACCCGGTCCTCATCGGTGAGCCGGGCGTGGGAAAGACCGCGATCGTGGAGGGGCTCGCCCAGCGGATCGTGGCGGACGAGGTCCCGAAGACGCTGGAGGGCAAGCGGGTCATCGCCCTCGACCTGTCGGGACTCGTGGCCGGCGCGCAGTACCGCGGCCAGTTCGAGGAACGGCTGAAGAACGTCATCGACGAGGTGAAGGCCGACGCGGAGTCGACCGTGCTCTTCATCGACGAGCTGCACACCGTGGTCGGCGCGGGGGCGACGGGCGAGGGCGCGATGGACGCCGGCAACATGCTCAAGCCCGCCCTCGCCCGCGGTGAGCTGCACGTCGTCGGCGCGACCACCATCGACGAGTACCGGCGGTACGTGGAGAAGGACGCCGCTCTGGAACGGCGCTTCCAGCCCGTGCTGATCCCCGAGCCCTCGGTGCCGGAGACCATCCAGATCCTGGAGGGGCTGCGCGACTCCTACGAGGCCCACCACCAGGTCCGCTACAGCGACGCCGCGCTCGCGGCGGCCGCCGAGCTCTCCGACCGGTACGTCTCCGACCGCTTCCTGCCCGACAAGGCCATCGACCTGATGGACCAGACCGGCGCCCGTGTACGGCTGCGCTCGCTCGGCAAGTCGACCGAGGTGGTCGACCGCGAGGACCGGCTTGCGAAGCTGCGCCGCGAGAAGGACGAGGCGGTCTCCGCCGAGGACTTCGAGAAGGCGAACGAGTACAAGAAGGACATCGCCCGGCTCGAGGGCGAGCTGGCCGGGCTCGTGGAGCGCCGCGAGGGCGTGATGGAGGTGACGGTCGACGACATCGCGGAGGTGCTGTCGCGCCGTACCGGCATCCCCGTCGCGCAGATGACGCAGAGCGAGAAGGAGAAGCTCCTCAAGCTGGAGGACGCCCTGCACAGCCGGGTGGTGGGTCAGGACGAGGCCGTCACGGCCATCGCGCAGGCGGTGCGCCGCAACCGGGCGGGCATGGGCGACCCGAACCGTCCCGTGGGCTCCTTCCTCTTCCTCGGTCCGACGGGGGTCGGCAAGACCGAGCTGGCGAAGGCGCTGGCGGAGCTGCTCTTCGGCGACGAGGGCCGGATGATCCGTTTCGACATGGGCGAGTTCCAGGAGAAGCACACGGTCTCCCGGCTCGTCGGCGCGCCGCCCGGATACGTCGGTCACGAGGAGGCGGGCCAGCTCACGGAGAAGGTGCGCCGCCAGCCGTACAGCGTGCTGCTCTTCGACGAGGTGGAGAAGGCGCATCCGGACGTCTTCAACACCCTGCTCCAAGTCCTGGACGACGGCCGGCTGACGGACGCCCAGGGCCGGACGGTCGACTTCCGGCACTGTGTGGTCATCATGACGTCGAACATCGGCGCGCAGCGGATCCTGGCCCACCACGGTGACGTCTCGGAGATCCGCGACGACCTGAAGCAGGATCTGCGCGGCTACTTCACTCCGGAGTTCCTCAACCGCATCGACGAGACGATCATCTTCCACGGTCTCGGCGAGGACGATCTCGGCGACATCCTCGATCTGCTGCTGCGGCAGAGCGAGCGCCGGGTCCATGCCCAGGGTCTGGAGCTGGAGGTGACGGAGGCGGCGAAGAAGCTGCTGGTCGCCCACGGTCACCAGCCGGAGTTCGGCGCCCGGCCGCTGCGCCGGACGATCCAGGCGGAGTTGGACAACCGGATCGCGGACCTGCTGCTCGGCGGGGAGGCCGATCCCGGCGACACGATCGTGGCGGACGTCCAGAACGACGCCCTGGTGTGCCGGGTGAAGTCCCCCCGGTCCACCTCGGCCTGACCGCGGGCCGCCTCGGCCCGCCCCGGAACGCCGCGGGGCCTGAAGGGTGTTGTCCCCCGCTTCAGGCCCTGCGGCCATGTCCGGGCTCGGCTAGGAGGATTTGGTCCATTCGAGGGTGACGCGGAGGTTCGCGTGGCTGCTGCCCTTGACGATGAGGGCGGTCAGACCGCCCGCGTCCAGGCCCAGTTCGCAGCCGAACTCCACCGTCGCCCGGTCGGGCGCCGCCTGGTGCAGGGCCTGGCTGAGTTGGCCGGCGAACGAGGACAGGGCGCGCGTGACCCCGGAGAGGTCCGGGACGCGGTCGCCGAGGCCTTCGAGGTCCGAGTCGGGGCCGAGCCGCTCCGTCTCCACGTAGAGAACGGCGTCGTCGACCTCGACCCTGGTGATGTCCCGCATCACGGATCCCTCCGGAGTGGCTGGTTCACGGTGCTCCAGCAGAGCGCCAGTATCACCGAGCAGAGGTCAGAGGGCGGGCAGCAGGCTTCCCGAGGCGTGGCGGGTGTGCCCGGGCCCCGACGCGAGCGCGCTGCCGCGCTGCCAGTCCGGCCAGGTCAGGTTCCAGTCTCCGTAGCCGTTGTCGAAGGGCGTCATCGGTTCGCCGTAGCCGTTGACGACCTCGACGAGGTCGCCCTCGCGGACGGTGCGGAAGAGCCAGGCGGCGTCCTCGGTGCTCATGCCGGTGCAGCCGTGGCTGACGTTCTCGCTGCCCTGCACGTCCGTCGACCAGGGCGCCGCGTGCAGGTACTCGCCGCTCCAGGTGACCCGGGTCGCCCAGCGGACCTTGAGGTCGAAGAAGTCGTCGCTGCCGCGCGCGATGCCGATGGAGTCGCCGCGCATCCGCACCAGGGGCTCCTTGCCTAGGACGACCTTGACGCCGCCGCGGGTGCGGTAGCCGGCCTTGCCGGTGGTGACCGGGATGGTGCGGACGACACGGCCGTTGCGCAGGACGGTCATCCGGAGGGACGCCACGTCGGTGACGGCCTCGACGCGGTCGCCGGTGGTGAAGGTGAGCGGCGTCGAGGGGCCGCCCTGGAGCCGGTCGTCCACCTGTACGGCGTCGAGTCCGCTGCGGACCCGGACGGTGGCGTGGGCGGGCCAGTATCCGCGCGGCCGGTAGTGCAGGGTGGTGGGGCCCACCCAGTGCCAGGCGCCCTCGACGGCGGGCTCGGAGCGTACGACGAGCGCACGTTCGACGGTGCGGCGGGCGTCAAGGGCGGACTCGGGCACGGGGTGGCTGAGTTCGGCGGTGACCGGCTGCCCGACCCCGTACGTCCGCCCGGACGACGGTCCGAAGCTCGCGGTCAGCCGCTCCCCCGCCGGTGTCCGGCCGGTGCGGAAGTCCAGGCGCGCCGCTCTTCGTACGGAACCGCCGGGGCGGGCCTCCTCGACGGTGAGGCGCGCGGTGTAGCGGGCGTCGGCCCGGAGCGCGCCGGTCGTGGTCCAGCGGGTGCCGTCCTGGCTCGCGCTGCCGGGCACTCCGCGTCCGCGCTGGTCGGTCACCGTGACATCGGTCAGTCGGCCCGGTGTCCTGAGCGTGATCCCGACCGGTCCGGACGCCTCGCGGCGGTCGAGCACGAACGCCCGGCCCGTCAGGGCGGACGCGCCGGAGAGCAGCACGGTGTGGCGGACCGGGGCGCACGGGCCGCCGCCCGTCCCGCAGCCGCTCACCGTGACGAGCGCGGAGCCCGTGGCGGAGCCTGGTGGGAGCTGCACGGCCGGGTGCTGACCGGCCGTCGTGACGAGGACGGCCCCGATGGCCAGCGACAGCGCGCCCCAGCCCTTGATGTTCCTGCGTGACGGCACGACGCGACACTCTCCCCTTCTCGGATCCGTGGCGGTATCGGGCATCAAAACGGATCAAGAGAAGAAACGATGATCACATTTCCGGGCGTGGCGCCGGAGAGGGGCGGTAGACGACTCGAATGAACCAATCCGCCGCCCTCGTACCCCTCGTCCCGCCGGGCCTATCGCCGTGGGTCCGGTCGGCTCAGCGCGGGGGTTCCGGCAGCTCCTCGCCCGTCTCCAGGAGGGACTTGAGGCTGGAGAGGAGAGCCGGCCAGCCCTCGCCGATCATGCCGCGCATGGTGCCGTCGGGCTCCAGGTCGTCGTGGACGACGGTGAGCTTGACCGTGTCCCCGGCCGGTTCGATCTCGAAGGTCACCTTCGAGCGGCGCTCCGTGGCGAGCTTCGCGTACACGTCGTCGCCGATGCCGACCGCCTCGGCCCACTCGGGCGTGAAGGTGTGCCAGGTGTAGGAGAGCTTGCGGCCGGGCACGGCCGCGAGGACGACCTGCTCGGGGTCGCTCGTTCTGCGGCCACCCTCGTCCCAGACCATCGGCGATCCGGCGGTCCAGGTCGTCTCGAACGCCACGCCCCAGTAGCGCTTGGTGAAGGCGGGGTCGGTCAGGGCCTGCCAGAGCTCCTCGGGGGTGGTGCGGATGTAGGTGGTGTAGACGAACGCGTTGCTGTCCATCGGGTTCTGCTCCAATGCTGACTTCAGGTCGGCGAGCGCGCTGACGCGCTCGCGGGCGTACCGGCTCATCCAGCGGTCCCCGATGGCGTGGATCGGAGCGGCGTTCAGGTAGTGCAACTTCTCCCGTCCCCGCCGCACCGTGACCACCAGCCCCGCCTCCTCCAGAAGCGCCAGGTGCTTGCTGACGGACTGCCGTGCCATGTCCAGCCCCGCGCAGAGTTCGCGCAGGGTCTGGCCGTTGTGGGCGTTCAGGCTGTCGAGCAGCCGTCGCCGACTGGCATCGGCCAGCGCCTTGAACACCTCGTCCATCGCCCCACCTCAACATGCAGCCTTTTAGCTGCCTCTACGATAGGCAGCCTCCTGGCTGCATGTCAACGACCGTCCGTCGTGCCCGCACCCCGGGCAGGCCGTAGGGCCGCCACCACCAGGCCTTCCACCTCCTCCGCCGAGACGTTCCCGCCGCGGACCACCCGGTCGAGCACGAGCCCGTCCACGCACGCGAGGAGCGCGAGCGAGCGCCCCTCGGGGTCCTCGACCCCCTGGGCGGCGAGGAAGCGGCGGACCGCGTCGCGCCCCGGGTTCTCCCGTGGAACCAGGATTTCGCGGAGTTCGGGGTCGCGCACGCTCTCGACGGCGCAGGCGTAGCGGGCGAGTGAGCGGCGCCGCCCCTCGCCGGTGAGCCGCGCGGCTACGAGCCCGAGGACGCTTTCGGCGAGTTCGGCCGCCGAGCGCGGTTCGGGCAGGCGTTCACCGGCGGCGCTCAGCTCGGCCTGATCGAGGTCGACGAGCCTGCGGACGAGCGCGGTCAGCAGGGCCGAACGGGTGCGGCAGTACGCGGAGGTGGTGCCGGCCGGGAGTCCGGCGGCGGCGTCCACGGCGCGGTGGGTCAGCCCGCGCATCCCGGCGTCGGCGAGCACGCCGAGCGCGGCGTCGGCGAGCAGGGTGCGGCGGTCGGAACGGCCGGAACGGTCAGGGCGGTCGGAACGGTCAGCGCGCTTCGGGGCGGGGTGGCGTGGAGTCTCGGGAGTCACACCCCATTTCTACACCTGTAGAAGGCGCGCGCTACTCTTCTACACCTGTAGAAGCAGGTGGGACGGAGCGGGAGGGGCTGGTCGCCATGGGGAACAACGCTGTCGTCGTCGGCGCGGGCATCGGCGGACTGGCCGCGGCCATCGGGCTGCGGCGGGTCGGCTGGGAGGTGACGGTCGTGGAGCGCGCGCCCGTCCTCGACGACGCGGGCGCCGGGATCTCCCTCGCCGCCAACGGCATCCGCGCCCTCGACGCCCTCGGGGTGGGGGCCGCCGTACGCGCCGCCTCGCGGGGCCAGTACACCGGCGGCACCCGTACACCGGACGGGAACTGGCTCGCCCGTATGGACGGCGCCGCTCTCGAACGCGCCCTCGGCACGCCCATCGTCGGCATCCCGCGCGCCACGCTGCACCGACTGCTGCGCGAGGCCCTGCCTGCGGAGTGCCTGATCGTCGGGGCGGAGGTGACCGGCCTGGACCGTACGGAACGGGGGCGGGTCCGTGTCCGGGCGGCCGGCTCCGCGGACGTCGGGCTCGACACCGATCTGATCGACGCCGATCTGGTCGTGGCCGCCGACGGCGTCAACAGCCGTACGCGGGCCGCCCTCTTCCCCGACCACCCCGGCCCCGCCTATAGCGGCTCGACCGTGCTCCGCGCTCTCACGGACCGGCCGCTGGACCTCTCCTCGGACTTCGAGATCACCTGGGGGCACGGGGCCGAGTTCGGGCACATCGCCTTCGCCGACGGGCGTGCGGAGTGGCACGCCGTCCTCAACTCGCCCGCCGGGGTCCGGTACGCCGATCCGCTCGAGGTGGTCCGGGAGCGGTTCGCCGGCTGGCACCGGCCGGTCCCCGAGCTGCTCGACGCCGCCCGCCCGGAGGCCGTCCTCCACCACGACATCCACGAGTTGACGACCCCGCTGCCCTCCTTCGTCGTCGGCCGGGTCGCCCTGCTCGGCGACGCCGCCCACGCCATGACCCCGAATCTGGGCCAGGGCGCGTGCCAGGCTCTGGAGGACGCGGTCGTCCTCGCCGCGGCGCTGGCCGAGAGCCCGGACGTCGACTCCGCTCTGCGCGCGTACGACGCCGAGCGGCGCCCCCGCGCCCAGGCGGTCACGGTCGCCGCCCGCAAGGCCGGGCGGATGGGGCAGCAGCTCTCGGCGCCGGGAGCCGTGGCGCTGCGCAATGCCGCCATGCGCCTCGCGCCGTCGGGCGCGACGCTCCGGATGATCCTGCGACACGCGGACTGGACGCCGCCGAGCCTTCCGGGGCCGCCGTCCGCGCGGGTGCCCGTCGTTGAATAGGTGCGAAACCACCTGATCAACGGTGCTGCTAGCGTGTCCGGATGTCCCTGAAGCACGCTGTCCTCGCCGCCCTCCTGGAGGGCGAGGCATCCGGATACGACCTGGCCAAGATCTTCGACGTGTCCGTGGCCAACTTCTGGGCCGCCACACCGCAGCAGCTCTACCGCGAGCTCGACCGGCTCTCCGAGGCCGGTCTGATCGCCGCTCGCGTCGTGGAACAGGAACGGCGCCCCAACAAGCGGATGTTCTCCCTCACCGACGCGGGCCGACAGGACCTCACGGCATACACGGCCCAGCCGCCGCGGCCGAGCGCGATCCGCGACGAGTTGATGGTCCAGGTGCAGGCCTGCGACGAGGGCGACACCGAGGCCGTCCGGGGCTTCGTGCAGGAGCGGATGGACTGGGCGCAGGGAAAGCTCGCGCGGTGGGAGAGGCTCCGCGAGTGGATGCTCGCCGGGCGGGACGAGGCCACGTACCTGCGCGAGGCGGAGCGGATCGGCCCGTACCTGACCCTGATGCGCGGCCGTTCCCTGGAGGAGGAGAACCTGCGCTGGGGCGAGCAGGTCCTCGCGATCCTGGACCGGCGGCTGGCCGCGCGCGAGCGGGCCGAAGCGCCGCGCACCTCCCGGTGACGGGATTCCCTACCCTGCGGTAGCGTCACCGGTCGTTGACCGGAGCAGCCGGTCGGAGACAAGGGGCGGGCCGGATGAACGTCGGTGACATCGTCGAGGACTTCACTCTTCCGGATGAGACGGGGACAGCCCGTTCGCTGGTCGGCCTGCTCGCGGACGGGCCGGTCGTCCTCTTCTTCTACCCGGCGGCCATGACCGCCGGGTGCACGGCCGAGGCCTGCCACTTCCGCGACCTGGCCGCCGAGTTCCGGGCGGCGGGGGCGCAGCCGGTCGGCATCAGCTCCGACAGCGTCGCGCGCCAGCAGGAGTTCGCCGACCGCCACTCGCTCGGCTACCCACTGCTCTCCGACCCGGAGGGCACGATCCGCGAACGCTTCGGCGTCACGCGCGGCTTTTCGCTGGCGCCGACGAAGCGGGTCACCTTCGTCGTCGACGAGGAGCGGCGGGTCGTGGAGGTCGTCCGCAGCGAGCTGCGCATGAGCGTCCACGCGGATCGCGCCCTGGCGGCACTGAAGGCACGCATCGCCTGACCGCGGAGCCGCGCACGCTCTCCCCGACATGCGGGCGGGCCAAGGCTGGGCGACACTCGCTCGTATGCCCGGTCCTCCGGTGGCCGTGGCCGGAACGGAGTGCTGGCATGGACGACTATCCCCTCCTCAACGTCTTCTGGACCATGCTCTGGTTCTTCATCTGGATCATGTGGCTGTTCCTGCTGTTCAAGGTCATCAGCGACATCTTCCGTGACCACGAACTGCACGGCTGGGGCAAGGCGGGCTGGCTGATCCTGTGCATCCTGCTCCCCTACATCGGCGTGTTGATCTATGTGATCGCGCGCGGCAAGGGAATGAGCCAGCGGGACGTCAAGCAGGCGAAGGAGAGCGAGGCCGCGTTCCAGTCGTACATCCGCAAGACGGCGGGTACGGGCGAAGGCAAGAGCCATGCCGACGAACTCGCGCGGCTGGCGGAACTCAAGGACAAGGGCGCCATCACGGACGAGGAGTTCGAGAAGGCGAAGGCCAAGGTCCTGTCCTGACGAAGAACGGCACACCGGACGAACCGGCCCCGGCGGAACCGGCCCGCACCGAACCGGCCCCGGCGCTCTCCCGCTCGCTGCTGCGGGACGCACGGGCCGACCCGGGCCGGTTCCCCGAGCTGCTCGCCGCCTTCGCCCTGCGGCACATGGGTCCGGCGGCCGGGCGGAGCGTGGATCGGCTGCGCAAGGCGCGCCCGGGAGCGACCCCCGCCGAGCTCCGGGCCCTGGTCACGGAGCGCGGACGGCGCGCGGTCACCACCGAGGGGGCATTCGTGGGCGGGCCGTTCATGCTGCTCATCCCCTTCGCCTTCTGCGGGGCGCTCCTGCTCGAGGCGCGGACGATCCTCGAGCTGGCGGGCCTCGACGGCCGGGACACCACCGCCCCCGAGCGGGCCGCCGAACTGCTGGTCCTGCAAGGGGTGTACGAGGACCCTGAGGCCGCCTTGGCCGGTCTGCGCGCCCGCCCCGAGCCCACCGACGGAGAACGCCCCGGCCGGATGGCCGCGCTCTGGCGCCTGGTCCTGCGGATGGCCCGCCTCCTCGGCATTCTGACCCCGGACGACGGCGGAGTCCGTCGGGGCCGAGTGGCCCGGATCGGCCAGTGGGTGCTCCTGGTCGTGGTGATCGTGGCCGGTTTCGTGGCGCCGCTGGTGTGGCTGCCGTACATGGCGGTCTCGTACCACCGCGCCACCACCGTGCTGTTGGACCGGGCGACCCTCTTCTACTTCGGTGTCCGCGACCCCCGGGAGCCGCGTACCGGGCGGCTCCAGCCGGACATGGTGGTGGCCGGGCTGCGGGCGCTGGTGTCGATCCTGATCCCGGTCGTCGGGGTGGTCCTGATCGTCGTCACGGACATCCGGCTCGCCGGTGCGCACTGGCCTCTGCTGCTCATCGTGCTCGTCTCCACTCCCCTGGTCGTGGGCGGCCTGTGGCTCTGGCGCCGGCACTCGTCACGACGCACGCACCCTTAATAGGTGTCCGAAATGCTCATTTGATACGGTCATGGCGTGCGGTTGACAAGATTCACCGACCTGGCGCTGCGTGCCGTGATGCGCCTGGCGGTTCCCGGAGCACCTGGGCAGGAGCCCTCGGCCACGACGCGCGAAGTGGCCGAGGTGATGGCGGTCCCCTACGCCCACATGGCGAAGGTCGTCACGCGCCTGCAGCACCTCGGCGTCGTCGAGGCGCGGCGCGGGCGCGGTGGCGGCCTGGTCCTGACCGAGACCGGACGGCGCGCCTCCGTGGGCTGGCTGGTCCGGACGCTGGAGGGCGAGGAGGAGGTCGTCGTCTGCGAGGGCGACACCCCCTGCCCACTGCGGGCGGCCTGCCGGCTGCGCGGTGCGCTGCGCCAGGCGCAGGAGGCGTTCTACAGCACGCTCGATCCGCTGACGGTGGCGGATCTGGTCGAGTCGCCCACCGGACCCGTGCTCCTGTCGTTGAGCACGCGACGCGAGGACTGACGACCGTACCTTCCCGCCGAGAGCCCTCCCCCTCAGCCACACCTTTAAATACGTAGATCATCTACCACAATAGGAGTCCGATGCTGTCCGCGCAGGCCACCCCCATCGTCCGAGCCACCCTCCCCGTCGTCGGGGCCGCGCTCGGCGAGATCACCGAACGCTTCTACACGGGTATGTTCACGGCCCGCCCCGAGCTGCTCCGCGACCTCTTCAACAGAGGCAACCAGGCCAGCGGCGACCAGCGGCGGGCGCTGGCCGGCTCGATAGCGGCCTTCGCCGGGGCGCTCCTGGAGCACCCGGACAGCCGGCCGGACGTCATGCTCGGCCGGATCGCACACAAGCACGCCTCGCTGGGCGTCACGTCCGAGCAGTACAAGATCGTCCACGAGCACCTGTTCGCCGCGATCGTCGACGTGCTCGGTGACGCCGTCACTCCCGAGGTCGCGCAGGCCTGGGACGAGGTCTACTGGCTGATGGCCAACGCGCTGATCGCCCTGGAGTCCCGGCTCTACGAGGTGGCCGGCGTGCCCGAGGGCGAGGTCCGCCGCCCGATGGAGATCGTCGAACGGCATCGGCAGACGGCCGACACGGTCTCCTTCACGCTGCGGCACGTCGACGGACGCCCGACGGCGTCGTTCCGGCCGGGACAGTACGTGAGCGTGCGCGTCGAACTGCCCGACGGCGCACGGCAGATCCGCCAGTACAGCCTCTCGGCTGCGCCCGGTCGGCCGGACTGGCGGATCACGGTGAAGCGCGTGGACGGCGACCCCGCCGGTGAGGTGTCGACCTGGCTGCACGAGCACGCGCCCGTGGGCGACACGGTCGAGGTGTCCGCTCCCTTCGGCGACCTGGTGCTGCCCGAGGGCGACGGGCCGCTCCTCCTCGCCTCGGCGGGGATCGGCAGCACACCGATGCTGGCCATGCTCGACCACCTCGCCACCACCGGTTCGCGCCGCCCGGTGACCGTCGTCCACGCCGACCGCTCCCCCGCCGACCACGCGCACCGCGAGGAGCTGCTCGGCCTGGTCGACGCCCTGCCGAACGCCTCACTGCACCTCTGGTACGAGCAGTCGGGTGCCTCGGAGGCGCGCCCCGGCCGCGCGGACGTCACCACGCTCGACCTCCCCGAGGGGGTGACGGCCTACCTCTGCGGCCCGCTGCCCTTCATGCGCCAGGTCCGCGGCGACCTGCTGTCGTCCGGTGTCGCCGCCTCGGACGTCCACTACGAGGTCTTCGGCCCCGACCTGTGGCTGGCCGGCGAGAACTGACGGCGGCACGCGGCACGACCGGGACGAGCGGAAGCGGAGGGCCCGCGGCCCCACACCCTGCGCGGGTGCGGGGCCGTGGGCACGGCGTGGGTCAGCAGCTCATCGCCCAGGTGTGGGAGTCGCCGCGGTCGTTGGCGGCTCCGTTGTACCCGACCTCCTGGCCGGGGGCCAGACAGATCGTCATGGAGCCGCCCTGGTGGGCGCTCTCGTAGACGCGGACGTGGTCCTTGATGCCCGGCCCGGAGATGCCGTGGTTGGCCCAGGAGGAGTCGGTGTCGGCGATCCAGCTCTCCCACCAGCCGTCGTCGCCGCTCCAGTTGGCCCGCTGGCCGCCGAAGTCGGCGTCCTGCCAGACGCAGAACTCGCCGCTCCGGCAGTCGGCCGCCTGGACGGGAGCCGCCAGAGCGAGGCCACCGGTGAGGGCGAGGAGCGCTGCGGCGGCGGTGAGGATGCGCTTCATAGGGCGTTGGTGCCTTCCTGTGGGGTGACGGGTGCGGACAGTTCGACTGCCCGCCGCAGCGCGCGGGTGCGCAACTGCTGGTAGGTGGTGAGCTGGTCGCCGCGCAGGGCGCGCGCCTTCGCCAGCTCGACGGGTTCCAGTCGCGCCCGTACCTCGGCGAGTCCGCTCTCCTTGTCGCAGCGGGCGACGACTGCGGCGCCCGGCCGTTCGACACGTGCGGCGCTCGGGGTTCCCGGAGGTGTCGCGCACCGGTTCCAGCGGGCGAGGGCGGCCTGGTGCGCGGGGTCGCCCTTCATCCGCTGCTGGGCTTCGGCGCGCAGGTTGTCCACGGTCACCTGGGCGCGGAACCAGCGCGTCTGGTCGCCGTATAGGGTCTGCCGGGCCCGGGCGAGACAGCCGTCTGTGTGGGCGGTGACGGTGTGGCCGGTGGCGAGGGTGAGTGACAGCTCTCGGGGGCCGGCGCCGAACAGGGCCGACTGGAGGCGTCGGTCCTCCTCCGCGGTGTCCGGCCGGTGCGCGAGGGTGAGTCCGCGGGCTTCGAGGCAGCGGTCGACGAGGGTGCGCTCGGCCGTTCTGAGCAGGGCGTCCTGGGCCTGGGGTGTCGGCGGGACGGCCGGTCCGGGGACGGCGGTGACACACCCCGTGAGCAGGAGTCCGGCGGCAAGCACGCCGGCGGCGGCGCGCCGGATGCGCGTGGCGATGTCCTGCATGGCGGCCCCCTCGTGACGTCCCCGCTCGGCGGGCCGCCGACATGATCGTCACAGCCCGTGACGATCACTGCCCGGGTGGTGTGGGGGCAATGCGCGAGGTCACTCGAAGGGGTCGAACGCGCCGGAGCGTGCGCCGCCCGCGAGCGGCCCGCGCCTGTGCGCGGCTTGAGAAACAGCCCCGGCCCGACCCCGGGAACGACAAAGCCCCGGTTGGACGGGGGATTCCAACCGGGGCCGATTGCCGCGACGACGAAGAGCGGTCACCTCAAGGGGGGGACCTGGGGACCGGGCCCCTTCACCGTCACACATTGATGAACGATAAACCTTCGCGAGGCGTTCCGCCGCGCCCGAGGTGACCGATGTGAGACACCTCACCCCATTTTCACCGTTCGTGCCGCGCACGTCACGGACGGTAGACGGCTCCCGGTTCGGCCTTGCCGGGGGCGAGGAGCTGGGGCACCGTCACGAAGGTGAAGCCCCGGTTCTTCAGCTCATCAATGATGCCGGGCACCGCGGGAACGGTGCCGTCGTAGATGTCGTGGAGCAGGATGATGCCGTCCCCCTGCGACGCATCGAGCACCCGCTGCCGTATGAGCTCCGAATCTGTCGTGGAGTAGTCCTTGGCCGTGACGCTCCACAGGACCTGCGCGAGACCGAGGTCGCGGCTCACCTCGGAGACCGTGTCGTCGGTGCGCCCCTGCGGCGGCCGCATCAGGGTGGGCCGCTTCCCGGTGATCTTCTCTATCGCGTCCTGGGTGCGGGAGAGTTCCTCGCGCACCTCGCCCGGCTCCAGGTCGGTGAGGATGCGGTGGGTCCAGGTGTGGTTGGCGACCTCGTGCCCCTCGTCGGAGATGCGCTTGACGACCTTGGGGTACCGGTCGACGTGCTTGCTGCCGAGCAGGAAGAACGTGGCCGGGACCTTCTTCTCCTTGAGCACGTCGAGGAGGTGAGGGGTGTCCTTGCCGGGGCCGGCGTCGAAGGTCAGCGCTATGCACTTCGCCTTCGCGCAGTCGACCGCACCGGCCCCACCGGCCGCGCCCGCCTTGTCGTCGGACGCCGCGGCCTTGCCCCTGGCATCACCCGGGCTGATCGAGTCGACCCCGCAGCCGCTGAGCGCGAGCACGAGAGAGGCCGCCGCCAGAAGGGCGACGGCCGGAGCACGGCGCTTCCCCGTTTTCGTTCGGAACATGTTGCTGCAGACCCGCTTTCCCCGTCGATGGCATCGGAACGCCACGAACGCCTGGTCAGGGGCGTCTCCACGTGACACTCGAGCACTCTACACACGGTGTATACACACCATGCATAGGGGGGTCGGGGCAGAGATGTGCCCCGGGCGGCGCCCGTCCGCTCCGCCCGGGGTGTCAGGGTGCCGGCGGGGAAGCCGGCAGGTCAGCGGGTCAGCAGTCCGGCACGACGGCCGGTCAGCGGGAGGAGAGCAGCAGCCGGGCCTCGGTCTCCTGGTCCCCCGAGACGGACTGCATCGACTGGATGTCGAAGGTGGCCGCGAGGGTCTTCTCGACCTCGTCGACCGCGCGGTAGCCACCGGTGAGGAGCGCTCCGACCATGCCGGTCAGATGCACGGGGCCGCTCTCCTCGTGACGCCCCTCGGCCGTGTCGAACGTGGCCATCCAGACGGTGGGGGCAGGTGCGGTCGCCGCCCGCGGTCCTGGCGCCGTCATGTCCTCGAGCCGGTAGACGTGGTCGAGGACGTCGAAGACGGCCTTCGCGTCCTCCCGGTCGCAGTCGCTCAGCTGCACGGTGACGTCGGTGTCGATGTGCCTGTCGTACACGTCGCTCATCTCCTCGCTGCCGGGCGTACGGATGTCGTCCCGCCACGCTTCCAGCATCCCTCGCGGCGGGGTGTCACGCGACGTTCGGGGATTGAAGTCGCCACATGCGGATACTCGCGAGGTGGGCGACCACAGGAGGTCACGTGTCCACTCGACCGAACCAGGACCAGGACCAGGACCAGGACCAGGCACCGGACCAGGACCGGGCGGGGAGCGACAATCTCCACCGCGGTCGGCACGAGACGCCGGAGGAACGCGCGGACCGCCGGTGGGCGGAGCTGATGCAGGAGATCAGGGTCGCTCAGACCGGCGTGCAGATCCTGTTCGGCTTCCTGCTCACCGTCGTCTTCGCACCCCGGTTCACCGACCTGTCGGACACCGACCGGACCATCTACGTGGTCACGGTTTCGCTTGGCGCGGCGGCCACCGGGGCCCTGATCGGGCCGGTGTCCTTCCACCGCATCGTGGCGGGGCGCCGGATCAAGCCCGAGACCGTGGTCTGGGCATCGCGGCTGACCTTCGTCGGGCTCGTCCTGCTGCTCCTGACGCTGACCTCCGCGCTCCTGCTCGTCCTGCGGGTGGCGATGGACGACTCGTTCGTGCCCTGGCTGGTGACGGGCGTGGCCGCTTGGTATCTGCTCTGCTGGTACGCGCTGCCCCTCTGGGTCCGCAGCCGGTACACCGACCGGCCGGAGGAACCCGGGTCCTGACGTCACGCTCCGCCGAGGACCCGCTCCACCGTGTCGGCCTCGGAGGCCACCTTGTCCGGCCGGTGCCGTACGACACGGGCGAAGCGGAGCGTCACTCCGGCCGGGTAGCGGGTGGAGCGCTGCAGACCGTCGTAGGCGATCTCGACCACGAGTTCGGGCCGCACCCGCACGGTGAACCCGTCGTCGTCCACGGCGAGTTCGCCGAGCTTCTCGGTCTGCCACCGGAGCATCTCGTCGGTCAGGCCCTTGAACGTCTTGCCGAGCATCACGAACGTGCCGTCCGCGGCCCGGGCGCCGAGGTGGAGGTTGGAGAGCAGACCGGTACGGCGGCCGTGGCCCCATTCGACGGCGAGGACGACGAGGTCGAGGGTGTGCACCGGCTTCACCTTCAGCCACGTGCGGCCCCGCCGGCCCGCCACGTAGGGCGCGTCCAGAGCTTTGACGAGGACCCCTTCATGGCCCCTGGACAGGGTGTCGGTGAAGAACCGCTCCGCCTCTTGGACCTGTTCGGCCTCGTCCGCGTTGTCGACGACGAAGCGGCGCACGCGGCGCTCCTCGGGGAGCAGCCGGACCAGCGCGGCGTGGCGCTCCTGGCCCGGCCGGTCGATGAGGACCTCTCCGTCCGCCGCGAGCACGTCGAAGAAGACGGGCGAGAGAGGGACCGCGGCGCTGGCGCGCTCGACGTCGACTCGGGAGCCGACCCGGGAGGCGATGTCCTGGAACGCCATCGGCCGACGCGTGGCGGGGTCGAGCGCGATGACCTCCCCGTCGAGGATGAACGGATCGCCGGGCGTCTCCCGTGCCACGGCGACGACTTCGGGCAGCCGGCCGGTGATGTCGTCCAGGGAGCGGGTGAACACCCGCACGTCCTCTCCTCTCCGGTGCACCTGGATGCGGATGCCGTCGAGCTTCTCCTCGACGGCACACGCGCCGAGACCGGCGACGGCCTCGGTGACCGAGCCGGCGGTGTGGGCGAGCATGGGCAGGACCGGGCTGCCGACGCGCAGCGCGAAGGTGTCGAGGGCGGCGTGCCCC
Organism: Streptomyces sp. NPDC026092; assembly: GCF_040638605.1. NCBI lineage: Bacteria > Bacillati > Actinomycetota > Actinomycetes > Kitasatosporales > Streptomycetaceae > Streptomyces > Streptomyces sp. NPDC026092. The sequence continues at coordinate 110,894 of NZ_JBEZYN010000008.1, forward strand.
TCGGCGAGCACGGCGCGCGCGACGCGCGGCAGGGACCCTTCGAGCATCACGGCCCGGCGCAGCTCGTCCGAGGGCACGGTGGCGGCCCGCGCGACGCCTTCGAGCGCGATCGCGTCGAGGGCGCCCTGCCGCACCTCACCGGAGAGCAGCCGGATCAGGAACTCCTGCTCCTCCTGGGTGGCGGCGGCCATCAGTTCATGGACGAGCCGGGCGCGCTCGGCCTGCGACCCGGCCCCGGAGACGGCCGCGAGCTCGGCCATGGCTGCGTCCGTGCCGTCCAGGGTGAGGGTGGGCCGCCCGGCAGGCGGCACCGCGGGCGGGATCAGGTTCTTGAGCACGCTCCAGCCGACCCCGATCCGTCCCTGCGGGAGCCTGCCGGAGAGGTAGGCGATGACAAGCGGGCTCTCCTCGGGCGCGGCCTCCGAGAAGAGTTCGGCCAGGACCGCGATCTTCCGCGAGCGGGCGGAGACCGCGGAGACCTGGAGGGACGCGTCGGCGAGACGGGCCAGCAGCATGCGACCATCCTCCACCTGCCGGGAGCGGAGCCGCACGTCGGGTGGCCGTACCCGGTGACACCCGACCCGAGCCGTCCCCTCCCGCCAGCCTCCCGCTAGCCCTGGGTCGTCACCTCCGCCTCTGCCCCCGCGACCGCCTTGCGGCGCCGAAGGCGGTCGAGGAGTCCCAGTCGGGTGCGGCGCGCGGGTGGGCGGAAGAGCGTCGCCGCACGGGGCGGCCGCGCCGCACCCACGCCCGGCACACCGGCACCCGGCACGTCGACGGGCGGCAGCCCCGCGACCGCTCCCACGGCGCCCTCCGGGCGCGGGACCGGCCGGTACACGCGCGCCTCGTTCACGGCGAGGGCGAGGCTCATGCGGTGCCAGAGGATCTCGTCCGGGTCGTCCGCCAGCGTCAGCCGCTCCGCGATCTCGCGGGAGGCCGCCGACTCCGGCAGTCCCGAGGGAGGTTCCGGGCGCAGCCGGTAGAGGTGGGTCCGTTCGTACGGGTCGTCGACCACCTCGGCCAATTGGGCCGGGTCCAGGAGTGAGGCGATGGCCGCCGCCCGGACCCAGGGGTCCTCGGTGGCCCTGAGGAGGAGCCCGAGACGCCGGGCACGCCAGTTGCGCGGCCGGCAGTCCTCTCCTCCATCGACGCGCTCCCTGATCTCGACCGGCAGCCTGCCGGTCAGCAGGGCCGGCTGGGTGAGCGCGAACTCGCCCACCTCGGCGGCGAGATAGAGCCAGACCACCGCGCGGTAGCGGTTGAGGTAGAACCGCACCGGGCTCAGGTGCCCCGTCCTGGCAAGTCGCGTGAAGCGCTCAGGCGGTACGGAGAGCAGCGCGGCCGCCTCTGTCGTGCCGACCGTCCGGACCCGCTCGCGCAGCCCGGACGGGAAGTCCGGTGCGGCTTTGAGCCGGTCGATCTCGCCCTGCGCGACCCTGCGCCCGCCGCCCCGCGCTCCGGAGGCCGCCGGCGCGGCGCCCAAGGCCCTGGGGGTGCCGGACGCGGCCCCCGGCACGGTCCTCACCAGGCCCAGCTGCACGGCGAGCCGGAATTCGTCGCGCCTCAGCTCCAGTTCCTGCGCCGCTCGCGTCGGTGCCAGCGTGCGGGTGTCCTCTTCTCCTGCCATGACGGTCTCCCCCGTGAGTGGTGATTACTCTCGGTGACGACCGTAGCGCGGAGGAGTTCACTCCCGCTCGCCCTGTGGACAACTCAGAGGTCGGCGCCGCCCGGCTGCCGTGCCGCCACGCCGAGGTGCTCGCCGACCCGGTTGACCAGCAGCGTCATCTCGTAGGCGACCTGGCCGACATCCGCCTCCGCGCCGCTCAGGACGCAGAGGCAACTGCCCTCGCCCGCCGCCGTGACGAAGAGCAGGGCTTCGTCGAACTCGACCATCGTCTGCCGGGCGCGCCCGGCCTGGAAGTGCCGGCCCGAGCCGCGCGCGAGGCTGTGCAGCCCGGAGGAGACGGCGGCCAGGTGCTCGGCGTCCTCCCGGGCCAGGCCGCTGCTCGCGCCGGTGACCAGCCCGTCGTTGGACAGCACCAGCGCGTGTTGTATGTACTCGACCCGGCGGGTCAAGTCGTCCAGGAGCCAGTCCAGTTCCGTGTCCAGCGCCATGCGTCGGTCCTTCCCCCTGTGTGTTGCGTCCCCGTCGACCCGAAGTCCCCGCGGTCCGCGTGTCGCGGCAAGCCTTACGCACTGTCGTGGACAGGGCAAGCACCCCCGGCCGCCCGGTGTCCCATGGGGCAACGCGGAAGGCGGCGGAGTACCACGAAGGACGGCCGGTGGCGGAGCATGGGGACATGGCAAAGATGACCGAGGAACAGTGGCGGGCCTTCGTCTCCGACGGAACCCGCACCGGCAAGCTGGCCACCGTCCGCGACGACGGCAGTCCGCACGTGGTCCCGATCTGGTTCGTGCTCGACGGCGACGACATCGTCTTCAACACCGGCAAGGGCACCGTGAAGGGCCGCAATCTGGCCCGCGACGCGCGCGTGGCGCTGTGCGTCGACGACGACCGGCCGCCGTTCGCGTACGTCTCGCTCCGCGGCCGCGCCGAGATCAGCGAGGACCCGGCGGAGCTGCGCCGCTGGGCCGCGCGCATCGGAGGCCGGTACATGGGCGAGGACCGCGCCGAGGAGTTCGGCGCCCGCAACGGAGTCCCGGGCGAACTCCTCGTACGCGTACGGATCGAGAAGGTGACGGCCGAGGGCGGCGTCGCCGACTGAGCCCTCGCGCCGCGTGATGCCGACGCCGTACACGCGCGGGAGCGCGGCACCGGCATCACGGAGCGTGGCGTCACCCGACCGAGTCCAGCAGCCGCGCCGTGTGCATCCGGCCCGCGTACTCGACCAGCCTGATCAGCACCTCCTTGCCCGAGTCCCGGTCCCGCGCGTCGCACAGCACCACCGGCGTGCCCCGGTCCAGGTCAAGGGCGCGCGAGACCTCGTGCGCGCCGTAGTTCCGCGCGCCCGCGAAGCAGTTGACGGCGACGACGAACGGGATCTTGCGGTGCTCGAAGTAGTCGACCGCCGGGAAGCAGTCCTCCAGCCGCCGCGTGTCGGCGAGGACGACGGCCCCGAGCGCCCCCTGGGACAGCTCGTCCCAGAGGAACCAGAACCGGTCCTGTCCGGGCGTGCCGAAGAGGTACAGGGAGAGGCCGGACCGGATCGTGATCCGGCCGAAGTCCATGGCGACCGTCGTGGTCGTCTTCTGGTCCACGCCCCCGGTGTCGTCGACCGACTCCCCCGCCCGGCTGAGCTGTTCCTCCGTCCGCAGCGGCCGGATCTCGCTGACCGCGCCGACCAGGGTGGTCTTGCCGACGCCGAACCCGCCGGCGACCAGAATCTTCAACGCGAGGGCCGTGGAGTCCACGCCACCGCCCGCACCCGTGCTCTCAGAGCGCTCGTAGGCCATCGATGACTTCCCTCAGGATCCGTTCGTCGGGCAGCTGCGCGGGCGGCACGGGTCGGCTGACCTTGACGAAGCCCGCTTCGAGGAGGTCGCCGAGGAGGACCCGGACGACTCCGATGGGCAGGTCGGCGTCGGCGGCGAGTTCGGCCACCGACTGCGTCTCCGCGCGGCACAGGGTGAGCAGGGCCCGGTGTTCGGGGCCGAGGAGCGATTCCTCGGCCCGGCCGGGCGGGTTGTCGTCGACGACGACAAGTGCGATGAGGTCGAACCGTACGTTGCTGGGTCCCGGCTTCGTACGGCCACCGGTCATGGCGTACGGCCGGACGAGCGGACCGGCGTCCGCGTCGTACCACTGACTGCCCGGCGCGGGCTGGCCGTCGCCGGTGCTGTCCACGTTCATGGGGTGTCTCCGGTCAGCCGGCGGCCGGCGGGGTCGCGGTGAGCCGCGGCGGGGTGTGCAGATGCTCGCCGACCCGCTTCACCAGGCGGGCCATCTCGTACGCGATGAGTCCGATGTCGGCGCTCGCGGAGCTGAGGACGGCGAGGCAGGAGCCGTCTCCCGCGGCGGCGACGAACAGGAATCCGTCGTCCATCTCGACCATCGTCTGCCGGACTCCGCCGGTGTGGAACTGGCGGCCGGCGCCCTTGGCGAGGCTGTTGAAGCCGGAGGCGATGGCGGCCAGGTGCTCGGCGTCCTCGCGGCTGAGCCCGCTGGAGGAGCCGACGGCGAGGCCGTCGTTCGAGAGCACGACCGTGTGCCGTACTTCGCGGACTCTGACGACGAGGTCGTCGAGGAGCCAGTCGAGTTCACCGGAGCGGTGGTGGGACATCCTCTCGTGGTCGATCATGCGTGGTCTCCTTCACTGCCGGGGTCGCGGCCGTGGTCGGGGCCGAAGTCGCGTCCGTGGTCGGGGGCGTTGCCGTGGTCATGGCCTGAGCCGGTTCCGAGGGGGCGTCTGGTGCCGGGGGCCGCGCCGCCGCCCCGCGTCCAGCCGTCGCGGTAGGCGGTCATCCGGTCCCTGACCTGTTCGGGGGTGCGTTCGCCCGCGCCCTGGACGGTCGGCGTGGGCGGAAGGTCGGTCGACGGAGCCTCGCGCAACTGCGGTACGAGGCTGGCCTGACGGACCCGCCGGGGCAGGTCCCCGGAGTCGTCGGCGGGAGTGCCCTCCTGGGCCGGGACGGGCGGAGTCCGGGGCGCCGACCGAGTCTGCGGGGGCGGCGCGCTGTGCGGGGCCTGCTGGCCCTGCGGGGAGGGGCGGCCGCGCCCGCGGAGACTGGTCACCCCGGCTTGGGTCTGGTCGGGCGCGCCCTGATCCGCCCCGTCCGGCTGCCCCGCCAGGGCGGGGATGCGGGGCGGGCGAGGCAGCGGCGGGGGCGCAGGCGCGGCCTTGGGGCGGGACGGGGGCAGGGACTGGGCGGATACGGAGCCCGCGGTGACGGACTGCTGCTGCGGGTGCTGGTGGCGCGGGAAGGCGGAGTCCGGACGCTCCCGGTGGACGGTGTGCCCGTACGACCCGTCCCCGAAGGCCGGTTCGGACGTCCGGGCGTTCGGGACGCCCTTCCCGGGCGGGAGCGCGCCCTGCAACACGTCCATGGGCAGCAGGACGACGGCGGTCGTCCCCCCGTACGGCGAGGTCCGCAGGTGGACCTTGATGTCGTGCCGGGAGGAGAGCCGGCTGACGACGAAGAGGCCGAGCCGGTCGCTGTCGAAGAGGTCGAGAGCCTCGGACTGCGCGATCCTCGTGTTGGCCTCGGCGAGGCTCTCCTTGCCCATGCCCAGGCCCCGGTCCTCGATCTCCAGGGCGTAGCCGTTGCCGACGGGTTCGCCGCTGATCCGCACCTTGGTGTGGGGCGGCGAGAACTGGGCGGCGTTCTCGATGAGTTCGGCCAGCAGGTGGGTGAGGTCGGCGACCGCGCCGCCGACGACGGACGTCTCCGGGAGCTGGCGCATCTCCACGCGCGCGTAGTCCTCGATCTCGGAGACGGCGGCGCGTACGACGTTGGTCAGCGGAACGGGCATCCGCCAGGCGCGTCCGGGGGCGGCGCCGGACAGGATGATCAGGCTCTCGGCGTGGCGTCGCATGCGGGTGGTGAGGTGGTCGAGCCGGAAGAGGTCGCCGAGTTCGGAAGGGTCGTCCGCGCGGCGCTCCATGCTGTCGAGCAGGTTGAGCTGACGGTGGACCAGGACCTGGCTGCGGCGGGCGAGGTTGACGAAGACCCCGGAGATGCCGCTGGCGAGCTCGGCGCGTTCTACGGCGGCGGAGAGGGCGGCGCGGTGGACGGTGGTGAGCGCCTCGCCGACCTGGCCGATCTCGTCCTGCGGGGCGGGTCCGGGTGGCGCCTCGGCCTGTACGTCGATCTCCTCGCCGGCCCGCAGCCGGCGCATGGCAGAAGGAAGCTTTCGCCGGGCGATGCCGAGGGCCGTGTTGCGGAGGCTGATCAGCTCGATGACCAGGCCGCGGCCGATGCGTACGGAGATCACCAGGGAGGCGGCCACGGCGGCGAGACCGAGCAGGACGGCGGCGCCACCGGCGGTGAAGACGCCGCCGCCGAAGGGGGCCGCGCGGTCGGCCGCCGCGTGCCGGGCGTCGGTCTCGATGGTCGCAAGCCCGCCGCGTACGACGGCCATCGCGTCGTCCCAGGTGGTGGCGGGCACGGCTTGGAGCGCCTTGCGGCCCGGGGTGGCGGCGCCGATCCGGTCCTCGGCGGCGGTGAGCTGCAGGTAGCCGCGCTCGTCGGCGAGCTTCTCCCAGGCGGCCCGCTCGGGGCCGCGCAGGTCGGCGGTGGCGGACTCGGTGAGGGTGCGCCGGGTGGCGACGGCGCCGGTGAACAGCCGTTGCCTCTCCGCGCTCAGTTCGCCGCCGAGGTACGCGGAGCCGAGCAGGGCGTCCTCGCGGGCGAGCATCTCGCCGACCCGGCCGAATTCGAGGAGCACGCGCGCGTGGGCACCGACCTCGGCGTCCTGGATACCGGCCAGGGCGCCGCCGACCGCGAAGGCGGCCGTGATCGTGGCCGTGTACTCCGTGTACACCTCGTTCCAGTCGGCCTTCCCGGCCGCGGCGGCGGTGCGCAGCGCGGCCAGACCCTCGACCTCGGTCACGAAGCGGCCGACCCGCTCGGCGACCTCGCGGGGAAGGTCGCCCGTGGCGCCGACGGTGTGCCGCTCGTCGAGCCGGAGCCGGGCGACCGCGGCGTCGGTGCGCCGCGCCTGGTCCTTGAGCTCCGTGGCGCGCCCGGTGCCGGGCGAGGCGACCTGCCGGACGGCGGCCCGGCGTTCGGCCTGCAGCGCGGTGACGGTGGCGGCGACGGGTTCACGGATCTCGGCGTCGACCTGCTGGAGCTGGCGCAGCCGGGCGATGTCCTGGGCGGTGGTGACCGTGGCGAACCCCCAGAGGGCCAGCAGCGAGACCACGGGAACCATCAGCAGCGAGACGATCTTCGCCCGGACGGTACGGGGGCGCAGTCCCCGCCGCCGTGGTGGGGCCGGGGCGGGGCTGACGGGCGGTGTGCCCGGGCCGAACGGGTCGGCCGCCCCGGGCGGGGCTTCGGGGGCGCGCTCGGACGGTTCGTCGGCGGGCGGCCCCGCGTGCGCGCGCCGCCCCCGCGCCGCCTGCTGCTGCGGCGGCGTCGTCCCGGCGTCCTGGGTCTTGCGGGGAGTTCGCATGGCCTCCTCGTTCCGGCTGCGTCTGTCGTGCTGCGGTGTGCGTCGGGTGCGTGGGTGGCGTCGGTTCCGTGGCGTGGCGTCAGTTGCGCCGAGTGCGGCGGGCGGTCTGCGGCGGCGCGGGACCGAGGAGTCCTACGTCCCGGGCGGACCGGCGTCCACGGGTCCCGCCGGGTAGGCGTACGACGGAGTGGCACCGGACGACGAGCCGGACGAGGTCCCCGCGGCCGCCGTCTGCGGTCGGCCGGCCTCCGGCACCCGTCCACCGCCCGCCGCGCGGAAACCGGGCGGGGCCACGTCCACCGCCCGCTCGTCCGGTTCGGTGAGCAGTTCGGCGGAGGCGTACGCGGCACGCTCCCTGGCGGTCGGGGAGAGCGCCACGAAGGCCGACGTGATGAAGAGGTAGGAGCCGAGGCCCACGGCGAGCGGGAAGATGAACTGCATCGCGGTGGCCCCGGGAAGCTCCGCCGAGGAGGGCGCCACCTCCACGTCGACCGCGAGCATCCCGGTGTAGTGCATGCTGCTGACGGCCACTCCCATGACCAGGGAGGCGAGGGCCACGGCGGCCGGCGCGTGGATGTTGAGCGCGGCCCACAGCGCGGCCGTCGCGGCGACGACGGCGATGGCGACGGAGAGCCCGACGAGCATCGGGTCGTACGTCACCTGGCCGTGCAGACGCAGGGCGGCCATGCCCATGTAGTGCATGCTCGCGACGCCGATGCCGGTCGTCAGACCGCCGATCAGCAGGGAGCGGCCCCGGTCGCGGCCGTAGCCGACCGCGAAGACGCCGACGCCGACGACGGCCATGGCGATGAGCAGGCTGAGGATGGTCAGCGGAACGTTGTAGCGGATGTCCGTTCCCGTGACGCCGAAGCCGAGCATCGCGACGAAGTGCATCGTCCAGATGCCGGTGCCGATGGCGGACGCGGCGGTGAGGAGCCAGTTGCGGCGCGAGCGGCCGGTCGCGTCGAGCGCTCGTACGGTGCAGCGCAGCCCGAGGGCGGCGCCTATGCAGGCCATCGCGTACGACAGCACAGGTGTCAGCCAGCCGAAGGCGGCGTGGTCCAGGTGTCCCATGACTCAGGGACGCTAGTCCGGACAAGGGGGCGCATCAGGGGCGCATTTCGAAAGCTGATGGAATATGACGCAGAGATGTTCCAGAACGATCGTGCCGCGCTCGAACGTGGACACAGGACGTTCACCCCAGGGACTGAGGCATCATGCACGCATGAGCGATGACCCCACCCATGTCCAGGAGTTCTTCGGCCCCCGCGCCGCCGGCTGGGACACCCGCTTCCCCGACGACGCCCCCGCGTACGCGGCGGCCGTCGCCGCGCTCGGCCTGCGACCCGGTGCCGCCGTGCTCGACGCGGGGTGCGGGACCGGACGGGCGCTGCCCGCGCTGCGCGCGGCCGTCGGCCCGACGGGGACCGTCGTCGGCGCGGACCTGACCCCCGAGATGCTCGCCGCGGCGGTGCGCGCCGGGCGCGACGGGGCCGGCGCCCTGCTCCTGACCGATGTCGCCCGGCTGCCGCTGCGCACGGGGGCGCTCGACGCGGTGTTCGGCGCCGGGCTCGTCTCCCATCTGGCGGATCCGGCCGCGAACCTGCGCGAACTCGCCCGGGTCGTACGCCCCGGCGGACAGCTCGCCCTCTTCCACCCCGTGGGCCGGGCCGCGCTCGCCGCCCGCCACGGACGCCTCCTCACCGAGGACGATCTGCGGGCCGAGCACAATCTCCGCCCCCTTCTGTCGGGTTCGGACTGGCGGATGGTCAGTTACGTGGACGAGGACGACCGTTATCTGGTGCTCGCCCTACGCCAGGACCGGTGAGCGCGCGCGAAGCGCAGGAGGTCGGCCGGGCGCGAACCAGACATGAGCGGAGCATGAGCGGGGTGTGAACCGCGCGTGAGCCGGACCTGAGCTGACCCGAGCCTGACCTGATCACGCCAGCCGTGCTCCGCGCCCTTCTGTCCCGGCACCTCCCTGTCTACGGTGGAGAGGCCGGGCAGCCGTGTCCGGGAAAGGTGGCAGGCCATGGCCCGTGTCCGAGCGCTCCTGAACTCCCTCCTCCCCTCCGCGCGCCGGACACCGGGCGAACGGCGCGAGCGCGGCGAGGTGCGACGGCAGCACAACATCTTCGAGGCCGCGGCGACCTACGTCACGGGATGCGTGGAGGACGACCAGGACCGGATCGACGAAGCCGTCACGTGGGTGTCGCCCGAGGCCCTCACCTTCGGCATCAACGAGCTCGCCTGCCGGGCGGTGATCGCGCTCGCCCGCGAGCGGGACGAATCCCCGGAGACCGTGGCCCGGCACCTGCTCGGGCTTCCGCCCGCCTGACCTCGGGCGGAACGGGCCGCGCCACTTTCCTTCCGAAGACTCTCGACGGGCGGGTTACCCACTGGTTAAGGTGCGCCGACGACCAGATGGGGAGGCTGCCGTGGCTACCGCCGACGACGACGCGCTGTATGTGCTGACCGCCGTGCTGCTGACGCCCGCGCAGTTCCCGAGCGTGCTCGGCGACGACTACCCGGCGGCGTGCGCGGCGCTCGGCCTCGAACCGTACGCCGAGGGGTACGGCCTCGTCCTCGGCCAGGACGGCGCGGGCGCCCGGTGGACGGTGATCATCGACGACGTGTCGCTGGTCGCCGTGGCGATCGCCTCCTGGGACTGCGGGATGGAGTACGACCTCTCCCCCGACGAGCGTACGGTCGTGGCGGCGCTCCCCGGCTGGCCGCTCGACGTGGCCACGGCCGCGCCCGGCCTTCCGGCCCCGCACGACCCGGAGCACGAGGAGGGCGACCGCGCTCCCCTGTCCCCGCCGGACGGCGAGGGCTGGGGCCCGGCACAGCGTCGGCTCGGCGCCGACGAGGTCGCCCTGCAGTGGGCGGACTGGCGGGCGCAGATGGGCGCGGACCAGGGGCAGGACCAGGAATCGGACACGGCCTCGGAGTCCGCATCGGACGGCGACGGCGCTTCAGAGGCCTCCCCGTCCGCCGCCGGGACCGTTCCCGTACGCGACCCCTACGACGGTGTCCGGCGCGCGCTCGTCGAGCTGCGCGGCTACCTGGAGGACGCGCCGCCGGTGGGCCGGGTGCGCTCCGCCTTCGCCACGGGTGAGGCGCGGATGCTCCGCGCCGACGGGCCGGGCTGGTCGCTGGTCGCCCGGACCGACGACATGGCCTTCGTCCTCCTGGACGACGAACCCCGCGAGGTCCTCCCGGTGGCTCGCGGCCCCAAACTGCCCGCGCTCCTGGAGGCCCTGGACGCGATGGCCGTACGCCCCTCCTGATTTCGCGCCGCTCGCACGTCCCCCCGGACGCCGGGACCCGCGAGCAGCGTGATGCTGTCGCGGGTCGGCTTCGTGCACGAAGAGCGGTGTGAGTGGCGTCAGCGATTGATCTCCTTGCGGGAGATCCGGCGGAGCCTGCGCCGCTGACTGGGGTCGAGGGCGAGGTAGGCGACGGCGGGTACGCCGAGCACCACCAGCAGGGACAGCCAGAATCCGATGAGAGGCATCAGGAGGAGGCCGACGGCCACTCCCCCGATGACGACCTTCGTCCGTGTCGACATGTGCGACGCCTCCTTCTCACGCTGCCGAGCGCAGCGGCTCGCCGACCTCGTGCAGATGTCCGAGCGCCTGTCGGTAGGACTCGACGAAACCGGTCTCTGTGTAGGGGATACCCACCGTACGGCAGTGCGCACGCACGGCGGGCTGGGCGAGTCGAAGATGCGGGCGCGGCATGCTCGGGAAGAGGTGGTGCTCGATCTGGTAGTTCAGTCCGCCGAGGAACCAGTCGGTCAGGAACCCGCCCCTGATGTTGCGCGAGGTGAGCACCTGGCGGCGCAGGTGGCCCCAGCTGTCGCCGTCGGGGTGGGCGTCGGGCGTCTCCATGCCCTTGTGGTTGGGGGCGAAGGCCATCCCGAGGTGGAGGCCGAGGAGCATCTGGTGGATCAGGGCGAAGAGCAGCGCCTGGACGGGCGTGAGGGTGGCCAGCAGGAGAGCCGCGTAGCCGGCGACGTGGGCGAGGAGGAGGGCACCTTCGACGACCCGCTCGCGCCGGGTCCGGAAGGGCCCGTCCTTGGAGAACAGCGCCTGGAATCCGTACACCTTGAGCGCGATGCCCTCCAGGGTGGTCAGCGGGAAGAAGAGCCAGGCCTGGTGGCGGGTGAGCCAGCGGCGGAATCCGGTGCGGTCGGTGGTCTGGGCTTGCGCGAAGACGAGGATGTCGGCCGCGACGTCCGGGTCCTTGTCGAGGTGGTTGGGGTTGGCGTGGTGACGGTTGTGCTTGTCGTTCCACCACTCCTGGCTCATCCCGAGGAGGAGGTCGGCGTGGACGAGCTGGATGATGCGGTTCCAGCGCCGGTCCGCGCATATCTGGGCGTGTCCCGCGTCGTGACCGACGAAGGCCACGCGCGCGGAGAGCAGCGCGAGCGGTACGGCGAGGAGGAGGGCCCACCAGGAGGGGCCGAGCAGGACCAGACCGGCGACTACGGCGGCGAGTCCCAGGAAGTTGACCGCCATACCGCGCGCGTACCAGCCGGTCCTCCGCTCCAGGAGTCCCTGTTCCTTGATGGTGCGCAGCAGCGGCCCGAACTCGCTGCCCCGCGGGGTGGTTCCCTGTGCGCCCGCCGGACCCGCGGTGGCGGCGATCCGATCGGGCTCCGTGAGCGTTGCGGTGGCCTGGGGCATGGCGGTCTCCGGGGTCCGTGGGCGGGGTCCCGGCGCGTACCGCCCGGACTCCCTCGAACCTACGGACCGGTGATCCTCCGCAACCATGACGTCACCCCCCGAGATTCCAGGGGGATTCCCCGGGGGCGGGGGTAGGGCTGGCTCCACCCCTCGTGCGGCGCCGGGCGGCCGGCGATCGGAACGTGATCCAGGTCACCGCGATTTCGCTCACGGGTGGGCCGGGCGTTCCTGTACCCTCGGCCGCTCGGCCCAGTAGTCAAATTTGAGGAATGTGTTGTCGCCGTCCCTGAGACTCGATGAACTCGTCCGTTGTTCCACCGTTTTCCTGCCCGCCGACCCGCCGCGCACCGGGCGCATCGCCTTCTGGTCCCCCGAGCACCTCCCGGCGACGGCCGACCGGCTGACCGTGGTGGCCGACGACGTACGCCCGCGGGAGGTTCCGGCCGTGCTCGTACCCGTACGGGACGCCCTGCCGCTCCTCACCCGCGCCCGGTTCTCGGACGTGGCCTCGCCCGCGGCCGCGTTCTGGGGCGCCGCCTCCCTCTTCGCCCTGCACCTGGCGGCGAAGGGGCTCCTGCTGCCCGGCCTCACGCCCACCGACCGCGACGCCTGGCGCGCCGGGCCGCTGGGCGCCGAGGAGTTGACCGACCTCCGGTCCCTGGCAGCCTCGATGCCGCCGGCCGCCCATGCCGTACCGCTCTCCGCCGACAAGCCCGTGCTCCTCCCTGAGCCGGAGGGGCTGCTGCGCGCCTTCGTGGACGCGGTCGTGGACGGGCTGCCCCGTACCCCGGCCGCCCCCCTGGCCGCCGGCGGGCCCGCCTTCGCGGCCGACGAGCCCCAGGAACTGCCCGCGCAGCGGGCCTGGGCGGCGGACGTGGCGGCCGGTCACGACGCCGGCGTACGGCTCTCCCTGCGCCTTGAGCTGCCCGGTCTGAGCGAGGGGGCGGCCCCGGCCTTCCGCGCCGTGCTCCAGATGCACAGCGTCGCCGACCCGACGCTGGTCGCGGACGCGGCGGAGATCTGGGCCGGCTCGGGCCCGGCGGCCGCGACCTTCGGGCCCCGCGCCCGGATGGACGCCCTGCTCGCTCTGCGCCGCGCCGCGCGCGCCTGGGCCCCGCTGGCGCCGCTGCTCTCGGCGGCCGTCCCGGACGCGGTCGACCTGGCCGACGACGAGGTCACGGACCTGCTCCGCCCGGCTGCCCGGGCGCTCGCCGCGACAGGCGTCCAGATCCACTGGCCGCGCGACCTGGCCCACGGGCTGACGACAAGCGCCGTGATCGGCCCGGCGGGCGGCGACACCGCCGAACCCACGCGCGGCACCGATCCCCGAGGCGCCACCACCGAGGGCACCGGCTCCGATGCGGACGGGGACTCCGGACGGCGGTCGTCCGCGCTCCCCTCCTTCCTCTCCGCCGACGCCCTCCTCGCCTTCAACTGGCGCTTCGCCATCGGCGACCAGGACCTCACCCGCGCCGAGCTGGACCAGCTCGCCGAGGCCGCTCGCCCGGTCGTCCGGCTGCGCGACCAGTGGGTCCTCGTCGACCCCGCGGAGGTCCGCCGCGCCCGCGCGTCCCAGGACCGCAAGGTCACCCCGGTCGACGCGCTCGGAGCCGTACTCACCGGGACGGCCGACGTGGACGGCACGCGCGTCGAGGTCCGGGCGTCGGGCTGGCTGGAGCAGTTGCGCGCCCGCCTCGCCGACCCGGAGGGCGGTCCGCAGGAGGTTCCCCAGCCCGCCGCTCTCGCCGCGACGCTCCGCGACTACCAGCTGCGCGGGCTCAACTGGCTGCATCGGATGACCTCGCTCGGACTCGGCGGCTGTCTCGCCGACGACATGGGTCTGGGCAAGACCATCACGCTCATCGCGCTCCATCTGCACCGGCAGAGCGACCCGTCGGCCGCCGGTCCCACCCTCGTCGTCTGCCCGACCTCGCTGATGGGCAACTGGCAGCGGGAGATCGAGAAGTTCGCGCCCGGCACTCCCGTGCGCCGCTTCCACGGCCCGTCGCGCAGTCTGGAAGACCTGGCCGACGGCGAGTTCGTCCTCACGACGTACGGCACGATGCGGCTCGACACCGACCGGCTGGCCGAGCGGACCTGGGGCATGGTCGTCGCAGACGAGGCCCAGCACGTCAAGAACCCGTACTCGGCCACCGCCAGGCAGCTCCGCACGCTCGGCGCCAAGGCGCGCGTCGCCCTGTCGGGCACCCCGGTCGAGAACAACCTCTCCGAGCTGTGGGCCATCCTCGACTGGACGACTCCCGGACTCCTCGGCCGGCTCGGCACGTTCAGGACCCGCTACGCCTCGGCCGTCGAGGGCGGCGAGGATCCGGCGGCCGCCGAGCGCCTGGCCGCCCTCGTCCGCCCGTTCCTGCTGCGCCGCCGCAAGTCCGACCCGGGCATCGCGCCCGAGCTGCCGCCGAAGACCGAGACCGACCGCGCCGTCGCCCTCACCGAGGAGCAGGCGGGGCTCTACGAGGCGGTGGTGCGCGAGACCCTCGCTGCGATCGCCGAGGCGGACGGGATGGAGCGGCGCGGCCTGGTCGTGAAGCTGCTGACCGGGCTCAAGCAGATCTGCAACCACCCGGCGCAGTACCTCAAGGAGGAGCGGCCCCGGATCGCGGGCCGTTCCGGCAAGCTGGAACTGCTCGACGAGCTGCTCGACACGATCCTCGCCGAGGAGGCGAGCGTGCTGGTCTTCACCCAGTACGTCCAGATGGCACGGCTGTTGGAGAGGCATCTGGCAGCGCGGGGCGTGCGCACGCAGTTCCTGCACGGCGGCACGCCGGTCGCCGAGCGCGAGCGGATGGTCGCGCGCTTCCAGAGCGGTGAGGTGCCGGTCTTCCTGCTGTCGCTCAAGGCGGCGGGCACGGGCCTCAACCTGACCCGGGCCGGACACGTCGTGCACTACGACCGCTGGTGGAACCCTGCCGTGGAGGCCCAGGCCACCGACCGCGCGTACCGGATCGGGCAGACCCAGCCGGTGCAGGTCCACCGGCTGATCGCCGAGGGGACGGTGGAGGACCGGATCGCGGACATGCTGCTGCGCAAGCGCGCGCTGGCCGACTCCGTGCTCGGTACGGGCGAGGCGGCGCTGACCGAACTGACCGACTCCGAGCTGGCGGACCTCGTGAGCCTGCGCGGGACCGGGGCCGGGAGCGGGGAAGGCACCGGAAGCGGCAACGGCAACGGCAACGGGGAGGACGGTCGATGAGCGACTACGGATTCGGCGACGAGCACGAGCACGACCGCGGTGACACCCACGGCGGCCGCCACCACCGTCCCGACGAGGAGCGGACTTTCGCCGCGCTGCCGCCCGCCCCGGGCTCGGCCTTCGCCCGCACCTGGTGGGGCCGCGCCTGGCTCAAGGCCCTGGAGGACACGGCCCTCGACGGCCAGCAGGTCAAGCAGGGGCGCCGGCAGGCACGCGCCGGCGCGGTGGGCACGGTGTCGGTGCGCCCGGGCCGGATCACGGCGGTCGTCAAGGACCGTGACGGTTCCTCGTACCGCAGCGATGTCCTCCTCCAGGAGCTCTCGGAGGGCGACTGGGACCGGCTGCTCGACCTGGCCGTGGAGAGCGCCGGGCACATCGCGGCGCTGCTCGACCACGAGATGCCGCCGCACCTGGTGGAGGACGCGGCGGCGGCCGGGCTCGAACTCCTGCCGGGCATCGGCGACCTGGACCCCGAGTGCGGCTGCGAGGCGTGGGACCACTGCCCGCACACGACCGCCCTCTGCTACCAGGTGGCACGGCTGCTGGACGAGGACCCGTTCGTGCTGCTCCTGATGCGGGGGCGCGGTGAGCGGGCGCTGGTGGACGCGTTGCAGGAGCGCAGCGCGGCGCGGGCGGCGACGGGATCGGAGACGGGCCCGAGCACCCGCCGGTCCGCCGCGGGCGTACCGGCCGAGGAGGCGTTCGCCGGGCGGGACATCCTGCCGCCGCTGCCCGCTCCTCCGGTGCTTCCGTCCGCCCCGGGCGAGCCGCCCTCGCTGGACACCGAGACCGAGCCGGCGCCGGGGCTCGACCCGGCGGCGCTGGAGTTCCTCGCGGCGGACGCGGCCGCCCGTGCCCACCGGCTGCTGGCCGAGGCGCTCGCACCGGGCGGCCATGAGCGCCCCTGGCCGGAACCGTTGCTGACGCCCGCTCAGGACGCCGTGCGGATGGCGGCCACGGGGGCTCCGCCGTCCTGGGTCGCGGCGCGGCTCGCGGAGGGGACGGGGCGGCGCCGGACGGACCTCGGCGCGGCCACGCGCGCGTGGCGGTTCGGGGGCACTGCCGCCCTCTCCGTACTGGACGAGGAGTGGACCCCGGGTCCCGAGGCGCTGGCCCGCGCGAAGACGGTGCTCGCGGAGGCCTGGGAGGAGGCCGAGCGGCCGGCTCTGCGGCAGTCGGGGGCGGCGCGCTGGACGGTGGTGGACGCGGACGCGCAGCTGCGCGTCGGCGCCGACGGCCGCTGGTGGCCCTTCCGCAAGGAGCGCGGCTCCTGGGTCCCGGCGGGCCCCGCCGACCAGGACCCCGCCGCCGCGCTCGCGAGCCTTGCGGCGCGAGAGGACTGACGGCGCCTCCGGACAGCACGGGCAGGCAGTCAACGCCGTCGGGTGATCAGCGCAGGCGGGCCGTGAGCGGGCGGGCGGCCTTGCCGGGGGCGGCGTGCGCGGTGAGGCTGCAGGCCACGGTGTCGGCGCCGAGGAGGTAGCCGGAGCGGTACGGGTACTGGACGAAGGTGGTCCAGCGGGTACCGCGCGGCTGGGCGGAGGCCTTGCGGCGGAGCGGCTCGCGGCACAGGGCCGCCGCCGCGTCCCGGATCTGCCGGTCGGTGCGGTGCTCGCCGGTCAGGCGGACCACGGTGACGAGCTGGGCGTCGTGCGGCCGGTCGCACCCGCGCCGTACGACGGAGCCGGGGGCGGCCCGGTCGATGTCGAAGCACTCCCCCGGCTTGAGGCGGTGGTACGGGAGGACGGCGGCGGTCCCGTCCGTTCCGCCCTGCGCGGCGAGCTGGTCACCGGCGGCCGGCGCACCCACGGCGGTCGCGCCGACGGTCGCGCCGGCCCGCTGCCGCGCGGTCGCGTCCCACCGGCTCTGGCCCTCTTGGCGGACGGCGAAGGCGAGGGCAGCGACCAGGACGAGGATCGGCACGATGAGGTAGCGGGCCGGCGAAGGCGAAGCGATCGACGGCGATTTCTCGCCGGAGAACGGGGACATGGTGACCAGGGTCACCCGAGAAGCCTCAACAGGGTTGGTTCGACTCCGAGTTGAAGCACGGCCCGTACAGAACTGTGACACTTCCCGCTCCTGTACGGGCCGTTCGGAACCCCTCGCCGTGCTATGAGGCCGCGGCCCGTCTACAGACCGAGCTGACGTTCGGCGCCCTCGACCGTCTGGGCGAGGAGCACGGCGATCGTCATCGGGCCGACACCGCCGGGTACGGGGGTGATGAGGGAGGCCCGCTCGGCGGCGGTGTCGAAGTCCACGTCACCGACATTGCCGGGGTTGTAGCCGGCGTCGATCACGACGGCGCCGGGCTTGATGTCCTCGCCCCGGATGAACCGGGGCTTGCCGACGGCCGCGACGAGGATGTCCGCCTCGCGGACGACCTCGGACAGTTCCGTGGTGCGCGAGTGGCAGTACGTGACGGTGGCGTCGCGGCCGAGGAGCAGCAGACCGGCGGGCTTGCCGAGGATCGCGGAGCGGCCGACGACGACGGCACGCTTGCCGCGCGGATCGACGTCGTACGCGTCGAGCAGCCGCATGATGCCGCCGGGCGTGCAGGAGACGAAGCCGGGCAGCCCGAAGCCCATGGCGGCGAACGAGGCCATGGTGACTCCGTCGACGTCCTTGGCCGGATCGATCGCCTCGAAGGCGGCCCGCTCGTCGATGTGGGGACCGACCGGGTGCTGGAGCAGGATGCCGTGGACGTCGGGGTCCTGGGAGAGCGCGGTGATCGCGGCGACGAGTTCCTCGGTCGTCGTCTCGGCGGGCAGCTCGACGTGCTTGGAGCGGATTCCGGCCTTCGCGCAGCGGTTCTGCTTCATCTTCACGTACGTCACGGAGGCGGGGTCCGCCCCGACGAGCACCGTGGCGAGGCAGGGCGTGACGCCGGTGCGGCGGGTGATCTCGGCGGCGCGCGCGGCGGTCTCCTCGACCGTACGGCGAGCGAGGGCGGTGCCGTCCATGAGGGAGGCGGTACTGGTGGACATGGGCCACTCCTGGGCGTCGTCGAGGACAGGGTGATCGCCCAGGCGCACGGCAGCGTCGGATCCGCGCGGGTGCGCGGGGTCCGCGGGGCCGCTCCCCGGTGGTGATCCACCTCAAGCGCCAGTCACGGCCCGAGCCTCACTCTACGCGAGGCCTGGGCAGGGCCCCAGGGCGGTGTTCGGACAGGGCGCATATGCCGGGGTGTCGGGACGCTTGTCGGCGACCGCGGCGAGCACGACGATGACGACAACCAGGCACACCCGGAAGCCTGGGACCTCGACGTGGAGGCCGAGTTGAGCGATGCATGGCCGGCGGCGGAGCCGGACGCCGGGGCGCTGCGGCGGGCGCACGAGGTGTTCACCGGCGGCAACGGCGGCCAGGTCCCCCTCCCCTC
Organism: Streptomyces sp. NPDC026092; assembly: GCF_040638605.1. Taxonomy (NCBI): domain Bacteria; kingdom Bacillati; phylum Actinomycetota; class Actinomycetes; order Kitasatosporales; family Streptomycetaceae; genus Streptomyces; species Streptomyces sp. NPDC026092. The sequence continues at coordinate 129,250 of NZ_JBEZYN010000008.1, forward strand.
GGTGCGGCCGCTTGTCGCGGAGTCGTGGCGGCGCTCGGCGCGGGCCCGGGTGAGTCCGGACGGCGCGGCCTGTGTGGAGCTGGCGGACGACGAGCTCGCCGACCACCGCGCGGGGCATCCGCTGTCCGCCGCCATGCCGGTGATCCGGGAGCTGATGGGCACGTACGCGGCGGACGGCGAGCACCTCCTGGCGGTCTGCGACGCGTCGGGCCGGATGCTGTGGGTGGAGGGCCATCCGGGGACGCTGCGGCGGGCGCGGGCGATGAACTTCGTCGCCGGGGCCCGCTGGTCGGAGTCGGTGGCCGGGACGAACGCTCCGGGGACCGCGATCGCGGTGGATCGCCCGGTGCAGGTGTTCAGCACCGAGCACTTCCAGCGGCCGGTGCAGGCGTGGACCTGCGCCGCCGCTCCCGTACACGATCCGCACACCGGGCGGCTGCTCGGCGCCGTCGACATCACCGGCGGAGACGGCCTCGCACACCCGCACAGTCTGGCGTTCGTCCAGGCCGTGGCGCGGGCGGCGGAGTCGCAGTTGGCCCTGCTGTCGCCGCCGCGCGCCACGGACCGGATACGGCTGACCGCGCTCGGCCGGGACGAGGCGCTGCTCACCGTGACGGGCCGCCGACTGCGGCTGAGCCGCCGACACAGCGAGATCCTGGTGGTCCTGGCCCATCGCCCGGAGGGGGTGGGCGGCGACGAACTCCTCACGCTCCTGTACGAGGACGAGTCGGTCACCCCGGTCACGCTGCGGGCGGAGCTGTCCCGGTTGCGCGGGCTCCTGGGGCCGGAGGCGCTGCGCTCGCGCCCGTACCGGCTGGCGGCCGAGGTCGACGCGGACTTCGCGACGGTGGACCGGCGCCTGGGCTCGGGTGCGGTGTCGGCGGCGCTCGCCGACTACGCGGGGCCGCTGTTGCCGGCGTCCCGCGCCCCCGGGGTCGTACGGCTGCGGGAGCGGCTCGCGGGCAGGCTGCGGGCCTCGCTGGTGGACCGGGGCGACGCGGCGCTGCTCGCGGACTGGACGTACAGCGCGTGGGGCGAGGACGACGTGGAGATGTGGCGGGCGCTCGCGGAGGTGGTGCCGGCTTCGGGCAGGCCTCCGGTACTGGCCCGCCTGCGCGCCCTGGACGAGGAACTGTCCGCGGGCGCAACGGGGTTGCAACGTAGGGCTCCGCAGACTCGGCGGTGAGCGCCGGCCAGGGACGGCCGGCGCGGTCCGAGGGAGGCCATGTCCATGACCCGTTACGCCGCGCCCGGTACCGAGGGCGCGCTCATGTCGTACCTGCCGCGCTACGACCACTGGATCGGCGGTGAGTACGTGGCCCCGGCGCGGGGCCAGTACTTCGAGAACCCGAGCCCGGTCGACGGCCGCCCCTTCACCGAGGTCGCCCGCGGCACCGCGGAGGACGTGGAGCGGGCCCTCGACGCGGCGCACGCGGCGGCTCCGGCGTGGGGTCGTACGGCGCCGAACGAGCGGTCGAACGTCCTTCTCAGGATCGCCGACCGGATGGAGGCGAAGCTGGCGGAGCTGGCGGTCGCGGAGAGCTGGGAGAACGGCAAGCCGGTCCGCGAGACGCTGGCCGCCGACATCCCGCTGGCGATCGACCACTTCCGCTACTTCGCGGGGGCGTTGCGCGGCCAGGAGGGCGCGCTGAGCGAGATCGACGACGACACGGTGGCGTACCACTTCCACGAGCCGCTGGGGGTAGTCGGGCTGATCATCCCGTGGAACTTCCCGATCCTCATGGCGGTATGGAAGCTGGCGCCCGCGCTCGCGGCGGGCAACGCGGTGATCCTCAAGCCTGCCGAACAGACCCCGGTGTCCGTGCACTTCTGGATGAGCCTGATCGCCGATCTGCTGCCGCCGGGCGTGGTCAACATCGTCAACGGCTTCGGAGAGGAGGCGGGCAAGCCGCTGGCGTCCTCGCCGCGGGTGGCGAAGATAGCGTTCACGGGCGAGACGGCGACGGGGCGGCTGATCATGGGGTACGCCTCCGAGAACCTCAAGCCGGTCACGCTCGAGCTGGGCGGCAAGTCCCCGAACATCTTCTTCGACGACGTGTGGGCGTCGGACGACGACTTCCGGGACAAGGCGCTGGAGGGCTTCGCCATGTTCGCCCTGAACCAGGGCGAGGTCTGCACCTGCCCGTCGAGGGCCCTGATCCAGCGCGGCCACTACAGCGAGTTCCTGGAGGCGGCGGTCGCCCGCACGGAGCGGATCGTCCCGGGTCACCCGCTGGACACCGACACGATGATCGGCGCCCAGGCCTCCGACGACCAGCTGCGGAAGATCCTGTCGTACCTGGAGATCGGCCAGCAGGAGGGCGCGAAGATCCTCACGGGCGGTCAGCGCATCGAGTACGACGGCGAGTTGGCGGGCGGCTACTACGTCCAGCCGACCATCTTCGAAGGCGACAACCGCATGCGGATCTTCCAGGAGGAGATCTTCGGCCCGGTCGTCGCGGTCACCTCCTTCACGGACTTCGACGACGCGATCCGCACGGCGAACGACACCCTCTACGGCCTCGGCGCGGGCGTCTGGACCCGCGACACCAACACCGCCTACCGCGCGGGCCGCGCGATCCAGGCGGGCCGCGTCTGGACGAACTGCTACCACGCCTACCCCGCCCACGCCGCCTTCGGCGGCTACAAGCAGTCGGGCATCGGCCGCGAGACCCACAAGATGATGCTGGACCACTACCAGCAGACGAAGAATCTGCTGGTGAGCTACTCGCCGAAGAAGCTCGGGTTCTTCTAAAGCGGCAAGTCGACCTCCTGGAATAGCCATTACCCTCCCGGCGCCCGTACCGGCACGACACCCTTCGGCGCGGACCCGAGGGCTGTGACGGCGGCAGCGATCGAGAGTCCGGCGAGCAGCGAGAACAGCGCGGGGTAGCCGCCCAAGGGCCCGGCCAGGACTGCGCCGGCGAAGGGGGCGAGGGCGGCGGCTGCGTGGGATGGCGCTCCGAGGAGTCCGGAGAGGCGGCCGTAGTGGGTGGTTCCCCAGCGGTCGGTGACCGCGGTGGCCTGGAGGAGGGTGAGGTTGCCTCGGATGATCCCGGCGAGGATGGATACGGCCACGAGTACGGCGTAGGGGCCGGCGACGGTGGCAAGGGCTGCGGTGGTGAGGGCGCCGAGTGCGATCAGGCTGATGGTGCGGGCGGTGACGCCGAGATGGCGGGCGAGGGCTGCGTACAGGGTGCGGCCGAGGGTCTGCCCCGCGCCGCCGAGGCCGAGGGCCCACGCCGCCTGGGTGGTGGTGTAGCCGCGTTCGAGGAAGAGGGGGACGAGGCCGATGACGACGGCATACATCGCGAAGGCGGACAACGTGAAGGTGATGGCCAGCATCCAGAATGCCCGGCTGCGCACGACTCGTTCGTGGCCGCCGGCGACGTGCGGCGGGCTCGGAGGGGCCGGTGGCCAGGGTGCTTTGAGGGCGAGGGCGTGGGCCGGGACGGTCAGGGCCGCGAGGATGCCGGCGAGTACGGCGTAGGTGGCGCGCCAGGACAGTTGGTCGGCGAGGACGGCGGTGAGCGGTGCGAAGACTGTGGAGGCGAGCCCGCCGGCGAGGGTGACGATGGTGAGGGCGCGGACGTGGTCGGGGGCCCACCAGCGGGTGAGGGCGGCGAAGGCGGGCTGGTAGAACGTCGCGGCCATCGACGCCCCGGCCAGCAGCCACCCGGCAGTGAAGACGACGAGGTTGGGGGCGGCGGCCACGACGAGGAGGCTGAGGGGGCCGAGGACGGACCCGGCCGTCATGACGCCGTGGGGGCCGCGGTGGTCGAGGATGCGGCCGACGTAGATGCCGACGATGGCGGAGACGATGAGGGCTGCGGAGAACGCAGCGGCGGTCGCTCCTGCGGGCCAGCCGGTGTTCATCGTGATGGTCGGGTTGAGGACGGGGAAGGCGTAGTAGAGGACGCCCCAGCTGGTGATCTGCGTGGCGCAGAGGGCGGGCAGGACGGCGCGTGGCCGCGACCGGACCCCCGTCCCAGTCGCGGTCACGTCGGCCTCGGTGTCGGGCATGTGGGTCAGCAGCCGCCGGAGGAGGCGGGCGCGCCGATGGTGAGGGTCGCGGGCGCTGCGCAGCAGCCGCCGCCGGCCGGTTCGGTGGTCTCGGGCTGGTCGAAGAGGCCGGCGCCGCCGCAGACGCCGGTCTCGGGGAGGATCAGCTCGACGCGCTCGGCGGCTTCCTGGTCGCCTGCGAGGTGGGCGGCGATGGAGCGGACCTGCTCGTAGCCGGTCATCGCGAGGAAAGTGGGGGCGCGGCCGTAGGACTTCATGCCGACGAGGTAGACGTCCTTCTCGGGGTGGGAGAGCTCGTTCACACCGTGCGGGTAGACGGTGCCGCAGGAGTGCTGGTTGGGGTCGATCAGCGGCGCCAACTCGACAGGGGCCTGCAGGCGCTCGTCCAGGCCCAGACGCAGCTCCTCGAGGAAAGTGAGGTCGGGGCGGAAGCCGGTCAGGACGATGACCTCGTCCACGACGTCCAGGCGGCGGCCATCCTCGCCGACCAGGACAAGGCGCCCGTCGCCGTCGCGCTCGATGGCGTCGGTGCGGAAGCCGGTGACCGCGTCCGCGTACCCGTTGTCGACGGCGGCCTTGGCCGCCAGGCCGAGGGCGCCTCGGGCGGGGAGCTGGTCGGCTTCGCCGCCGCCGAACGTGGAGCCCGAGATGCCGCGCCGCAGGACCCACAGCGCCTTGGTGCCCGCGCTGTCCTCGGCCTTGGCCAGGTCGGCGAGGTAGGCGAGAGCAGTGAAGGCGGAGGCACCGGAGCCGATCACGGCGGTGCGCTTGCCCGCATAGCGGGCTCGAACGGCGGGGTCCTTGAGGTTGGGGACTCGGTAGGTGATCCGGTCGGCGGCCGACTTCTCGCCCAGGGCGGGCAGTCCGCTGCCGCCTGCCGGGCTGGGGGTGGACCAGGTGCCGGAGGCGTCGATGACGGCGCGGGCGAAGAGGCGCTCCTCACGGCCGTCGGCGTGCTCGACGTGGATGACGAACGGCTGGGTGTCACGGTCGGCGTCGACGATCCGGTCGCGGCCGGTACGCGAGACGCCGGTGACGCGGGCGCCGAAGCGGACGCGCTCGCCGAGGACGCGGGCGAGGGGCTGGAGATAGCGCTCGGCCCAGTCCCCGCCGGTCGGGTAGGCCGTCGGATCCGGCTTGACCCAGCCGGTGGACGCGAGGAGCCTCTCGGCGGCCGGGTCGACGACCTCACCCCAGCGGGAGAAGAGGCGTACGTGGGCCCAGTCGCGGGTGGCGGCGCCGGCGTGTGGGCCCGCCTCGAGGACGAGGAAGTCCAGGCCGCGGTCTTCGAGGTGGGCAGCGGCGGCCAGACCGGCGGGACCGGCCCCGATCACGACGACGGGCAGGTCGGGAGTGGCAGGCGCGGTCATGGTCGGCTCCTCATTGATTCGATGTCTGTCGATGGCTTGCGCGATCAGCATGACACCTGTTTCGATGTACGTCAACATAGACATTCATCGAATCCGTGGGGTCGTGGAGTACGTGGAAGCGGTCGTCATCGGGGGCGGACAGTCAGGCCTTGCCGCCGCGCACGCGCTGGTCAAGCAGGGTGCGGCGCCGGTCGTACTGGAGGCGTCGGACCGGGCTGCCGGATCATGGCCGCGGTACTACGACAGCCTGACCCTGTTCTCCCCGGCCCGGTTCAGCTCACTGCCGGGCCTGGCGTTCGGCGGAGATCCGGAGCGGTACCCGCACCGGGACGAGGTCGTCGACTATCTCGACCGCTACGCCGCACGCCTGGACGCCGACATCCGCACCCGCAGCCAGGCCGTTCACGTCGAGTCCGATTCCGGAGGCTTCGGCGTCGACCTGGAGGACGGGGCGAGCATCAGGGCAGGGTGGTGGTCGCCGCGTCCGGGAGCTTCGGCCGCCCGTACCGGCCCTCGCTGCCGGGGCTGGAGGCTTTCACCGGGCAGGCGCTGCACGTCGCCGACTACCGCGATCCCGCCGAGCTCGCCGGGCAGCGGGTCGTCGTGGTCGGCGCGGGCAACTCCGCGGTCCAGGTCGCCGCCGAGCTCTCCCGGGCGAGTCGCACGACGCTGGCGACGCGGGCGCCGGCGAAGTTCGCCCGCCAGCGACTGCTGGGGCGCGACCTGCATTTCCGGCTCATCCGCACCGGCCTCGACACCGCCCCGCTCGGCGGGCTGCTGCGCACCCCGCCCGCGCAGCCGGTGCTGGACGACGGCCGCTACCGGGCCGCGCTCGCTGCCGGTCTCCCGGACCGCCGCCCGATGTTCACCGGTCTGGACGGCGGCAAGGTCACGTGGGCGGACCGGAGCACGGAAGCCGTGGACTCGATCATCCTCGCTACCGGTTACCGCCCCGACCTCCCGTACCTCGCTCACTTGGACGAGGCCCTCGACGCCTCTGGCCGGCCCCGGCACCGCGACGGCGCCTGTCTCGCGCATCCGGGACTGGCGTTCGTGGGTCTGGAGTGGCAGCGCAGCCTGTCCTCGAACTCCCTGCGCGGGTGCGGGCGGGACGCCGAACGGGCGGCCCGCCGTCTGGCCGGCCACCTCGCCCGATCCTGAGGCCCTTCCCGCATTGGTTCGACGTATGTCAACATAGACGTATGTCGAATGCGAAGGTGTTGCCGCTGCTGGAGCCCGAGGCCGTCGCCGCGTGCTGCCCGCCGCTGAACGAGCGCCCGATGTCGGCGGACGAGGCCGAGGTCGCGGCGAAGATGTTCAAGGCCCTCGGCGATCCGGTACGCCTGCGCCTGTTCTCCGCCGTCGCTTCCCACGAGGGCGGCGAGGCGTGCGTGTGCGACATCTCGGACGTCGGTGTCTCCCAGCCGACGGTTTCCCACCACCTGAAGAAGCTGAAGGAAGCCGGACTGCTGTCCTCCGAGCGGCGCGGTACTTGGGTGTACTACCGGGTCGAGCCCTCCGTGCTCGCCGCCATGGGCGCGCTGCTGGCCGGCGCTGCCAAGGCGGCATGACCCCAGTGCGCATCGCCCCGCTGCTGCCCGAGCACGCCGACCAAGTCCTCGCGATCTACCAGGCCGGAATCGACGAGGGCAACGCCACCTTCGAGACGACGGCACCCCAGTGGGCGGTGTTCGACACCGCGAAACTGGCCGAGCACCGCTTCGTCGCCTTGGACACGGACGGGGCGGTGCTGGGTTGGGTGGCGGCGAGCGCGGTCTCGGACCGCTGCGCGTATGCCGGGGTGGTCGAGCACTCCGTCTACGTCCACCCCGATGCCCGCGGCCGGGGCGTGGCCGGCGCCCTGCTGGACACGCTGGTCTCCTCCACAGAGAAGGCGGGGATCTGGACGATCCAGTCCGGGATCTTCCCCGAGAACACCGCCAGCCTCGCCCTCCACGCCCGCGCCGGCTTTCGGGTCATCGGCACCCGCGAACGAATCGGCCGCCACCACGGCGCCTGGCGAGACGTAGTCCTGCTGGAGCGCCGCAGCGCCGTCCTGGCATAGCGCGGTTCGCGCCGGCGCAGCGTGTCGGCTGAGGGCTGCGGGCCGAGCAGGGCAGTCGAATCCTGGGCTCGGAGGTCCCCACCAACCACCGTCAGACGCCTGATGGGATCCCTGGAAGCTACCGGCTGACCGTAGCAGGTGGGCCATCGACCGGCGAGGATGCCGTGATGCGCACCGAAACGGACCTCGACCGCCTCCGCCCGACACACACCGCACCCGTGGTGTTCGCGACGGGAGCGGCGATCGGCGTTCTCGGCGGGATGATCGGGCTGGGCGGCGCAGAGTTCCGTCTGCCGCTGCTGATCGGGCTGTTCGGGTTCGCGGCGCTCTCGGCGGTCATCCTGAACAAGGCGATGAGCCTGGTCGTTGTCCTGGCCGCGCTGCCGGCCCGGCTGGCTGCGGTCCCGGCCGCCGAAGTGGCCGCCCGCTGGCCCGTCGCGGCCAACCTCCTGGCCGGCAGCCTGCTGGGCGCGTGGGCCGGAGCCTCCTGGGCCGTCCGGATGCGCTCCGCCACCCTCTACAAAGTCCTGGCCGCCCTCATGGTGCTCATGGCGGCCGCCTTGGTCCTCACGCACACCACCGCACTCACCACGCTCGATCTGCCGCTGGCGGCACAGATCCCCGCAGGGATCGTGGCCGGCTTCGGCATCGGCGTCGTCTCGGCCATCATGGGCGTCGCCGGCGGCGAACTGCTGATCCCGACGATCGTGCTGCTCTTCGGCCAGGACATCAAAACGGCCGGCAGCCTCTCCCTGCTGGTGTCCCTGCCGACCATGCTCGTCGCCTTCGCCCGCTACAGCCGCGACGGCAGCTTCGCCGTCCTGGGCGCCACCCTCCGGTTCACCACGACCATGGCCGCTGGCTCGATCGCGGGCGCGGTCCTGGGCGGGCTGCTGCTCGGTGTGTTCCCGGACGTGGTCCTGATCCCCGCTCTGGCCGCGGTCCTGATCGTGTCCGCGTACAAGCTGGCCCGGCACGACTGATCACACAGGACGCCTCAGTACTTCACGGCGGGCGGGGTGGTGGGCGTCAGGTGAGCAGGTCGCGGATCTGCCGGGCGGCGTCGCGGGCCGGGCGGCCGACGCCGATGAGGGTGGCCGAGGCGGGGCCCGTCCAGTCGCCGTAGCCGAGCAGGTGCAGGCGCGATTCGTCGAGGGACCGGGTGCCGCCGGTGGCGATGTGGCCGCGGGTGCCGCGCAGGCGCAGGCCGACGAAGGGAGCAAGCGCCGGGCGGAAGCCCGTGCACCAGATGACCGTGTCCGCCCCGGCCTCCGTGCCGTCAGCCCATCGCACACCAGTGGGGGTGAGCTGGCAGAACATCGGCCTGGCCGTCAGGAGCCCGGCGTCCCGGGCCGCGCGGACCGGGGGTACGGCGACGATGTCGCCGAGGGAGGCGACGCCCCCGGTGTCGGTGCGGCCTTCGTCGAGGGCGCGGCGGCGGGCGGTGGCGTGGTCGAACAGGGCGCGGCCGTCGATGTCGTCGGCCAGGTAGCGCGGCGGGCGCTGGGTCACCCAGGTCAGCTCCGCCGTACCGGCGAGGTCGGCGGCAACCTGCGCGCCGGAGTTTCCACCGCCCACGACCATCACGCGCTGTCCTGCGAACTCGGCGGGGCTGCGGTACTGGACGGTGTGGAGCTGGCGTCCGGTGAACTCGCGGCGGCCTGGGACAGAGGGCAGGAACGGGCGGGTCCAGGTCCCGGTAGCGCTGATGACGGCACGGGCCTGCCAGTCGCCGCACTCGGTCTCGACCCGCAGGAACGCGCCGTCGCGGTGGACCGCCTCCACCCACACGCCGCGCTCTACCGGGAGCTCGTACCGCTTCTCGTACTCCGCGAGGTACGACACCACATGGCCGGCATCGGGGTAGAGGTGCCCCTGCTGCACGGGCATCAGCCGGCCGGGCAGCGAGGAGTAGGCGGCCGGGGAGAACAGCCGCAGCGACTCCCAGGTGTGCTGCCAGGCCCCGCCGGGTGCCGTCTGGGCATCGAGGATGACGTGCTCGATGCCCAGACGGCGCAGGTGGTAGCCGGCGGCGAGCCCGGACTGGCCGCCGCCGATCACCACCACATCCGTACGTCGGCTCATGCCGTCGGCGCCCCGGTGTGGGCCCTACCGCGCATGAAGATGACCGCCACCAGCGCCAGGCCGACGATCCCACCCAGCAGCTGCATGCCGACGAAGCCGGCCACCGACGACGGGGCGATGCCCGCGAAGGTGTCGGTGAAGGCGCGCCCGATGGTGACGGCGGGGTTGGCGAAGGACGTGGAGGAGGTGAACCAGTACGCGGCGCCGATGTACGAGGCGACCGCGACTGGCGCGAACCGCAGCCGGTCGGTCTTCGCCAGCCCGAAGATCAGCAGGATCAGCCCGGCGGTGGCAACGACCTCGCCGAGCAGCAGGTTCCCGGCGGACCGGTCGTGGGTGGACCACTTCACCAGCGGCTCGCCGAACATCGCGTCCGCCAGGATCGCGCCCGCGACGGCTCCGGCGATCTGGGAGGGCACGTACACGGCGAGCTCGCGGGCGTTGACGCCGGCGCCGCCGCGGCGGGCGGTCCACCACTCGGCCAGCGTCACGACCGGGTTGAAGTGCGCGCCGGAGACCGGGCCGAGCAGCGCAATGAGAACGCCGAGGCCGAAGACGGTGGCGGTGGAGTTGGCCAGCAGCTGCAGCGCTACGTCGTCGGTGAGCTCGGTGGCCTGGATGCCGGAGCCGACCACGATCGCCACCAGGGCGGCGGTGCCGACCAGTTCGGCCGCGGCGCGGGCGATCAGCGGGGTGCGGGGCGGGGTCGCGCCGGGGGCGGGCTGCGGCGACGTGTCGGCGGCTATGGCGTCGCTCGCGGCGGGCTCGGTGGCGGTCAAGGCGGGTTCTCCTCGGGCAGGTGAGGCAAGACGCGGGATGCTACGGGCAGGACCGCTTGAGGTTCGCTTCGGCGGTGGCGCGCGCGGTCGCCGCGAGGTTGGCGAACTGACCGGCGAGCAATTCGATGACTTCCGGACGCAGGCGGTAGTAGATGTACCTCCCGCACGGCTCGGTCTCCACGACCCCGGCTTCGCGCAGCACCTTCAGGTGGTTGGAGAGGTTCGTCTGCTTGGCACCCGTCTCCTCCACGAGGTGGGTGGTGCACAGCGTCTCCTTGGCGAGGAGGGTCACGATCTGGAGCCTGAGCGGGTCGGCCAGAACCCGGATCAGATCAGTGTCGACTGACGTCATCATGGACTGATACTGTCACATCACCAAGGGCTGACACCAGTCCGGGCTGAACCATGCCGCAGATCTGTGGCATGCCGTAGTCGTGCCTGCCATGAAGGAAAAGCCGATGTCCGCGAACCCGCTCGCGTCCGTTCTCTTCGTCTGCATCCACAACGCCGGCCGCTCCCAGATGGCCGCAGGCTTCTTGCGCCACCTCGCCGGCGACCTCGTCGAGGTCCGCTCCGCCGGCTCGATGCCCGGCGACCAGATCAATCCCTCTGCGGTGGCCGCGATGGCCGAGCTGGGCATCGACATCTCTGACCAGACCCCGAAGGTCCTCACCCCCGAGGCCGCCCAGGCGTCGGACTACATCATCACCATGGGCTGCGGGGACGCCTGCCCGTACTTCCCCGGCAAGACCTACCTCGACTGGCAGCTCGAGGACCCGGCCGGCCAGGGCGTCGAGGCCGTCCGCCCCATCCGCGACGAGATCAAGGGCCTTATCGAGGGCCTGATCGCTGAGATCGACGCCAAGGCGAAGGCGTGACCCAGGTGACCGACACGATCCCCGCCGACGGCATACGCGACGTCGTCATCATCGGTTCCGGCCCCGCCGGATACACCGCCGCCCTCTACACCGCCCGCGCCCAGCTGAGGCCGCTGCTGTTCGGCAGCTCGATCTTCGTCGGTGGCTCCCTGACCACCACGACCGAGGTCGAGAACTTCCCCGGCTTCCCCGACGGTGTCGACGGCCCGGACCTGATGGCGAACATGCGGGCCCAGGCCGAGCGTTTCGGCGCCGAGATGATCGACGACGACATCGTCTCCGTCGACCTCACCGGCGACATCAAGCTCCTGACCGACTCCGAGGGCACCGTCCACCGCGCGAAGACGGTGATCATCGCGACCGGATCCGGCTACCGAAAGCTCGGTCTTGCCAAGGAGGAAGAGCTCTCCGGCCGCGGCGTGTCCTGGTGCGCCACCTGCGACGGGTTCTTCTTCCGCGACCGGGACATCGTCGTGGTCGGCGGCGGCGACACCGCCATGGAGGAAGCCACCTTCCTCACCCGCTTCGCCCGCTCGGTCACCGTCGTCCACCGCCGCTCCGCCCTGCGCGCCTCCAAGGTCATGCAGAACCGGGCGTTCACCGACGACAAGATCTCCTTCGCCTTCGACAGCGAAATCGCCGAGATCAAGGAGACTGGCGGCATGCTCTCAGGCGTCGTCCTGCGCGACACCTTCACCGGCAAGCTCCGCGACCTGGACGTCACCGGCCTGTTCATCGCGATCGGACATGACCCCCGCACCGAGCTGTTCACCGGCCAGGTCGACCTCGACGACGAGGGCTACATCACGGTCGCCTCCCCCTCGACCCGTACGAACATTCCTGGCGTCTTCGCCGCCGGCGACGTCGTCGACCACGCCTACCGCCAGGCCATCACCGCTGCCGGTTCCGGTTGCGCTGCGGCCCTGGACGCCGAGCGCTACCTCGCCGCCTTGAGCGACAGCAGCGCAGAGGTGGACATGGTGCAGGCCAACGCCTGACCGGCAGTCTTAGACATCCCACTCGTCGTTGTCCTGGGGCATCAGTCGTGCGGCGCCGTCACGGCCGTGGTCCATGACGCTCAGGCCGGGGAGGTGTTGCCCGGCCATATGCAGTACCTGGCGGACCAGATCCGTCCGGCGATCGACCCCGCCGTGCGCGGTGCGGCTCGGGTGGATGCGGCCATCACCGCGCACGTGAGATTGGTCCGTTCCCGCCTGGCATCCGAGCCGACACTTGCACCCAGGGTCACGGCGGGCACGCTGGCAGTGGTCGGGGTACGGTACGAACTGACCAGCCAGCGGGTCCACCGGATCCGCTGACCCCCGCCGATCGTGAATGCCGTCGGCGGACCCGCAGCAGCTAGACTTGCAGAGTTATGCAATTTACTAGTTCTGGATTCGGTGGACGGGGGTCGCGGTGTGGCCGGGTTCGAGGAAGCGGCGCTGGAACGGGTCCGCATGGCACGGGCTCGCCTCCAGGCTGCGCGGGAAGCTGACGATGCCTTCGAGGAGGCACAGGCCGCGGAGGAACTGGAGGACGCGCTACGGGTGGCCCACGATCACGGCGTGGCCGCTGAAGGGGACAGCCGGTGAACCGGCTGACACCCTCGGTTCCTCCCAGGCATCGGTGATGGCCCGCCATCCCAGCAGGCGCCCGGCAACGACACAGGTGCGCAAGCACACGTGGACGCTGCCGCTGGCGCCGGGCTCGGTACGGGCAGCACGCGAGCGCACCGAACGCTCCCTGGTGCTGTACGAGATCACCTACCTCGGTGCCGGCACCGAGCCGGATGTCCGTACGGTCGAGGCCAGAGAGGTCGCGGCCGTCATCGAGCACGCCGGTGCGCACGGCATGCAGATCCTCGTCCGTCCATGCCCCCGCCCGCTCCACGAGCCGAACACCAGGAAGGAAGACGCGTCATGACCGAGAACCCACCCGAGAGGGACACGGCAGCGGACCAGGAGAAGTGGAAGGAGAAGGGTGTCGCCATGCGAGCCTTCTTCTACATCTTCGGCACCCACGTGTTCGCCGGGTTCATCTGGCTTCTGTTCTACCTGGGCCAGCACGCCCAGAAGTGAGGTCCCGGCAGGCAGGACATGGCAGGCGCAGGGGCGCTGTGATGCCCTGTCCCGGGCAGGCTTGGCCGAGCCGCCGCACCGCAGTCGGCCTGGGGGTACGGTGGCGGTCAGGAGCCGGGCAGGTCTGCGGTCTTGATCAGCCGTCATGTCATTGGTTGAGGCTGTCACATTTGGGTCATTGAACCCAACCCAGCCAGCCGGGTTGTCAATGTCAAACAGTCGCTCGCGGCGGCGCGGCCCGAAGGGCACATCAGCCCCCGGCGTCATCGCCCGGTGCCGTACGCTCTCGCGGCCCACGGCCGGCCGGCGACGGCGTCCGCAAGGGTCGCAGCCAGGTTTCCGTTGTACGTAGTGTGCGGACATGACAAGAAGCGAGCGGCTCGCGGACCAGCTGGACTGGTACTGGCACAAGAACCTGCGTCCCCGGCTGGACGGTCTTACCGATGAGGAGTACTTCTGGGAGCCGGTGCGCGGCTGCTGGAGCATCCGCCCCCGTGGCACGTCGGCCGCACCGATGTCGGCAGGTTCAGGGGAATGGACGATGGACTTCGCGTCCCCTGCCCCGGTGCCGGCGCCGGTGACCACGATTGCCTGGCGGCTGGCCCACATCATCGTCTCGTGCTTGGGCTATCGGGTCGGATGGCACTTCGGCGGCCAGGACGTCGACTCCGAGACATTCGCCTACGCGGGGACCGCTGACGAGGCGCTGAAGCAGCTCGATGAGATGTATGGGAGATGGAACGCGGGGGTCCGCGAGCTCTCGGACGCTGACCTGGAGCATCCGCCCACGGTGGGTCCCGAGCGGTTTCCCATGGAGAACAGGGTCCTGCATGTCAACAGAGAGCTGATCCATCACGGCGCCGAGATTTCCCTGCTGCGCGACCTCTACCGATGGCAGGACGGAGCCGTACCGCGCCGAATATGACTTTCTGGCAACCGGCGATCGAGCTTCGGAATCCTGCGCGGACTCCGTGCCGCTCCGTGGGGCCGAGCTCCAGAGCTCATCGGCCGCTCGGCCAGCGGCGTGAGTCGTGGGTGGCTTTGTTCACGAGAACCGGTTCTCGTGAACAAAGCCAGTGGGCGAACCTGCGGTTCTGACTGCTGATGCGCTGAACGGGCTCCTCGGCCCTGACGCCTGGGCAGCGGGGCTGACGCTCATACCACCCCGCGCGCGATCGTAGGGGGAATGAGGAAGCGGCCGCCTTCCGGTGTCAGAAGCGCGTTGAACCCGCACTAACGGAAGACGGCCGCCGTTTAAGGGGGCGCGGACCGGGGCGGTCTGCGCCGTGGTGTGCCGGCTAGGCGTGGCTGGTCCCGCGGAGGTCTTCCAGGAGCTCGGCCTGGCCCTGGAGGACGCCGGAGAGGATGCCGCGGGCGACCCGCAGGAGTTCGGCGATCTGGGGGTGGGTGAGGCTGTAGTACACGTTGGAGCCCTCGCGGCGGGTGACCACGAGGTTGGCCTTGCGTAGGACGGCGAGCTGCTGGGAGAGGCTCGCGGCCTCGACCCCGACCTGGGGCAGCATCTCGGCGACCGCGTGCTCGCGTACGGACAGGAGTTCCAGGACGCGGATGCGGACCGGATGCCCCAGCGTTTTGAAGAACTCCGCCTTCAACTGGTACAGCGGTGTGCTCACCTGGGTACCTCTGCCGTGATTGCCCATCTCATCCACCCGGATCCGTTCCTTCGCTGGGGCATCCGTCCACCCCTCTTCAACCCTTGCGACCTCTACAATTGCAGATCCCTGCAACTCGTGGGAACCGGTGGGCGGCCTACGTGACGTTCGGACCGCCCCCAGCGGGTCTTTCGCTGGTCAGGCTTTCTTGAGGAACTCGGTTTTCAGGACCAGGCCCTTGACCTTCTTCGTGTTGCACTCGACCTCGCCGGGGCGGGAGGTGAGGCGGATGTTCTTGAGCAGGGTTCCGCGCTTGAGGGTCTCGGAGGTGCCCTTGACCTTCAGGTCCTTGATCAGGGTGACTGAGTCCCCGTCCTGCAGCACGGCGCCGTTGGAGTCCTTGAAGATGGTGTCGCTCATGGTGCCGGTGTCCTTCGTCGTGCTCGTAGATGGTGGTGCTGGTCTCAGGTGAGGGCGGGTTCTTCCGGGTGCCGCGAGGAAGGCCCTTCATCGGTGGTCCATTGCCTGTCCGTGCCGTGGACGCCGTGGGCGGCGAGCGCGGCGGCGAGGTCGCAGTGGACCGGGACGGGCGGGCAGGTAGCGTCCGGGACGAGGGAGCCGTCCGCGGGTATCGCGGCGAGCTCCAGGCGGCGGCCGTGGCGGGCGAGGCGGCGGGCGGCTTGGGCGACCGCGATCTGTCCGCCGACCGACCAGCCCAGCAGGCCGGTCAGGTCGAGGATGACCGGGCCGGTGCCCCGGGCGAGGGTCCAGCCGATCGCGCCGGTGAACCGGTCGGTGGCGTCCGCGCCGAGATACCCGGCCAGGGACAGCACGCCCAGGTCCTGGCGGGTGGTGTAGCGCCATTCGATCGTCATCGTCATGTCCTCGGCTTCACAGGGGGAGGGTGATCCAGATGGCCTTGCCGCGTCCGTCCGCGTCCGCCCGTACGACGGCGGTGCCGTCGAGCTCCATTGTCATTTCGGCCACGGTGGCCAGGCCGCTGCCCGGGGCGGTGGCAAGCGCGCCGAACAGGGCGGGCTGGTAGGGGTGGCGGTCGTGGACGGCGAACGCGAACGAACCCGGCCCGTGCGCGTAGGTGACCGTGATCGTCGGAGACAGGACGGCGGCGTGGCGCACGGCGTTGGTGACCAGCTCGGCCACGATCAGCAGAGTCGGCCCGACACTCGGATGGCGAAGGCCCACCCCGCACTCGACCAGCACGAGCTCGGTGGTCTCGCGGGCGATGCGGACGGCCGAACCCATGGCCGGCACGGTGAGCACGTGCCGGTAGGGCATCGTCTCGACCTGGACGCTCACCGGCCCGCCCCCGAAACCGTGCGGGCCAGACGGAACCCGGACACCTGCTGCGGGTGCAGCCGCAGCAGGGTGTCGTGCGGGCCGTGCGCCCAGCCGGGCAGGGTGCGCCGGTAGTGGGCGGCCTCGTCGGGGTCGGCGATGACGTCCGCCGGACCGTGAGCGGTCACCGTCCATCCGGTACCGGCCGGGCTGCGGATCTCGTCGACCTGGTAGGTCAGCAGCGCACGCCCGGGAATGGTGGCCGCCTGCACGGGCGAGCGGACGACCAGGCGTCCGTACTCCATTACATGGGCGGCCGGGCGGACGACGGCCAGCTGCCGCTGGACGTAGACGAGCCGGCCCTGGCTGGAGCCTTCGAGGAGCCACAGGGCCTCGGTGCCGGATACCTCGATCATGCGGCGGTCGGCGTGGACGGTCATCGGGGAGCCTTCCGGATGCGGTGCGGTCGGTGCTTGAGCGGCAGCAGGCCCGCCTGCTCCAGGTACTTGCGGGCGCCGGCGATCGCCTCCGGGGTGGTGGCGTACTCACGGCCCTCAAGGCGCAGCAGGTCCAGGGCGCCCACCGCGTCCAGGGCCTGGCGCTGGCCGGGCCGGATGCCGGAGGTCATCACGGCGATACCGCGCCGGTTCAGCTTCTCGACAGCGTCCTTGAGGACGAGGGCGCCGGTGGCGTCCAGGGTCGTCACCCTCGCCATGCGCAGGATCACCACCTTCACGTCGGCGACCTCGGAGAGTTCGAGGAGGAAGCGGTGGGCTCCGGCGAAGAAGAGGGGCCCGTCGATGCGGTAGGCGACGATGTGCTCAGCCAGCAGGGCATGTTCCTCGTCGCTGTGCTCGCCGGGCACGTCCGGGCGGAAGTCGACCTGCTCCATCCGGGCCTGGCTCGCCACCGCCTTCAAGGCGAGGGCTCCCGCGACGACCAGGCCGATGATGACGGCGTAGACGAGGTCGAGGACCAGGGTGGCGGCGGCGGTCAGGACGAGGACGGCCGCGTCGGAGCGGGTCGCCTTCGTCATCGCGCGCAACGAGCCGACTTCCACCATCCGGATCGCGGTCGCCAGCAGCACCCCGGCCAGGGCGGCGAGGGGGATCTTCGAGACGAGGGGGGCTGCGGCGAACACGATCAACGCGAGCACCGCGGCGTGGGTGAGTGCGGCAAGGCGGGAGGAGGCGCCGGTGCGGACGTTGACGGCGGTCCGCGCGATCGCGGCAGTGGCGGGGACGCCGCCGAACAGCGGGGCCGCCAGGTTGGCGATGCCCTGCCCGAAGAGCTCCTTGTCCGGGTCGTGCTGCTGCCCCACCGTCATCCCGTCCGCCACGGTCGCCGACAGCAAAGACTCCAGCGCGGCGAGCGCCGCGACCGCAACCGCCGGAGCCAGCAGCGAGCCGAACGCCGCAGCGTCCAGGAACGCGAGGGAAGGCGTGGGAAGCCCCGAGGGAAGGTTTCCGATCGGGGCCGCCGCGTCGAGATGAAAGACCTGCGTGATGACGGTCACGGTGATCACCGCGACGATGGAGAAGGGAACGGTCGGCTTCCACCGGGATCCGGCCAGCATGACGGCCGCGACCCCGGCCGCGAGGCCGAAAGCGGTCCAGTTCGGAAAGGCCACGAAGTCGACGATTGCCCGCCAGGCCACGACAAGGACCTTCTCGCCCTCGGGCTTGTCGACGCCCAGCGCGTTGGGTATCTGCTGGAGGCCGATCACGCACGCGATCCCGAGGGTGAAGCCCTCCACCACCGGTGCCGGCACGTACCGCATGTACTGCCCGGCCCGCAGCAACGCGAGACCGATCAGCAGGACACCGGCCATCAGACCAACGGTGAGTACGCCGCCGGTCCCGTACTGGGCGACGATCGGCACCAGGACCACGGTCATCGCACCGGTCGGGCCGGACACCTGGAGATTCGACCCGCCGAACAGCGCGGCGAGCGCACCGGCCACCACCGCGGTGGCCAGCCCCGCCTCCGCGCCCAGGCCCGAGGACACCCCGAACCCGAGGGCGAGCGGCAAAGCCACGATCGCCACGGTGAGTCCGGCCAGGAGATCGCGGCGGGGGCTGCGGCCCATGACCGTGTAGTCAGCCCGGGCAGGCAGCACGGCACGGACCCGGCCCAGCACGGTCGTCAGCGCAGTATTCACGGTCACGGCGCCGGTACCTCGGACTCCCGCAGTTCCTCCAGCAACTCGCTCTGACCTGCCAGGACCTCGGTCAGGATCCGCCGGGCCGCCCGCATCAGCTGGGTGACGTCCCCGCCCGCGAGCTCGTAGACCACGGTCGAGCCGTCACGGGTCGAGGTGACGATCCCCGATCGGCGCAGGACCGCGAGCTGCTGGGACAGGGCGGACGGCTCGATCTCGATCGCGGCCAGCAGGCCCCGCACCGGCATCGGCCCGTCCTGCAGCAGCTCCAGCACCCTTATCCGCACGGGGTGCCCGAGCATGCGGAAGAACTCGGCCTTGGCCTGATACAGCGGAACCGGCACGGGCTCGCACCCTTCTCACCACCCCGGGCGGGGCAAACGGCTGGCGCTGTGCCCGCGGCTACCTGCGGACACAGCAATCACAGCATCTATGAAATTGCAGACTTTTGCAATTCACGGATACTGCGAACCGGTGCCGACTGCGGAGGTGCCGTTCGGAGTGGGACCTCGCCGCATCCCCCGTCGGCGAGGTCCCGCCCGCGGACACGCGCCACTCCCCTGTGCCCGCGTCCTGGCCGCAGCTCGCGACGTTGACCAGCTCCGACAGGCCTTCGAATCGGCAGACAGACGCAGTGGCCCCACTACAACACCCACCTCGTCTTGGGGCAGCTTGAATCTGTCTCATGAGGTGTCGCCTGGGCTGGTCTCGCCGAGAAGACCCGTGAGTGCACCGTCGCGAACCGGCGACTGGAAGCGGCGGCCATCGCTATCGCGGCCGTCCACCACGACAACATCTAAGACGCCGTCTCATTTGGTGAGGTGTCGCCGGATGAACGGTGCCGTTCCTAGGATGAGTGCGGCGAAGACGGTCAGTCGTTGAAGGCCAGGCTGGACGGCGAAGCTGCTGTGTTGGATGCCGTAGACCGCGTACCAGTTGGCGGCGAGATCGGTCGCCATGATGGCGCAGGCGAGGTCGGTTCCTAGACGCTCACCCCTGATCAGGAACACAGCGGCAAGCGTGTCGAAGAGCGCCAGCGACGACCAGTAGAGGTTGAGCCAGCTCGGTGCCCAAGCGTAGGGGTGCAGACCGTGGCTGAGAAGGTCGGCTACATGCGCGGAAGCGCCGACGAAGAGCAGCACGGCCGCGATCACCCAGACCGAAATGACCGCCCAGCGCGGGGTGTGACACATCCATCCGATCACGCTGTGGATCGTCCCATTTCCGGGCGCTGCCCGTCAGGCCACCAGCTTGCGATTGCAGATGAGAACGGCTGCGATGCCGGCGGAGGCCCGGAAGCGCTCGGCCTTGTGCTCGTAGCGGCGGTGCAGACGTCGGCAGCCGCACATCACGATTACGGCAAGCCCTGCAACACTTCTCAGCATGGGAGAGCCAGTCGAGATCATGCCTTACGACCCTGCGTGGCCAGCCATGTTCGCCAAGTGGGGCACGTCCCTGCGTGTCGCCCTCGGTGATGCTGTGGCTCGTATCGACCACATCGGGTCCACCTCGGTGCCAGGACTGGCGGCCAAGCCGGTGATTGACATCCAGATCTCAGTGGCATCGTTGGAAGCGACGGATGTATTTCTGCGCCCGCTGACAGAGATGGGGCTCGTGTACCGGGCGGACAATCCCGAACGGACCAAACGATACTTCCGGGAACCTCCAGGTCAGCGCCGGACCCACGTGCACGTGCGGCAAACGGGCAGCTTCTCACAGCAGTTCCCACTACTGTTTCGCGACTACCTCCGGTGCCACACGGCTGCCGCGAACGAGTACGCGGCAGCCAAGAAGCACTGCGCAGCCAGATTCTGCAACGACCGTCTCGGCTACGTCCAAGCAAAAGATGCCTTCGTATGGGACATCATCCGACGCGCTGACGCCTGGGCCCAGCACAACGGCTGGGCTCCCGGTCCCAGCGACGCCTGACCAAGCTTTCCGGTCACAGTCGAAGCCAAGGCCGTCGGAGTCACAAGACAACCCTTACGGCAGGAGTCACCTCATTTCGCGAGTTGAGTCTGCGGTAGCAAATCAGGGTGCAGGCGATGCTGGTGAAGGCGAGGAAGTGCTCGGCCTTACGTTCGTAGCGTCGGTGGAGTCGTCGGCAGCCGGCGAGCCAGGACATGGTTCGCTCGATGGTCCATCGGTGTCGTCCGAGTCGCTGGGAACTCTCGATGCCTTTACGGGCGATGCGGTGGCGGATGCCTCGGCCGGATAGCCATTTCCGCAGGTGGCGATAGTCGTAGCCCTTGTCGGCGTGAAACTTGCCGGGCTTGCGCCGGCGCCGGCCGCGGCGTGAACGGATCGGGGGTATGCCTTTCACCAGCGGGATCAGGGCCTGACTGTCGTGGAGGTTGGCGCCGGAGATCCCGACGGAGATAGGCAGACCGGTCCGCTCAGTGATCAGATGGATCTTCGACCCGTACTTGCCCCGATCGACAGGATTCGGACCCGTCAGCTCCCCCTTTTCATCGCCCGCATGTTCACCGAGTCGATCGCACACCTCGACCAGTCCAGATCGCCTCGGGCGCCGAGCTCGTCGAGGACCAGGCGGTGCAACTTGGCCCAGACTCTGGCCTTCGACCACTCGGCAAACCGGCGGTGGGCCGTGGCCCCGGACGGCCCAAACGATGCGGCGGGCAGCTGCTGCCACGTGCACCCGGAAGTCGCCACGAAAACGATCGCGGCCAGCACCTCACGATCGCCATGCCGACGCCGGCCACCACCCTGGGGCCGCGAGGGTGCATCGGGCACCACCCGCTGAAACAGCTCCCACAACTCATCCGGAACCAGCCGCTCAACGATCCCCGCCACGGCCCGCAGCCTACCGAGCCAATTGAGATGACGTCTAAGCCCTGGCGCTGCCGCCATGAGGCGTGCGGGCGAGAAGTGACACCGCGGCTGGGCAACATCGCTGCGGGCCGGCAGGGCGGCTGCCGGTACTGCTCAGGCACGGCGCCGATTCCTCCTGAGGAGGCGGTGGCGTTGATGCGCTCGGCCGGCCTGGAACCGCTGGAGCCGTATCCCGGGGCGACACCCCCTTGGCGCTGTCGGCACGTGCCGTGCGGTCGGGAGGTCAGGCCGCGCTACTCGTACATCAGGCGCGGAGGGGGACCGTGCCGATGGTGCGCGCCGAACGCGCCGGTCGATCCCGACCAGGCCGCCGCGCTCATGAGGTCGGCGGGTCTGGAACCCCTGGAGCCCTATCCCGGTACCGACATCCCCTGGCGGTGCCGCTGCACAGCCTGCGGCACGATCGGGACGCCCACCCATGGGTCGGTCAAGGGCGGACAAGGAGGCTGCGGCCCATGCGGGCGCAAGAACGCCGGGCGGGGCATCAGCCCGGCATGGTCGCGTCGCCGCGAACTGCCCCGCACGGACGGCGACCGGGCCGCAGCTGAGGCGAAGGGCTTCGACCTGGAGCCGCTGGAGTCCTACCCGGGACCGAGCGGGCTGTGGCACTGCCGCCACCTCGCGTGCGGCCGAGACGTCGAGATCAGGTTGAGCAACCTCAGGCGCGGCCTCCGGGCCTGCCCGTACTGCTCCCCCTCCCCAGGTGGCCGACGCCGTTGGCCCGCGGACGAAGCCGAGGCACTCATGCGCGCCGCCGGCCTGGAACCGCTCGAACCGTACGCCGGGCGTCGGGACAAGCCGTGGCCGTGCCGTTGTAGCGGCTTTGGACGCGAGACGTCACCGAGTCTGGGTGGCATCCTCGCGGGCAGACCTGCTCCGCAGCCCGCATCACGGCGGCCGAGGTCTGGGCCATGGTCGACGAGGAAACACGGAGCGCGGAGGAACCGTACAGGCCCCGAGTGGGATGCCGACCCCGTGCCTTGGTCCTCATCGACGCGGAGGCCGCAGCCGCCGAAATGCGGGCCTGCGGATACGAGCCACTCGTGCCGTATCCCGGCCGTACCACGGGCCGTTGGCGCTGCCGCTGTTCCTGCGGGAACGAGGTCGCGGCGCGCCTGTCCTCCGTCCGGTCAGGAACGACCGGCTGTAAGAAGTGCCCCCGATCCGGTGGCCGAACCGATCCCGCGACAGCCGCCTCGGAGGCGCGCGCCGCCGGGGTTGAAGAAGATCTCCCCCTGGGCGGGCGGGTACCCATTGCCCATCCTGCAGATGGCCGTGGGGCACGAGCCTGTACGTGATCTTCAAGAGGCGGATCAACGCCTGCGGGCGCGGGCCCGTCTTACGAGCAGGCCGACCGCGGCGCCGACGAGTGCGAACCCGGCCAGACCGGCCACGGTCCACTCGATCGTACGGCCAACCCGTTCGCCTGCCGGGCTCGCGGAGGGAGAGGACGGCGTGGGCGCCGACGCGGACGGGACCGGAGCGGCAGCTGTCGTGGGGGCCGGAGCGGGCGTGGTGGGGGTGGGGCGGAGGCCGGGCGGTGACGGGTCGACCACGGGGACCGAGATCTCCCCTTCCCCGTGGCCGAGGGCGGGGAAGCCCACGTCGACGGTGACCTTCCACGTGCCGGGGGTGAGGACCTCGGCGGTGCTCCAGCCCGTACGCGAGCCCGGGTCGCGGACCAGCGGCCACGGGCCCATGGAACGAGATCCGTCGGGGCTGGTCGCGTTCACCATGGCGGCGACGGCCTCGTCGACGGCGTCCCCGTCGTTCTCCCAGGTGATCTCGGTCGTGACATGACCGTCTCGCTGGCCGGTCACCACCACCTCGATGGTGTCGCCGTGGGCCTGCGCCGTGGTCGGCAGCGCCAGGACCTGGGCGAAGAG
This sequence comes from Streptomyces sp. NPDC026092, assembly GCF_040638605.1. NCBI lineage: Bacteria > Bacillati > Actinomycetota > Actinomycetes > Kitasatosporales > Streptomycetaceae > Streptomyces > Streptomyces sp. NPDC026092. The sequence goes on from NZ_JBEZYN010000008.1 coordinate 152,337, forward strand.
CGTGAGCATCAGCAGGAGGCCGAGGCCCGTGCCTACGCGGAAGAGACGGTGTGTACGCATCGTTGCGGTGCTCCTGGTGCGTGAGTGCGGTGCGGTGCGGTGGCGCCGGTGGAGGCCGCGGGGGCCGCCCACCGGCGCCGGGGCGAACCCGGAGGTCGCCGTCGGGGTTCAGGCCGAGGTCAGGAGACCTTCTGGACCGACCATGCCTGTGTGGCAGCGCCGTTGGTGCGCTCCATGTCGAGCAGCCAGCTCCCGTAGTACGGGCGGTTGCTCACCGTCAGGGCGTAGCCGCCGCTCGGGTCGGTGACGGTGACCGCTCCGTTGCGGCTGGACAGCTTCCACCTCTGTGTGGCGGCGTTGCCGCACGCCTGCTGGGCGATCCACATGCCCTGGGTCGGAGCTCCGCCCGTCTGCAGGCACTTGCCGGAGACGGCGGAGCGGATGCGGACCAGTCCGCTGCCCGCGTCGTCGAACAGCCACTGCTGCTGGGCGTAGCCGGTGGCCCGCGCCCCGACGAGCACCGTGCCGTCGGCGGAGCGCCCGCCCCAGACCTCGGCGGCCATGCCGGTACCCGCGTTGCCGAGGGTGTAGCGGCTTCCGGGGGTGGTCGTGCCACCGCCCGCTCCGGCCGTCCGGAAGGTGGTCGTCCGTCCGGCACCGCTGTCACGACCGGACCGGTCACGGACGGAGACTGCGACCTTGTACTCGGTGCCGGGCTGGAGGTTGTAGATGCGCAGAGTCTGCGACTGCACCCAGGTCAGGTGCCTGCCGTTCAGCAGGACCTGGTACCAGGCGGCGCCGTCGACCGCGGGCCAGCTCACGACGGCGGCCGTGGACTGGATCTGACCGACGGTCGCGTCCGGTCCTCCGGTGGGCTGCCTGGTGGGCGTCGGGGTTGGCGTGGGGGTGCGGGTGGGGGTAGGCGTCGGGCTGGGGTTCGGCGTGGGGCCTGCGCCGCCCGCGGACCGCATCAGGAACTGGTTGTCGGCGGTGTTCCAGTGCGTGGCCAGATAGCTGCCGGCCCTGGGGTTGGTGTGGAAGTAGTCGTCGTGGTTGCAGTCCAGGATGTTCTCGGCCGCCTGGTTGGAGCACACGTACCGCATCTGGGGGTAGTACGGGGTGTCCGAGTAGCACATGACGTCGTACTCGTCCGTGCAGTGGGCGCCGCGGCTGGTGTTGGGCGCGCTGTTGTTGACCGCGCCGAGGTTGTGACCCAGTTCGTGCGCCGCAGTGTGGCCGCCCCAGCAGCCGGCGTCGGTGCGGCCGTAGGAGGGGCCGAAGTTGCTCTGGTTGTTCTGGCCCGGTCGCTCGTCACCGGCGAATGTGCCGATGCCGCAGTAGACCTTGGTGTCCGCGAAGATCATGTACTTGCGGTCGCGCCGGTCGAGGCCCTTGTCGGCGAGCGCCCTGTTGGTGGCGCTGAACTCGGCGAGTGCGGAGGCCGGAAGCTCGATGTTGAGCACGGTCGGCGTGCAGTCGGCTGCGGTCACATAGCGTATGTGCCGCACACCGCCGGTTTCCTTGGCGCTGGTCGCGTAGATGAGGTCGGCGTCAGCCGCCCACTTGCGGAACGAGGCGACGTATTCGGCGTACCGGTCACGGTCGGAGCCGTGCACGTACACGACCTGCACACGATTGCCGGTGCTGCCGTCACCGTCGCACTGGACGGTCTGCCCCGCGGGACCCGCGGCGACGGCCTGCTTTCCGGACGTCGCGGCCGGCTCCGGGGCCGCGGCAGCCGCGGTCCCGGCACGGGTGGCGTCGGCGGCAGGCGCGTCCTGCGGGCGTGCGGCCTCGGGCGCCTTGGCTCTCACGGCGGGAGCCACGTCCGCTTTGATGTCCACGCCCTTGGGCGGAGCGTCGGGGCCATGGGTGCACAGTCCGGCGTCGGTGCGGTAGACGCCCGCACAACGGTCCCCCTTGGCGGCCGCCTTGAGCCCGTCGTAGACCATGCCCCGCCGGCTGTCGTTGGCGGGATTCCCGATGATGGGCTCCGGCTCTTCGTCCCTGGCCGGCACGGCGGCCGGCGCGAGGGGTGCCGTCGCGGATCCGGCCTGCGCGGGTATGCCCGCTGCGGGCATACCCGCCTGAGCGTCACCCCCTATGCCGGCGTAGGCGACACCTGCCGCGATCGCCGCCGCTGACGCCACGGCGACGGTGGCGAGCATCAACCCCCTGGGCTTGCGTCTGTGTTCACGCTTCCTGCGATGCCTAGTCATGCGCACCTCAAATCCTTGGTCGGAGGAGTGGGTGGCGGAAGCCTGCCAGACACGCACGGTGGAGAATTCGGGCAAACGGGAACGGCGGTCGAGATATCAGTCCGTTACCTCCAGGGCTGATCTGATGAACACTCAATCTCTGCACACAAAAAGCCAGTTGACGATGTCGGCGAGAAAGGTCCAGGCTTTTCCGGGAATCTCGTTACCGAATCGAGATATGCGGATCGAGCCTGTTGACGGCAATTCAGTATGGGATTCACCTAATTACTACCTCGTGAATTCCCTACGTCACCGGCCGTGAGGGATCTCGGCTTCCGTAACGCAGCCGACCACCTCACTTCCAGCGCGCACGCTCAACGACCCGGCGCCAGGGGCACTTTGCCGACCGACTTGAGCGCCGCGCCATCAGTCAGCTATGCATCTCAAGGAGCCGAACGGCCGTGGCGGGATGCACGGCACCGCGAACGACCACGCGGGCCACCTCGCCGGGCGTCCTGTACTCAGAACCGGCCCCGCAACTGCTGCTCGACCAGCTGATGTCCGGGAGGCGATCACGGTGCGCGAGGCCGTGTACCGACTCGTCACCGGCGTCCGCCTCGGTGAGGACTTCGACCGCCAGGCGCTCGCGGTGCTCAACGCCGCCGCGCCAGGTCCCGGCGACTCCAGAACTCACACCGGCGGGCCGGCACACCGACGCGACACCCTCGCAGGCACTGGCGACCGTCGCCCGACAGGCCGTCGATCTGCTCGGCGGCCCCGGAAGTCCCATTCCTCAAGGAGTGCGGCAACCCCGAGTGCACGCGCGTCTACGTCGACCGCTCCCGTGGGGAACGGCGGCAGTGGTGCGGCATGGAGTCCTGCGGCAACAAGATCAAGGCCGCGGCCTACCGCGCGCAAGAAGACGGCACCGGTCGCAGCCGGGAGCTGACCCGGCCGACAGCCGGCGCCGCAGGACGGGACAGGCCAGGCAAGCCGACGACCACCTGAAGCCTGCCCGGCGGACCTGGGTCGGTCACCCTGGGGTGCCAGGTCGAGGCGAGGCACGATGAGTTCTTCCACGAACCCTCGGGGTCGTACGAGGCGGTCGCCCCGCCGGGCGGACCCTCCGCCTCCTCGGTCACGTCCTCGAAGCGAACGCGCTCGGGGAGCCGGCCGTAGCGCGTGCCGTGTCGCACCAGCGTCGGCTGCAACCGTGAGTTCCAGGCCGTGACGAGCAGGTCTTCGGCTGCTCGTCAGACGGGGATGGTCTTGTACTCGGTATAGGTGGCGAGGCCCACCACGCCGTACTCGCGCCCGCTTCCGCTGACCTTGAAGCCGTCGAGGGGGCCGTCGAAGGCGACGGGAGAGCCGTTGACCGTGACGGTGCCGGTACGGATGCGGCGGGCGACCTCCAAGGCGTGCCCCTCGTCGGCGGACCAGACACCGCCGGACAGGCCGTACGGCGAGTCGTCGGCGATCCGTACGGCGTCTTACGTCGTCGCAGGGGATGACTACCAGGACCGGGACGAAGATCTCCTCCTGCGCGATGCGCATCGAGTTGTCCATGTCGAAGACGGTGGGAGTGACGTAATTGCCCTTCTCGAGCCCCTCAGGGACCTGCGGACCGCCCGTGACCAGACGGGCGCCCTCCTCGATGCCGAGCTCGATGTTGTAGGCACGCACCCGCTGCTGCTGATCGGGGCGGATCATCGGACCGAAGAAGGCATCGGGGTCGATCGGATCGCCCACCTTGAGCGACCGGACGAGTTCCTTCAGCGCCGCGACGACCTTTTCGTGTGCTTGCAGCAGCGCACCGCGATGGCTTCCGCCACTGGTCCGAGGACCGATTTCACGGTGCCAGCGGGAGCAACGGCGGGTCGTTTGCCATCCGCCGATATCCGGAGCAGCGTGGACCACACCGGCCGCCGCCGGTACCGCGACACGGGGTCCGGGCGACCGGAGGCAGGAACCGGAGCGAGAGGAGAGACCGATGACCGCACCGAATTCCGGCCCGGAAGCCGTGCCCGTCGTACGCCGCCAGGACGAGTCCGACAGCGTCTTCTGGGAGCCGAGCGAGCGCTGGGTGCGTGCGACGGCAGGGGGGCTCACGATCGTGGACAGCCGTAGACCGGTTCTCGTGTGGGAGCCCGGTCGCCCCGTCCCCCTCTACGCGTTCCCGACCGAGGACGTCCGGACGGACCTGCTGCGGCGGACGGAGCGGCCTGCCGGCCGGCGGCGTCACGCGGGAGCGACGGTCTTTTACGACCTCGTGCTCCCCGACCGGACCGTCGGGGCGGCAGCCTGGACTTACCCCGGAGAGGAGCTGGCCCACCACATCAGCTTCGAATGGTTCGGGCGCGACGTTCTCGACCACTGGTACGAGGAGGAGGAAGAGATTTTCGTGCACCCGCGCGACCCGCACAAGCGGGTGGACGCCCTGCCCAGCGCTCGACACGTCCAGGTCGAGATCGAGGGCACGGTCGTCGCGGACACGCACACGCCGGTTCTGCTCTTCGAAACGGGCCTGCCGGTGCGCTTCTACCTGCCGCGGGAGGACGTCCGCCTCGACCTCTTCACCCGTACCGACGGGCGTACCCGCTGTCCGTACAAGGGCGTGGCGAGCGAGTACTGGTCCTGGGCCGGCGACGCCGACGTGCGGCCTGACATCGCGTGGAGCTACCCCGACCCCCTGCCCTCCGTAGGGATCATCAAGGACCGGGTGGCCTTCTACGACGAGTCCGTCGATGTCGTCGTCGACGGAGTACGGCGGGAACGGCCGGTCACGTTCTTCAGTCGGCCGTCGCGGTAGGTCCGCACAGGGCCTGGCCCTTCGGATGGCGCCATCCGAAGGGCCAGGCCGCCCTGCATCTACGGCCCTTTCCTCGCCGGCGTCCTGCGAGCTTCCTGCGGCTGCGGCGGCGGAGCTACGTCATCGCACCCCTCACCCCCTGGATGACATCGCGCCGACTGCAAGGTCTCCTAGCCCGCCGTCCATCTGCACTGCAGCCGCACCATTGCGGGCCGGCCGATCGTATGGGGCACGCGGCTCGGGCTGCTCATCGCCGGCCGACACACCCCGACGGTCACCGTGCGGCCGCTCCGGCTCGCCGCTGCTACGGGCTATCGGTCGGCGGCCCACTCCGTGCCGACCAAGCTCCGGACCATCCCCGGACCAGCCGCCTGCAGCTAGGCCGAATCGTGACCGTTTCCGCTGGTCAGCGGCCGCGCGAGGCGTATACCGGTCCGCCAGGTACTGCGCCAGCAACTCGGGCGCGTCGGCTCGAAGTCGATGTACGACACCACCAGCAGCGACCTCGCCCGCCGGGCCGGACTGGACGACGCCCGCCTAGTGGTGGACCTGTGCGGCGGGGCCGGCGCAACGGCCCGCGCGATCCTCGACCGGCTCCCCGCCGATGCCCGGCTCCTCTCCGTGGACAACGCCGCGGCGATGCAGCGCGTCGGCCAGCGCACGCTGTCCGAGCCCCGGCTGTCCTGGATCACGGCCGCGGCCGAGCAACTCGCCGCCCATGCCTCGGCCGGCATGCGCGGCGCCTCGCCGGGCTCGACCTTGCCACCGGGCGGCACCCATCCACGAACACGGTGCTTGACCAGCAGCACGAGTTCACAGGCAGGGTCGGTAACCCAGACCTCGGCCGCCAACGGCTCCATCGGGCGCCGACGGGCTTCCTCCAGCCACGCGCGCGCGTCGTCGAATTCCCACGAGGCGTGGCAGGCATCCGCGGCTGCCTCGTCCATGACCAGCGGAACAACGTCACCTTGGCTCACGGAGGCCACCCTAGGCCGGTCCCCACCGCCGTGGCACACGGCCGCTCTCCTGACGTCGTGCGTGTCCTGCCGGAACCGCGCTTCAGCCAGGGAGAACAGCTCTGCGGAACCGCCGCGACTTCCTGGAAGGCACCGGACCATGAACTCCGGTAGGAGTCCCCCGCGATCCTGGGTAGTGCTCGGTGGGGTCCACCTTCTCAACCGCACCGCCCCTCGAAGCCCCTTCGTGACCGCCGGTCTCTGCCTGTACCGCGACGGCCGCGACAGCGGCGCGTGGCACGGCGACCGGACGGGACGCTCCGCCACCCACGACACCATGGTCGCCATCCTCTCCCTCGGAGACCCCCGCGACCTCGCCCTCCGGCTCCCCCTCGGGCATGGCGATCTCGTGGTCATGGGCGGCTCGTGCCAGCGCACCTGGGAGCACGGTCCCCAAGACGAGCCGCGCTGTCGGGCCGCGCATCAGCGTCCAGTTCCGCCCCCGGGGCGTGGGCTGACCCGCGTGCACGGGCGGCCGGCGACCGCCGACGTACGCCTGTCACCGGCACCGCATACCATGACCGCTCATGAGCGCGAGCGAGGACCGAAGACCCCTGGTCGACGGGCGTTTCCACCTGATCTCCCGACTGGGCAGCGGCGGCATGGGCACCGTCTGGCGAGCACGCGACATCGCCTTGGAGCGCGATGTTGCCCTCAAGGAGGTACGTCCGCCCGACCCCGCCATCGAGGAGGCGAACCCCGGACTCGCCGCCCAGATGCGAGAGCGCGCCGTCCGCGAGGCACGGGCGCTGGCGCGGCTCTCCAATCCCCACGTCGTGACGATCCACCACATCGTCGAGCCCCAGGACGGCTCGCACCCCTGGATCGTCATGGAGCTCGTCGAGGGATGCTCGATGTACGACCGACTCGCCGTGGGACCCATGCCCGTTCCCGAGGTCGTCACGCTCGGGCGGCAGGTTCTGTCCGCCCTGCGCGCCGCGCACTCCGCCGGCATCCACCACCGCGACGTCAAACCCGCCAACGTGCTGCTCCGCCCCGACGGCAGCGCCGTCCTCACCGACTTCGGCATCGCCGTGATCAGCGAGGCGACGTCGAGGCTCACGGCCACGGGCGACCTGATCGGCTCGCCCGAGTTCATCGCCCCCGAGCGGGTGCGTGGCGAGGAGGGCAACCCGGCCTCCGACCTCTGGTCCCTCGGAATGCTCCTATACGTCGCCGCCGAGGGCCACCACCCGCTGCGCCGGTCCACCAGCCTCGCGACGGTCGTCGCCGTGCTCGACGACCCGATCCCGGCGCCGGTGAGGTCCGGTGCGCTGGCTCCCGTACTCGCCCAACTCCTGGTACGCGACCCGGCGTCGCGTCCCGACGCGGCGCGCCTGGAACAGCTGCTGGCCGAGGCGGCGACCGGGCACTCCGGCACGAGCGCACCGGCGGAGGCGACCCCCGGCCCCTTCGGCCCGCCGCACCCGCAGCCCCACCCCCACCCCCAGCCGCGTCCCACGTCGCAGCCCCACCCCGCGTACGCGCAGCCGCAGCAGCAGCCAGTCGCGCAGCCGTGGGGCACCCCCACCGTCCCCTCGCACGCCTCCCCGCAGGCCGCCGGATTCGGTGGCGGGTTCGGTGGCGGGTTCGGGCCGCCCACGCGGCCCGCTTCACCCTCCGGGCCCCGCACACCCCCCACCCACCGCCGTACCGCCGTGCTCGCCGTCTCGCTCGTCCTCGCGGCGGCCGTGGTCGCCGTCGGCATCGTGAATCTGCTCCCCGACGGCGGTACGGGTTCCGAGGGCAAGAGAGGCACGACTCCCACGACAGCGGGCCGGACCCCGGGCGCCGGTGTCTCGGCCACCGGCGCCGGGAAGGGCGGCGGTACGCAGACCGACACCGCGCCCACGCCCCGCGGCACTCTTCTCACGACGGCGAACGTCCGCGCCGTCATCGCGGCGCTCCGTGAGGCCAGTGGCTCGGCCACGATGAAGGAGCTGACGATCTACGAGGAGTACGCCCTCGCCGAGATCCCGACCCGGCCCGGCGCGAAGACCTACGACGAATACGAGTACCGCAACGGCGTGGCCCGGAGGACCGGCCCCGGCGGAATCATCTCCGCGGACGCCGCCGACGAGCAGCCGTTCGACGTCTCGGCCATGGCCTGGGACGGTCTCCCCGCGCTCATGAAGCAGGGGGAGAAGGACCTGAAGGTCGACAACCCGAACATGCGCTACGTCATCGTCGACCGCTGGACCTTCAACGACGACCGCCCGACCCTGCGCTTCTACCTCATCAACGAGTACAGCGCGGTCGGCTACCTCGCCGCCGACACCGGCGGAAAGGTCGTGTCGAGCCACCCGGCGTCCTGAGCCGACGTGCACCGGCCCGTCTTCAAGGGCCGGTGCACGGCAACGAAATCCGCACCTGAAGCGCTTAATAACCACTGATTCATAAGTTACTTCACGGTTTCACTTCAAAAAGCATGGTGCACCGTCTTGCGTGGTGCCGGGCACGTCCGCCAGGATCGGTGTCGGCCCGGGTCTCATGGCCCCGGCCCGACACGCCTCCATGTCTGGACGCCTGGCCGCGCACCGGTAATCCCGTGCCGCCAGCCGGTGAACCGCCCGATCAGCGCGGCCGCCCGGATGCCCCCTTCGAGGCCTTCCCGCGCGACCGGCGTCGCGCCTTCTCATTCACCTACCCTCAGGCAAGGCAGAGATGGCACCACTGGCTGTCGGCGGCGTGGGCGTCGGACCGCCCGGCAGCCCGTGCACGCTCCGCCCGGCGGGAGACTTCCCGCCGGGCGGAGCACCGGGCTTCGCGGGCGCCCGGACGTCAGGCCGTTCGGGCCGTTCCGGCCAGCGCGTCGAGCGCCGCCGCCTCAGCCGTGTCACGGTCCTTGGCGACGAGCCCGATGCGGGTGCGGCGGTCGAGGAGGTCGGAGGCGTCCAGCGCCCCTTCGTGACGGACGGCCCAGAGCAGTTCGGCGCAGGTGACCGGATGGTCGGGAACGACCGGCCGGGCGAGCTCCGGGTTCTGGACGCCGAGCTCGTGCACGGCCGTCGCCTCGGTGCCGTACCGGCGGACGAGGCGCGCGGGCACGTCGAGCTGGGCGAGGGTCCGCGGCCGTGCCGCGCCGACGAGCGGCGTGGAGGCGGTGCGGCAGGGGCCGGCGGTGAGCCCTCGGGCGGCCACGGCGGCGTCGACGGCGTCCTGCGCCATGCGCCGGTACGTGGTGAGCTTGCCGCCGACCACCGTGACGATCCCGTCGGGTGAGGTGAGCACCGCGTGCTTCCGTGAGATGTCGGCGGTGCGGCCTCCCTCCCCGCGGGTGTCGAGGAGGGGCCGCAGACCCGCGAAGGCGCCGACCACGTGCGCGCGTCGGACGGTGACGTCGAGGGCGGAGCCGAGGACGTCGAGAAGGAAGCCGATGTCGGTCTCCGGCACCTCCGGCACGTCGGGTACGTCGCCGTCGACGGGCTCGTCGGTGAGCCCGACGTACACCCGCCCGTCATGCTGGGGGAGGACGAGGACGAATCGGTTGGTCTCGCCCGGGATCGGGATGTGCAGGCCCGCGGAGAGCCGGCCGAGGTCCACGTCGCGCAGCACGAGATGGGTTCCGCGGGAGGGCCGCAGCCGTACGTCCTCGACGAGGCCGCCCGCCCACACGCCGGTCGCGTTGACGACGACGCGTGCGCGGATGCGCAGCTCCTGGCCGGTCGTCTCGTCGCGTACCCGGGCGCCGTCGCCGGTGAGTTCGAGGGCGCGGGTCCGGGTGAGGACACGGGCGCCGTGCGCGGCGGCCGTGCGGGCGATCGCGGTGACCAGCCGGGCGTCGTCGGTGAGCTGGCCGTCCCAGGAGAGCAGTCCGCCGCGCAGTCCCGTGGGGCGCAGGGCGGGGGCGAGGTGGCGCGTCTCGACGGCGGAGAGCGTGCGCGGGGCCGGCAGCGTCGTGCGCGCCGTTCGGGCGGAGACGCGCAGCAGGTCGCCGGCGAGGAACCCGGCGCGCGCGAGGGCCGCCTGCCCGCGGCTGACGAGCGGGGTGAGGGGGAGGACGAAGGGTTGGGCGCGGACCAGGTGGGGAGCGGTCCGCTCCATCAGGATCCCGCGTTCGACGGCGCTCTCGTGGGCGACGTCGAGCTGTCCGCTCGCGAGGTAGCGCAGCCCGCCGTGGATCAGCTTGGAGCTCCAGCGGGACGTGCCGAACGCGAGGTCGTGGGCGTCGATCGCGGCGACGGAGAGCCCGCGGGTCGCCGCGTCGAGCGCGGTTCCCGCGCCCGTGGCGCCGAGTCCCACGACCAGGACGTCGACCTCGGCGCCGTCGGCGAGTTCGGCGAGCTCACGGCTCCGGCGCTCCGCGTCGAGCGAGGAGCCGGGCAGGGAGGGGCTGCTCTGGGAGTTCATGGGGTGAGGGTCCTCTCCAGCAGGGTGCGCAGCTCGTCGAGGAAGGCGGCTTCGCTCAGTTCGGGTTCGCTCTCGTCGGTCATGGTGCGCAGCGAGAGCGTGAAGGACTGCACGACGAGCAGGAGGGACCTCGCCTGCAGGTCCGCGGGGGCACGGCGCACGGACCCGTCCGCGTGCCCCTCGCCGAGCGCCGTGACGAGGAGCCCGAGGAAGGCCTCCTGGCTCGCGCCCCGGCGGTCGAGGATGTAAGGCAGCAGCAACTCGGGATCCACGTCGAGGATCTTGCGGAAGAGCGGGTGCGCGCGGAACGCGGCGGCGCCCGCGACGAGCCCGTCCACCATCCGCGACCGCACGGGGCGGCCGTCGCCGGCGGCCGGCATGGCCTGGGCGGCGACGGCGATCCACTCACGGGTCATCAGGTCGCCGACGAGGCTGCGGACATCGGGCCATCGCCGGTACAGCGTCATCCGGGACACGCCCGCGCGCCGGGCGACGTCGGTCAGGGTCGTGCGCCGTACGCCGACGGCGAGCACGCAGTCGCGGGCGGCGTCCAGCACGGGATCTGCGTCCGAGTGGTTGTGACGAATGGGCGTCATCTGTCACAGTGTAATGCCAGTACGGGCCGAGCGGCAGCACCGTCCGTGAATCAGACCGAGAGGAACATCTCGAAATGGACATGTTGTGGAGCGGCTGGGGCGATCCGGCCAAGGCGGCCCCCCTGCCCGACGCGGTGACCGGCCTGCTGCGTGACCTGCTCGGCGTCACCCCCCGGGAGAGCGGACCGTCGACCCTGGACGAGATCGAGCTCCCCGCCCCGGTCCTGACCGACGAGGCGCGCACCGCGCTGCGGTCGGCGCTCGGGGCCGAGGACGCGCTGCGCGACGACGCCGAGAGCCGGATCCGGCACACCCGCGGCAAGTCCACCCCCGACCTGCTCCGCATCCGCGCCGGCGAGGTCGAGGACATCCCGGCCGCCGTGGTTCTCCCCGCCGACCACGACGAGGTGCTCGCCGTGCTGCGCGCTTGCGCCGCCCACGGCCTTCCCGTCGTCCCCTTCGGCGGTGGCACCTCCGTCGTCGGCGGCCTCACTCCCGAGACGAAGCGCCCGTTCGTCGCCCTCGACCTGCGCCGTCTCGACCAGCTGCTGGCCGTCGACGAGGTGTCCCGTACCGCGACGCTCCAGCCGGGCCTGCGCGGACCCCGGGTCGAGGCGCTGCTGAACGAGAAGGGCTGGACGCTCGGCCACTTCCCCCAGTCCTTCGAGTGGGCGTCCGTCGGCGGCTTCGCCGCGGCCCGTTCCAGCGGCCAGGCCTCCGCCGGGTACGGACGCTTCGACGAGATGGTCCTCGCCCTCACCGTCGCCACCCCCGAGGGCACGCTCGAGACCGGACGCGCCCCGCGCTCGGCCGCCGGCCCCGACCTGCGCCAGCTGATCCTCGGCTCCGAAGGAGCCCTCGGAGTCATCACGGCCGTGACCGTGCGGATCCGTCCCCTGCCGCAGAAGCGTGTCTACGAGGGCTGGCGCTTCGCCTCCTTCGAGGCCGGGTCCGCCGCCCTGCGCCGGCTCGCGCAGGACGGCCCGCGCCCGACCGTGCTGCGGCTCTCGGACGAGACCGAGACCTTCATCGGACTCGCCCAGCCGGACGCGATCGGCGCCGCCGACGCCCCGGCGAGCTCCGGCTGCATGGCGATCACCGGCTACGAGGGCACGGAGGAGGAGACGGCCGCCCGGCGCGCCGCCGCCCGCGAGATCCTGCTGGCCTGCGGCGGCGAGTACGTCGGCGAGGAGCCGGGCGACCGGTGGGAGCACGGCCGCTACAACGCGCCCTACCTGCGCGACGCCCTGCTCGACGCCGGCGCCTTCGCCGAGACGCTGGAGACCGCGGGCTTCTGGTCCACGCTGCCCCAGCTGTACACGGCGGTTCGCGAGGCGCTCACGAACTCCCTCACCGAGGCCGGAACCCCGCCGCTCGTCATGTGCCACATCTCGCACACCTACGAGAACGGTGCCTCGCTGTACTTCACCGTCGTCTCGGCGCAGGGAGAGGACGCGGTCGCCCACTGGGCCCCCGTGAAGCGTGCGGCCAACGACGCGATCCTCGCGGCGGGCGGCACCATCAGCCACCACCACGGCGTCGGCACCGACCACCGCGACTGGTACGCCCGCGAGATCGGCCCGCTGGGAGTGCGCGTGCTGCAGGCGGTCAAGGCGGAGGTCGACCCGTCGGGCGTGCTCAGCCCCGGGGTGCTCATCCCCGTCCGCTGACCGTCCCGTCGACCGACCCCTTCTCCCGTCCGGAGGCCTGATCCATGCGACAGTTCACCGCCGTCGTCAACCCCACCGCAGGGGGATCCAGCGGGACAGCGGCCCTGCTCCCGCTGGCCCGGCTGCTGCGTGAAGCGGGCGCGCGGCTCGACACCGTGTACAGCCGCAGCCTGGAACACGCGCAGGAACTCGCCCGCCGGGCGGGAGCACAGGGCCAGGTCGTGCTCGCCGTGGGCGGTGACGGGATGGCCGGGTGCGTCGGCGGCGCGCTCAGCGGTACGGACACGGTGTTCGGCCTGGTCCCCGCAGGCCGCGGCAACGACTTCGCCCGGGCGCTGGGGCTTCCCACCGACGCCCCGGGGCTCGCACGGGTGCTGCTCGACGGCGCACCGCGCGCGGTCGACACGATCGAGGTGGAGTCCGCGACACACGCGCGGATCTCCGTCCTCGGCAGCGTGTACGCGGGCGTCGACGCGGTCGCCAACAGCCACGCCAACGCCTCGCGTCTGCTGCGCGGTGCCGCGTCGTACTACGCGGGCGGCCTGCGGGCCGTGCTCGCATGGAGAACCGCCACGTACCGGATCACCGTCGACGGGGTGCTGCACGAACGCTCCGGCTACACCGTGGTCGCCGCGAACTCCGGCTTCTACGGCTTCGGCCGGAACGTCGCGCCCGGCGCCAGCGTCGACGACGGGCTGCTGGACGTGGTGGTGATCGGTGACGCGCCCAAGCGCCACTTCTTCGCGACGATGAACGAGCTCAAGACAGGGGCACACGTGAACCGCCCCCAGGTGGAGATCCTGCGCGGCAAGGAGATCCGCATCGAGGCGGACCGCCCGCTCCCGTACGGCGCCGACGGCGAGGTCGACGCGACCCTGCCGGTGACGGTGCGGGTGCAGCCGGGGGCGCTCAACGTCCTGGTCTGACCCCTCCGTCCCTCTGCCCCCCACGGGACGGAAGGGCCGCGTCCCGGCCGTCCCAGACCCACGGCCGGGACGCGGTCCCCCGTCCTCTTCGTACGACCACGGGCCGCCCGCCCAGGCAGCAACGCGTGGACCGCGGCCGTCGCCCGGCCTCACCCTGGCGCTGACCACCTTCGCGCGTACACCCCACTCCGCCGCCTGCGCCACGGCCGTCGTCATCGTGCTCCAGACTCCCGCGCCCGCCCGCTTCGTCCCGCTGCTCTTCGGTGCGACGGTCCTGCTCGTGCTGACGGGGTACGCCGGCTCCCGCATCCGCCGGACCTCACCGAGGTACCCCGCCTACTGGTGGTGACCCGCTCCGTCAGAGGATCAGGCCCACGTCTGGGAGTAGTAGTCCTGGTAGTTGCGCCTGCCCTGCCTGGCTTCGATCCAGCGGCTGATCAACAGCAGGACGAGACTCGCCCCGACGACGCCGAGGCCCGGCGCCACACCCCCCAGGGGCCCGAAGTCGTCCACGATCCCGGAGACGGTGCCCGGACCCGAACCGCCTCCCGTGCCGCCCGCCCCCGGTGGCGCTCCGGGAGGACCCACCTGGGCGTCGGCCGAGGAGGTGGGCCGCGGCGAGGGGGAGTCCGTGGTCGAGCCGTCGGAGGGGACCCCCGACGTGGGCGAGGACAGGCCGGGCCTCGGCTGCCGGCCGGGGTCGGTGTCCCGGTCGACCAGCCTCACCCCGAGCGTCTGCATCGCCGTCAGCGCGGGCTGGAAGTAGGTGATGCCGCCCCGCGCGCAGCTGCCGTTGCCGCCGGAGGTCACGCCGAGGGCGAGCCCCCGGGAGAACAGGGGGCCGCCGCTGTCTCCGCGTTCCGCGCAGACCGTGGTCTCGATCAGCCCGGTGACGGTGCCCTCGGGGTAGTTGACGGTCGCGTCGAGAGCGGTGATCCGGCCGGCGCGCAGCCCGGTGGTGCTGCCGCTGCGGAAGACCTGCTGGCCGACGACCGGCTCGGCCGCACCGACGATCCGAATGCCCCGCTGCCCGCCGAGCGTCACCATGTCGGCCCCGTCGAGCGACGCGCCGTCCTCGTACCGTACGAGGGCGAAGTCACCACCCGGGAAGTCGGCGGTGACGGTGGTGCCGAGCGGGCGCGAGTCGTCCGGGTTCCGGAACCACGTCGTTCCAGCGCCGCCGCAGTGTCCGGCGGTCAGGATGAAGACGTCACGCCCGTCGGTGACGTTGAAGCCGGCCGAGCACCGGCCGCCGTCGGTGAAGATGGGGGACGCCGCGCTCACCCGGGTGGTGAACCTGCCCTCCGTACGTTCCATCCGCACGACGTCCCCCATGCTCCCGGCCACCCTGGAGAGCCGTGACCAGTCGCCGGCGGAGACGGTGCTGTCGGCCCGGACGACGATCCGGTTGGAGGAGTAGTCCGTCACCCAGGCGGTGCCCGGAACCCGGGGCTGCGCCGCGAGGGTCTCGGTCGCGGCGCGCAGGCGGTCCATGCTGTGGCGGACCATCTTCGGCGCCACACCCGCCCGCCTGGCCTCGGCCGCCGCGGCGGCGTCCGTCACCCCGACCACCGTCCGGCCGTCCGCGCCGGTCCAGCTGCCGGCGGTACGGGTGTCGCCGAGCCGGGTCACGATCTCCGCCGCCGCCCGTGTCGGATCACCTCCCGTCCTGAGAGTCCCGACCGTGCCCGTGCCCGCTTCCGACGGTTCGCCGGCCACCGCGTACGAGACCATCAGCGAACCGCAGACCAGCCCGCCTGCGGCGGCGAGCCGCATCACCCGCCTCACGCCCCGTCGTGCGTGCCTCATCCCTCTCCCTCGTCGTGCCGCCGCGCCGCTTCGACCACCTACGGCCCCGCCGACCGGGGCCCGACCGTCAGTACGTGCGGGAGGAGGCGCGTGTTCAGCCCGAGCCGCATCTGCCGATTCCCGCAACGGAGTTCGCCGCGAAACGCGGCCCGTGACTAGTTCCTCGCGGCTCGCAGGCTCGCGGATCGGGACAAGCGGCCGGGCCGATGAGCTGTCGGCGGCGTGACACACGTACTCAGCCCTGGGTCCGGGGACACGCGCGCGGATGAGTACGGGCGCTCAGGTCCGCCGCGGTGCCGTGGTCCGACGATGAGGGCCTGCACCCGCGACCGTCAGTCAGGAAGGCCCCGCATGCTCAGCCGCCTCGCCTCCGCAGTCGTCCCCCTCCTGGGGCGGCTCGCCGTCACGGCCGACATCGCGCGGGTACCCGAGGGCGGCGCCGTGATCGTCGCCAACCACACCAGCCTCGCCGACCCGCTCGTGGTCCTCGCGGGCCTGCGCCGTATGGGCATCGAGCCCGTCGTGCTCTGCGCGGCCGGCCTCTGGCGCATTCCGCTCCTGGGCCGTGCCCTGACGCGCGAGGGATACGTGCCGGTGCGCCGTGGGACCGCGCGGGCCGCCGAGGCCCTGGCCGGAGCGGAGGCCGCGCTGCGCGCCGGACGCCACGTCCTGGTCTACGGCGAGGGCTGCATCCCGGACCGCCCGGACTCGGCGGACGCGCCGCCGCAGGCCTTCCGCAGCGGGCCCGCCCGGCTGGCGGCGGCCGCCGGGGTCCCGCTGGTCCCTCTCGGCCAGGCCGGTGCCCGCCGCATCACCTCGGGCGGCGCCACCAAGCAGCTGGCCGGACTGCTCACCGCGCCGCTGCGCCGGCCGCGCCTGCACGTCCACATCGGGACGCCACCGCGGCTGCCCGCCGACACGGCCGCCGCGACCCACACGGCCCGGCAGTCCGTGACGCACGCGTGGAGCACGGCCGCCCAGCGGTGCGCGGCCGGAGGCTCACGACCGTCCGGCCGAGGACGGGTCGGCCGAGGGCGGGTCGCCACGATCGGCGCGCGGGACAACTCGGCCGCGCACGGAGCTACTCGGCACGGCGCGTGACCGGCCATACTCGGGGCGGCGGTGGGAGTGACGGCGGAGGGGCCACGGCATGGGCGGAGACGAAACGGGCCCGGTCCACGAGCTGTTCACCCTCGGCAGGCTGATCCTCGCCGAGCCGAAGCGGCCGGTCCTGCGCCGCTATCACGGTCCCAGGATGCACGTGGCGGCCGAGGACGGCACGGTCCTGGCGCACCTGCACGAGCGCGGAACCTTCGCGTACGTCCTCCAGGACCTCGCAGGCCGGTCCGTGCTGGGTGTCGACCTCGTCTCCAAGGGGGTGATCGCCCGGCCGCGCTTCCGGTTGACCGACGGTGACGGCCTGCCTCTCGGTGAGGCCCGTGCACCGGGCCGGGTCAACCGCACGCGTCGGCTCGACGTACGGACCGGAAGCGGCGCCCTGCGACTCACCCGCACCGCGGTGATGGGCCGGACCTGGCTCGTCCACGACCAGCTCGACCGCGCGGTGGGCCGGGTGACGGTCTCGACATGGCGGTCGATGGACGGTCTGCAGCGGTACGAGGTCGAACCGGACCCACGGACCGAGAGCGAGCAGCGGCGTCTCCTGGTGGCCGCGACCGTCTGTCTTCAGGTGATCCGGCGCTGGTCGTCCGCCCCTTACGGCACGGCGGCCTGACACACCCTCATCCGAGTCTCGGGGTGTATCGGGGGCTCACGGAAACAATCCGATCCACGCGTCTATCGCGAGGATGTCGATCACTGCTACAAGAGTGACGCTTCAACAACTCCTGCCCCCACACCACCCTATGGAGCTGTTTGTCATGTACGCATCCAGACTGAGATGGGTTCTGCCCGCACTCCTCGCCATGGCCGCCACCGCCCTCGGCCTCGCCCAACCCGCCTCCGCCGCCACGGCGGCAGGGGAGCGCTACGTCGCCGTCGGCGACTCCTACTCCTCGGGAGTGGGCGCCGGCAGCTACCTGTCCGACAGCGGCAGCTGCCAGCGCAGCAGCAAGGCCTATCCGTCCCTGTGGGCGGCGGCCAACGCGCCGGCCTCGTTCTCCTTCACCGCCTGTTCGGGAGCGACCACCGGTACGGTCAAGAACAGCCAGCTGACCCCGCTCAACAGCTCCACCACGCTGGTCAGCGTCACCGCCGGCGGCAACGATGTCGGGTTCGCGAACATCATGCAGACCTGCGTCCTGCAGGGCGAGGCGACCTGCGTCAACGCGGTGAACTCCGCGATCTCGCAGATCGACAACACCCTGCCCGGCAGCCTCTCGTCCCTCTACGCGTCCATCCGCAGCAGGGCCCCCCAGGCTCACGTCGTCGTGCTCGGCTACCCGCGCTTCTACCAGCTCGGCGGCAGCTGCATCGCCGGGCTGAGCGAGACCGAGCGTGCGGCGATCAACCGGGGCGGTGACGCCCTGAACGGCATGCTCGCGAAGCAGGCCGCCAACGCGGGATTCACGTACTCCAGCGTCGTGGACGAGTTCACCGGCCACGAGATCTGCTCGGGCAACGCCTGGCTCCACAGCCTCACGGTGCCCGTCTCCAACAGCTACCACCCCACGGCCACGGGGCAGTCCAGCGGCTACCTCCCGGCGTTCCGCTCGGCCGCCTGACCTTCCTGCCCCGGCGTTCCAGGGCCGTGTTCCAGGGCCTCCCGCGCCCAGGAGTCGACGCGGGTAGACCCTGCGGTCCACCAGTGCCACCAGTTCCACCAACTCAACCGGCTCGAAAGGCTCCACGCTTCCATCCGCCGCAATCCGCACCGAGAGGAAAGCCCATGAAGCATCCACAGGCCCCGAACACCCCTCGGGCCGCCGACACGGCCACGAGCCGGACACCGGGAACCGCTCTTCGTTCGGTCCTCACCGCCCTCGCGCTCGTGCTCGGCGCGTTCCTCGCCCCCGGCGTGGGCGTCATCGGCGGTGCGACCGACGCTCACGCCGCGACCAAGATCAGCCACGCCACGGCCACCTCGATGTTCCGTAGTTCCGGGATCACCTGGTCCTCGTCCGGCGGCTGCTCCGACCGGAACAACCCCACCTGCACCTCTTTCGAGCAGCTCAATCTCGCCACCGCCCAGGGCGCCCAGACCCTCAGGAGCGCGAGCGGCTGCGCCCTGAACATCACGGGCGGCACGGAGACCGGCCACGCCTCCGGGACGTACTCGCACTGGAACGGCTACAAGCTCGACTTCTCCAAGGCCACCTGCGTCACGAACTACGTGAAGAACACGTTCACCTACATCGGTGTGCGCGGCGACGGCGCTCCGCAGTGGAGGTCCGGTGCCGGCAATGTCTACGCCGACGAGGGCAACCACTGGGACGTGACCTTCTACAACTGCGGCGGCTGCTGACCCGGCGACCACTGTGTGACGGAGCGTCCGGGCGGCCCGCCCGGACGCTCCGGCGGGCCTCCGACGCGGGCGGCGGCCTGGTCCACCGGGGCCCGCTCCCGCGTCTTGCCCTAGGCCGCCGCATCAACGTAGCCGGCGGCAGCAGCCGGGGCGGACCCACCGACGAGACCGCCGACGTGCTGTCCGCCGGCGCCGCCCTCACCTGTTCGCACCGATGTGTTGCCCGGCCTGCCACACCGTCCACAGCCGGGCGTATGTGCCGCCGGCGGTGAGGAGTTCGTCATGCGTGCCGGTCTCGATGACGCGGCCGGCTTCCATGACCACGATCCGGTCGCACGTAGCGGCTTGGGAGAGCCGGTGAGCGATGACGATGCCGGTCCGGCCGGCGAGGACCGCCTCCGAGGCGCCGTCGAGGCGCTCGGCATGGGCGGAACCGGCCTCGGCGGTGGCTTCGTCGAGGATCGCCAGCTCGGGGTCGGCGAGGAGCAGGCGGGCGAGGGCGAGCTGTTGCGCCTGTGCCTCGGTGAGCGGATGTCCGCCAGTGCCTACCACCGTGTCGAGGGCATCCGCCGACAGGTCCAGCAGATCGGCCGCGCCGGTGGTTTCGAGCGCGGCGCGGATTTCGAGGTCGGTGGCGTCGGGGGCGGCGAGCGTGAGGTTCTCTCGCAGCGTCCCGGCGAACACGTGTACTTCCTGGGTGATCACCGCGGTGCGGCGGGGACGGGTCATGTCCCCGGCTCCAGGTCGGTGAACTCCCGCGATCACGGCGGCGAGCGTGGTCTTCCCTGCCCCGGACGGGCCGACGATCGCAAGGTGCTGACCGGCCGGGATGTCGAGGCTGATGTCGTCGAGCACGAGTGGACCGCCGGCGTAGCCGAACGCGACCTCCCGGAGCCGAACGGCGGTGGCTGTGTCTGCCGGGTCTACCGGCGTCGTCGTCGCGTCGACCGCGTCCGCCGTCGGGATCGTGACGACTCCGATCATGCGGCTCAGCGAGGCGAGCGCCGACTGGAGCGTGTCGATGACGAACAGCAGTTGGTTGACCGGCCCCAGCAGACGCAGCACGAGCAGCATGGCAGTGGTGGCACCGCCGACGGTCGAGGATCCGTGGTCGACGAGGACGAATCCGACAACGAGCACGGCGGCCAGGCTCAGGCATTCGCCGAGGTTGAGCCGGGCGTTGAGCATGCTCTGCACGGTGCGTGCCCGCAGCGACTGCACCGCGACACCCCAGGAGTCCGTCATCACGGCGCGATGACGGTGCTCGGCGAACCCGAAGCCGAGCACGGTGGCGTAACCGCGCTGGGATTCGAGGATCTGCTGGGCACGCGCGCTCATCGCCGCGCGCTCGGCCCGGTACACCCGAGGCCCGGTGCGCAGGTACCACCGCATGGCGAGTGCGTACACGGGCAGCACGATGACCAACGTGGCCGCGTAGGGCCATTCCAGCGCCGCGAGCCCGCCCAGCGACACGACGATGGTGAACGTGGTGACGGTGAGCGCGGGAATCACCGCGGCGGCGGCATCGGCGACGGCGGTGACGTCGTCGCTGGACCGGGAAATCAGGTCCCCGGTTCCGGCGCGCTCGACGACGTGCTGCGGGAGCAACATGGCGCGGTTCACGAGCCGTTCGCGCAGCGCTGCGAGGACGGTGTGGTAGATGCGGGTGGCGTGCACGATCGTCACTGCGATGCCTGCGGCGCCGAGGACCGCCGAGAGCGCCATGACGGCCGTGACGGTCAGCACGGTGCCTAGGCCTGCGGTGCCCGACTGCACCCGGTCGACGAGGTACCCGATCGCCACCGGCGGGATCAGGTCGACCGCGGTGCCGACGATCCCGACCACGCCGACGGCGGCGAGCCGGAGCCGATGTCCGCGGCTGAGCCGCAGGACCTCCCTGGCCGTCGCCCGGCCGCCCGCGACGGGCAGCGCGTGCCCGGTCGTAGCGGATGCCACGCTCATCCCATCGTCCTTCCGTGCAGGGGTGCGTCCTCGATCAGGTCGACGACGCGGTCGCAGCGCCCGAGCAGCGCCGGGGACGAGGCGATCAGCAGTGTGGAGCGGCCCGCGCGGACGCCGCGCAGACGCACGGCGATCGCGTGCTCGGTGACCGGGTCCACGGCTGTGGTCGGGTCGTGCAGCACGAGCACAGGCGCGTCGCTCGCCAGTGCGCGGGCGAGCGCGATCCGCTGGCGTTGGCCACCGGAGAGGCGGTTGCCGTCCTCGCCGACCGGGAGGTCGAGATCGTCGGCGAAGTCGTCGCACGCCGCGGCTCGCACCGCGCCATCGACCAGCTCGGGTGCGCCGGCGCCGACGGTGAGGTTGTCGCGGATCGTTCCGCTGAACAGTGTGGCCCGGTGCGGCGCGACCGTGACCCGGGAGCGGTACTCCTGCGCGGTCAGCTCCCGCGCCGGGAGTCCGTCGAGCCGGGCCTCCACCTCGCCGCCGGCCCGCGGGTCCAGCAGTGCCCATGGCGATGCCGGCGGCGGTCCGGTCGTCGGCGCGTACTCCCACGAACTCCCCCGGGTCCACCCGGATCGTCGCACCAGGCGCGGACACCTCCACCACCGGCACCTGCGCGACCTCTGCCCCTGTCCTGTCGTCCTGCCCGGGGCTCCCGCTGCCGTGGCCGCGCAGCACGTCGATGACGCGCGCGGACGCGGCGCGGGCTCCGGCGAGATTGGGGATGGAGACGCTCACGATCGACTGGATCTGCGGCAGCAGCGCCTGGGTGAGGCCGACAGCGGCGATCAGCTCGCCGATGCTCAGCCGCCCGTCCACGGCGAACCAGCCCGCAAGCCCCATCACCGCAGCGACGAACGTGCCGCTGACCGCACCCGCGCCGGCGAGGAACCTCCCCAGCAGCCCCGCATTGCGCTCGGCCCCGGCGAGGGTCTCCTGGCTCGCTTGCCGGTACCTCCTGGTCGCCTCGGCCTCGGCACGTTTCCCCTTGACCACCCGGTAGCCGGCGACCAGATCCGTGGCCCGCCCGACGGTGGAGGCCAAGAGCCCGACAAAGTGCTCGTCGTCCTCGGCGATTCACGCGGCCATCGTCATGATCACGCCCGTCCCGTCAGAGAACGGATCCGTGACGGCCGCCTACGACTCGAACGGGTCGTGAGCCGATCGGTGACCGGGCGTGCCGCCGCGCTCGCTTCGTTCAGCGAGGCGCTTGACCTGCTCGACGGAGATATCGGTGGTCCACTCCCAGCCGGGCTTGGCTGTTGAGCCGACCCGCGCGTCACCGGGAACACGGCCCGCACGCAAGGCGAGCACATACGCCCGATCCTGCTCGATCCGGGCGTGTACCTCATCGGCTCCACAGACTGACCCGTGGCCGGGCACCACGACATCGATCTCGCCGGCCACGTTCTCGAGCAGCCGCAGTCCGACGAGGTATTCCGCGACGGGGTCGTTGGTGGCGTTCAACTCGTCGAGGTTCGGAACCAGGACGTCGGAGAGCATGTCGCCGGCGACGAGGACTCCGCGTTCGGCGATCAACAGCGCCGCATGACCCGGGGCATGCGCCGGATGCTCGATGATCTGGACGTGGGGGCCCTCCCAGGGAATGTGCGCTGTTCCGGCCGCCAGGCCGGTGATGAGGCCGAAGAGGTCCAGCGGTGTCTCCTCGGCGATTTCCGGCGGCAGCCCCTCGGCGACGTGTGCCTTCCAGGCCGGGTCCGACCGTACCTCTCGCATACGCGCCGCGCAGCGGGCGGTGCCGTACCGGGGCGCTTCGCCGTACTCGGGGTGCCAGAGCACGTGATCCCAGTCGGGATGCGTCGCGAAGCCCGCCACCACGCTCTGACCCAACTCGCGCAGGTCGTCCGCGAGGCAAGCCATTTCGGCTTCGGTCAGCCCGGGGTCGACGAGCAGCACGCCGGTTTGGCCTTGCACCACCACGGCGTTGTTCTCAAGCAACTCGCTCTGGTGCGTCAACACACCCTCCGCGACCTGTCTCAGCATGGCACTCCTTCTGTGGGCGGTCGTGCCGGTGGAACGCACCCGCTACATACATAGACGAGCCGGCAGACCGAAAATCATCGCCGTAACCCACACCGTGGTGATCGACCACCCGGACGCCTGCTCCTCCTCCGCGATCATCTGCCTATGCGGCTCGGCAATCTGCGCGCGAGAAGCGATCTGCAGGCCTGTCGGGGCGAGCTGGATCCGGGTGCCCGCGGTGCCACCGAAACGGTGGGAGGACCAGATCGTGGATCCAGTGGACCCGTAGATCTCGAGACTGCCGCCCTCGTTGCCGCTGCTCTGGATGAACATGGCGTCCATCCCGACCCCCGCGGTGCCGCTGTCCCCTACCTGGTCACCGTCGTACGTGCACAGGGGGAGGTTGCCGTCCCGCCGCAGGGCCAGCACGTACCCGTTGCAGGACATGACGGAGACGTACGAGGCCACGGCTCCCGCCGGCTCGGTGGGCGCAGGGTGTCGCCCGCGGGCTTGCCGTAGGTGGCGGAGGTCCAGACGGGGGTGCCGGCACCGTCGTACACCTCGAGGTGTCCGGCAGGGGTGAACGCGACGTCGGCCCCCCGGCCGGTGGTGCCGAACCCGGTGCCCACCGGCGCGTTCCCGTCGTACGGGAAGGGGTTGCGGGCGCCGGCAGGGCGGTGCCGTCGGTACGGCCGAAGGGTCTGAGCCGGTACCGGGAGTCAGGCCGCGGCGAGCTCCTGCTCGCGGCCCGGCGTCGTGACCTTGGGCTTCCTGTTCGGCAGCGAGAGCCGGAAGACCTTGTGCCACGCGGAGTACACCTGCTTGGGCAGCGGCCCGGTGACGTACTCCAGCTCGTACTTCTCGAACAGGGCGCGCACCTTGACCGCGACCTCGGCGTACCGGTTGCTCGGCAGGTCCGGGAACAGGTGGTGCTCGATCTGGTGCGACAGGTTGCCGGTCATGAAGTGCATGGCCTTGCTGCCGCTGATGTTCGCCGAGCCCATCATCTGGCGCAGGTACCACTGCCCGCGCGTCTCGCCCTCGATCGACCGGCGCTCGAAGACCTGCACGCCCTCGGGGAAGTGCCCGCACATGATCACCGAGTGGGACCAGATGTTGCGGACCAGGTTCGCGGTGAACGTGGCGGCGAGCGTGGTGAGGAACGACGGGCCCGAAAGCAGCGGGTGGATCACGTAGTCCTTGAGTACCTGCTTGCGGATCTTGCGGCCCACGGCCCTGGCCCGGGCGCGGAACTCCGGGTTCTTGCGGCGGTGCTTGTGCAGGTTCCTGCCGAGTTCCAGGTCGTAGGCGGCGATGCCGTACTCGAAGAAGCAGGCGTTGATGAAGTTCCACAGCGGCTGGCCGATGTGGAACGGGTGCCACTTCTGGTCCTCGTCGACGCGCATGATGCCGTAGCCGAGATCGTTGTCCTTGCCGATCACGTTGGTGTAGGTGTGGTGCAGCTCGTTGTGCGAGTGCTTCCACTGCTCGGCCGGCGAGACGTGATCCCAGTCCCAGGTGGTGGAGTGGATCTTCGGGTCCCGCATCCAGTCCCACTGGCCGTGGAGGACGTTGTGGCCGATCTCCATGTTCTCCATGATCTTCGCCACGGACAGGCCGGCGGTGCCGATGAGCCACGCGGGCGGGAAGATCGAGAACAGCAGGACGCCCCTACGGCAGCGCGGTGCGTGTCGCACGGACGGCTCTGCCCGACGAAGCTCCCTCACCCCCTGGCTCCGCCCGGCGGGCCGTCCGGGTATCGCTTTCCCGGACACCGGGCAGGCCCGGGCGTGGTTCCGCGCGGAGCACGCCGTCCTGACCTCTGCCGTGGAGCAATCACTGGCGTCGGTCCCCGACGCCCTGCGGACGGCCGTGGATCTGCTGACCCTGATCTCGGTCTGCAGCCTGTTCCCGAGCCGTGGTCACTACGAGGACGCCTGTCGCCTCGCCGGATCGGCCGCTCAGCGGGCGGCGCAGGCCGGCGAGCCCGAGTACCGGGCCCGGGCGCTGCACACGCGGGCCTGGCTTGCGTGTCTGGCGGGCGAGTACACGGCGGCGGAGACGGACCTGCGCGAGGTGCTCGCCTGGGCGGAGACGACCAACAGTGCTCTGCGCCTCCACATGTCGGGGGTGCTGCTGGCGCTCGTCCTGCGCGCCACGGGGCGCGTCGGGGAGTCGGAGGCCGCGATGGCCAGGGCCGAACTCTTCGCGGGCGATCCGGACGACCCGGCGAGCCCTGCCGGCTTCGCCCGGTTCGTAGCCCGCCTGCACGTCGCCGTGGGCGCGGACCAGCCGCCCTCCGGACTGCCTCTGATGACACCGCTGATGCGCCGGGTGGACGCCCACGGAACCTCGCTGGTCAACGCGGAGGGAGTAGTCCGCCTGGGAGCCGCGCTGAGCGGGCTGCGCTGAGCGGGCTGCGATCCTGACGGACGCGGCACCCCCGTGACCCCGCCCCGCACCGCCCGCTCCAGCCCGCTCGTCCTGCTGTCAGGTGTCAGGTGGGCGTATGGGCGGCTTTGTTCGTCGTGGTGCCGTCTTCGCCCTGGGCTTCCGACGGGGCAGGCTGTTGGGGAGCGGGCGGGGTGCGGACCAGTAGTGCGACCAGTACGGCCAGGGCGCCGATCAGGGCGCCGATGCCGAATCCCCACCGGATGCCCGTGGCCAGTGCGCCGGTGCTGTCGGCGCCGTCGGCTGCCGCCGTGGCGGCGCGTCCCGACATGACACTGATGACCAGCGCGGTGCCTGCGGCGGCCGCGACCTGTTGGAGCGAGCCCAGGATGGCGGAGCCGTGGGGGTAGAGATGCGGCGGCAGCACGGACAGGCCGGAAGTGAAGACGGGGGTGAAGACGAACGCCATGCCGGCGCTCAGGGCCACGTGAAGGACGAGCACCAGCCACGGCGAGGTCTGTTCGCCCATGAGGGCGAAGAGCGCGAGGCAGAGCGCTGTGAGTACGGCTCCGGGGACGACCAGGCGTGGTGCGCCCAGTCGGTCGTAGAGCTTGCCGACCTGCGGTCCGAGCAGGCCCATGGTCAGGCCGCCGGGGATGAGGAGCAGCCCGGTCTGCAGTGAGGTCAGGCCGAGCACCTCCTGCAGATAGATCGGCAGCAGGATGAACCCGCCCATGAGAGCCATGAAGGACAGACACATCAGGCCGAGCGCCACAGAGAAGTGACGGAATGTCAGGGCGCGCAGGTCCAGCAGTGGCGTGGACGAGCGCTGAAGTGCCAGCTGTCGCCACACGAACATGCCTACCAGCACCGCGCCGGTCAGGGTCATGGCCGGCGGCGACATGGGGGCCTGGGCCGCGTTCCCGGCACCGAGCCCGCTCAGGCCGTAGACCAGAGAGCCGAAGCCCGCCGCCGCCAGGGGTACGGACAACCAGTCGATGGGGCCTGCCTGCGGCTCGCCGATGTTGACCAGTTTGCGCCGACCGAACACGGCCATCGCTCCGGCGATGGGCAGCACGGCCAGGAACAGCAGGCGCCATGTCCCCAGTTGCAGCAGCACACCGGAGACCGCGGGGCCGAGGGCGGGTGCGACGGAGATGACGAGGGTGATGTTGCCCATGACACGGCCGCGCTGGTGCGGGGGCACGAGGGTCATCAGCGTCGTCATGAGCAGCGGCATCATGACGGCGGTGCCGCTGGCCTGGATGACGCGGGCGGCCAGCAGTACGGGGAAGGAGGGCGCGGCGGCGGCCAGAGCCGTGCCGGCGAGGAACAGTGCCATGGCCAGGCTGAAGGCGGTCCGGGTCGTCACGCGCTGCAGGAACCACCCTGTCACCGGAATGACGACAGCCATGGTGAGCATGAAGGCCGTGGACAGCCAACCGGCGGCTGCCGCGGTGACCTCGAACTCGCGCATGAGCCGCGGGATCGCGTTGACCATGATCGTCTCGTTGAGGAGGACGACGAACGTGGACAGGACGAGAATCCGCAGCACGGCGGTGACGCGGGCGGGCGAGAGGGTGGGCGTTGCGTGTGGTGCGGGCATGGCGCCTTCCGTCATATGTGTGTCCTCCACACGCGGCAGCTCACACTGACAGAAGGCGGCGCCGGGAAGAAGTCATAGGTCTCCCCGATCCTGTCGGCGCCTGCGCCCGAGCACAAACCATTTTGCGCTCGTCGCATCCCGCAGAGGTCCGTGCCCTACGGTGCGGTCACCCCGCGACCCGTACGGTGGACGCCCCCGTACTGTCGTATCCCGTGTCGTCGTGGTCGATCGCGCCCGAGGTCACGTGACCCGCGAGCCCGAGGAGCAGGAAGAGCCAGACCAGGACCTGCGCGGCCGTGCTCAGACGGAGCGGGCGCGTCGCGGAGTGCGCGGGCTGAGCGGCTGCCTCGGGGGCGTCGCCCAGGAGCCCCTTGGGATACACCGGCGTCAGCATCGTCACGTAGGCCGCCAGCCGCATCCGGTACCGGACGACGGCCGCCGTGGCGCCGAAGACCGGCTCGGGCAGGCGGCCCAGGACGATGCCGATCAGCCAGAACACCCAGCTGATCGCGAACCAGCCGGACTGCGCGAGGCTGCTGATGATCGCCGCCGGAATCATCAGGATCAGGCGGAACAGCACGGCGAGCCGGTTGAGCGGGGTGGCGCGCAGCTCGATGCGCACCGGGTAGTCGGGGGCATCGAAGGAGAACGGCGGGTACCGGTCGACGAGAAGGGCCGCACTGGCCGACACCCGGGTCTGGTAGGCGAGGACCGAGCCGAGGAAGGACGCGATCGACTCGGGCAGACGGCCCAGGACCAGGGCACCGAACCAACCCGCGATCGTGACGAAGAACGCGGCGAACGACAGCACGGCGACGACGATGAACTGCGGCAGGAGCAGCAGCCAGCGCAGGAACACCGTCCAGCGACGCTGCTGCCCCGGCGGGGGCACGTCCAGAGCCGGCCGCCACTCGACGCCGTCGGCATCGGCATCGGTGCCGGCCGAGGGCCGGGGCCCCCAGTCTGCCGCCATGGCCGCCTCCGTCTCTCCCGCTTACCGTGCTTCCCAGGTCACGTCGATGCTGCCGCAGCCGGCCGCCCTTCGCACCGCGGCAGGGCCACTGGGACCACAGGGGACGCCGCACACGCCGCGAAGGGTGTCGTGGTTCCACCCTGCGATGCCGTAGGCGGCTCGGCCCCTGGGGGCTGACGACGTAGAGACGTACAGGCCGCAAGCACGCTGCCGGCCGCTCGTTCAGTGCCTCGGGAACGCCCTTGCCGTCGGAGCCGGCCCGAGCGTCGTCGTGCCAGGAGGCGACCGATGGCCCAGCCCCGTGCGGTACGCGTCCAGCGCGGCCTCGGTACGGCCGCCGCGGCGCAGAAGGTCGCCCAGCAGACGGCACAGATCGGCGAGGTCGCCGCTCGCACCGCTGCGCTCCAGCAGCCCCAGCGCCATGACGTAGTGCTCCTCGGCGGTCTCGCTGTCCCCCCGCTCCTCGGCGATCAGCCCGAGGAGCCTGTGCGCACCCCCCGCGTGCACCGCGCCGTGCCGGTCACCCAGCTCAAGAAAGGCGGAGAGCAGATCCGACGCCTCGCCGTGCCGTCCGAGCCGCCGGAGGACATCGGCCAGCTCCACCTCCACCTGAGCGGTGAACAGCGCCGCGCGTTTGGCGTTCAGCATGTCCCGGGCGGCGCGCAGCTCCTGTTCGGCTGCCTCCAGTTCGCCGTTCTGAGCCTGGACGTAGCCGCGCATCCAGTGGCAGTGCGCGAGATCGGTGCACAGACTCAGCTGCTGGTAGATCGCCTGCGCCTTGGCCAGTGAGGCGTCGGCGTCGGCCGTGCGCCCCTCGGCGAGGAAGGTGCGGGCCACCTGCCGGTGCATGCCCGCCACCAGCGCCGGATCGTCGACCTGCGGAGCCAGCGCCAGGGCGAGCTCGGCGGCGTGCGCGGCACGGGCGTGCGCACCCATGTCGATGTAGGGGCCGATCACGGCGGCGTACAGGATGACCAGCGCCTCGGGGTCGGCCAGGCCGCTCGCACCGAGCTCGTCGATGGTGGATTCGAGGAGGTAGCAGGCGTAGCGCAGCTCCCCGGCCAGGAGGTGTGCGACGGCACGGCCCCGGATGGCACGGGCTCGGCGGGGCAGCGGCTCCTCGGCGAGGAGCCGCTCGGCGACCTGGAAGTGGTGGCCCGCGTCGACCAGTTCACCGGTCTCCAGGGCACAGTCGCCGAGCCCGAGCAGCGCCTCGGCCTGCTCGGGAACGAGTCCGAGGTGCTCCGCGTCGGTGAGGAGCCGGCGATAGCGCACGGCGGCCTCGTCCGCCGTCCCGGTGGCCAGCTGCTGGTGGGCGTCGGTGAGGGCGAGCCGCAGCTCGGTGGCGAGGTGCGCGGGGCGGCCGGTGGCCAGTTCCTCGTACGACGTACCGAGCCGCTCCGCGAGGAAGCGCAGTGCGGTCTCCGAGGGCCTGACCCTGCCGGACTCCAGCGTCGAGACGTATGCGGGGGTGTACGAAGGATCGGCCAACTGTCGCTGCGTCAGCCCGCGTTGAGTGCGCAGCCGCTGTACTCGGTGGCCGATCGTGGCCGGATCGTCCATGCGGACCCCCTGGTTCGTGAACTCCCCAGTATCCAGAAGCGGAAGGCATTGCGCACCCCTCGCCCACCCCCTAGGTTAAGCGACTTGTTCAATCTACTTACTGATGCACTTAACTCGCCTGACCAGGGGATGATTTCATGCGTTCAGCACGACGCGGAGCCATGGCGGCCGGAGTGGCCCTCGCCCTCGCGGCCGTCCTCGCCGCCGCACCCGGCAGCGCCGCCGCGGACCCGACAGCACCCCCCACGGCCGAGGTCGAGGTCGAGATACCCGGGCCGGAACACGGGACGCTCGCCGGATCCGGCCACACGCATGTCCCGCCGGCCGGCCGGAACCAGCCGGCCTCCCGCCTGACGGCGACCGAGGCGGTCGCCGACGGCGAGGTGGCCAAGATGGTCGACAACGGCCCCAGCAGCGACCGGCTCGACATCGTCGTCGTCGGAGACGGCTACACCATCGCCGATCTGCCTCGCTTCCACGCCGACGCCCAGCGGAAATGGGCCGAGCTGACGGCCGTAGAGCCGTACACCACCTACCGCAACCTCTTCAACGTCTGGACCGTCGACGCCGTCTCGAACCAGTCCGGCGCCTCCGGCGACCCCTCTCCCGAGACCCTCCGGGACACGGCCCTCGGCTCGTACTTCTGGTGCGACGGCATCGAGCGGCTGCTCTGCGTCGACCAGGACAAGGTCGACGCATACGTGGCGATGGCCCCCGAGGCCGACCTGGTGCTCGTCCTCGCCAACAGCGCCAAGTACGGTGGCGCGGGCTACAACGATCCCAGCGAGACCCTCGGCTACGCGGGCATATCGACGGCCTCGGCGGGCAACGAGAAGTCCGGACAGGTCGCGATCCACGAGACCGGCCACTCCCTGGGCAAGCTCGCCGACGAGTACTTCTACCCCGACTACCCCGGCTACGAGCGGTACGTGGGCCCCGAGCCCACCGACTCCAACATCACCACCTTCACCGCCGACGAACTGGCCGACCGGGGTGCCAAGTGGCACCGCTGGCTCGGTGAGCAGTCTCCCGACGGCGGCACCGTCGGCGCGTACGAGGGCGGCGGCTACTACGTCACCGGACTGCGGCGTCCCACCGAGAACTCCCTGATGCGCTCCCTCGGCAAGCCCTTCAATCTGCCCGGAGTGGAGGCGATGATCGCCGGCTTCTACCGCGAGGCGCGCATCGCCTCGCCCGTCACGGCCACCGATCGCACCCTCCGCGCGGGCGCCACCGCCAGAGCCCTCGTACCCCGGCTGACGGGGCCGGACGGGCGTCAACTCACGCTCCGCTGGTATCTGGACGGGCGGGAGATGAAGTCTCTCGCGGGCCGCACCGACGTACGAGTGTCCGACCTGGCTCTGCGGCTGCTCGACCTTCGGACGCACACTCTGTCCCTCACCGCCGAGGACCGTACGCCCGCGGTACGGGACCGCGCCATCGCCCGGACGATGAGGTCCACGGTCAGCTGGACGGTCCGGCTCTGACGGCTCCGGCGGTAGCGTGACCTTCTGCCGCATGGAGTGTCCATGCGTCCGGCTGGTCCGTGCGAGGGCTTCCGACGGAGAGTGATGAGGCGGCGATGAGTGAACCGACGAAGCCCGAGGTCGACGTTCCAAAGGGTGACGCTCCTACCGAGCTGACGATCCGGGACCTGGTCGTCGGGGAGGGATGAAGGTCGGCGGTCGGCGCGAGATCATCGTTCCCCCGCGTCTCGGTTACGGCAATCAGTCACCCTCGCTGTTGATCCCGCCGGGCTCGGCCCTGGTCTTCGTGGTGGATCTGCTCGACTCGTACTCCAGCCGTGACCGTTGCCCTCGCGCAGCCGCTGCACCAGCCGGGTCACCGCGATGCGCCCCACGGCGTAGCGCATCGGGGCGACGGCGCTCAGCGGGATCTCGGCCAGGGAGGCAAGTTCGTCGTCGTACGCGATGACCGCCAGGTCGTCCGGAACCACCAGTCCACGCATACGGGCGCGGTGCACGAGGAGGGCGCCCTGGTCGTCGGGGTGGGCCACGACGGCGGTGGTACCCGTCGCGACCGCCGCGTCCAGGAAGGCTTCCACCGCCGCCACGTCCAGCGAGGCCACATCGGTGACGCGGGGCGCGTCGGCAGGTAGGGAGAGGATGTCCGCGGCGGTGTCGAAGCCACGGTCGATCCAGGGACCCGTCGCGGTGGCGCAGGCCAGCAGACCGATGCGCCGATGGCCGAGGCCCACCAGGTAGCGCAGCGCCCGCACGGTCCCGCGCGCGTGATCGGATGCGACACGGTCCAGGTGCTCGAGGTCGGCCACCGGTTCCGGACGCCGCTCCATGAGGACGACGGGGACGGGGAGCCCTGATCCACGCCGAAGCCTCGGCGGAGCCCAAGGTGTGTGCGGGCTGGGCGTCAGGAGCAGGCCCTCGACACCGTCGCTCAGCAACCTCTCGACCTGCGGGCGCTCTTCGGCGTACGCGGAGACGCCGAGGGTGAGCCGAGCCCCCAGGCCCTGGGCGGCGGCCCGTGCGCATTCGATCACCTCGCGGTAGTAGTACGTCTCCCCCGGCACCGCCATGCCGATGAACACGGGGCGGTCACGCCCCAGCGCGCCGTGACCGCCGACGTCACCGCCGCGCTCACCGACGCGACGACCGGTGCGCAGGCGACGGACGAAGTGGCGTTCATGCTGATGGCACGTCACAAGGAGTCCTCCACGGCACAGTTCGACAGTCGGCAGAACGCGAGCGGCGGACCCCGGCTGCTGCTGACGTTCTCCGACGGTTCCCACCGCACGGTGGCCGCGGACGCCGACACCTGCATCAAGGCCGGCGCCGAGAAGAGCAGCGTGTTCGGTACCGCGACCACGCTGCAGGTACGCGACGAGGGTCTCGGCGCCTACACCGACCAGACCCGCAAGGCCTATGTCGGCTTCCCCCTGGATCCGCAGTGGCCCACGGTGACGCGGGCGACTCTGGAGCTCACCGGCCTCAACGCGACCGGGACCGGCGCCAAGGAGGTCGTGCTCTACCAGAACCGGGAGATGTTCGACGAGTCCACCCGCACCTGGGCGAACACGGTGCAGAACACCTTCTCCTGGTCCGGTGACCCGGGCGGCTACACCTGGGCGAAGCCCGACATCGCGGACGCGGAGTACGCGGAGTAGGGCTACCAGCTGCCCCGGTTCGACTTCGCCCGCCCGCTCGCCGCCGAATTCTCCGCGACGGGTGACCAGACCGTCGCGGCCGGTCCGATCGGCCTGATGACGGAGTTCATCGGCTATGTCGCGTCATCCAGCACGTACCCGCGCAGCCTGGACACCGCCTGCCGGGTCCGCAACTGGCTGTACGCCTACGAGCGGGTCCGCACCCGTCCGTCGCTGACCGCCCAGGCCAACTTCGACATCCTGCGCACGCTCTACGACGCGGGCACCGACGGCTACGCGATGGCCGTGGCCCTGACGTTCGGCGGCATCTCGGAGTTCATGAGCGCGCACGGTCAGACCTTCGGCGGCAACGCCAAGCTGCACGGCCTGGCGCGGTTCCTGGCCGACCAGATGTACCCGAACGGCTACGCGCCGAAATGCTGGGACAGCGGGTACGTCGACAGACGCGAGGCGATGGACTACCTGGCCGACCTGCTCGGCGACCCGGACCTGAAGGTCGGCGGCGATCCGGGCCACACCTCCGTGCTGTACCCGCAGACCCGAGTCGGCGTGATGCGCACCGACTGGACCGCCCAGTCCGACTACCTGCGCATGGGCATCGACCGCGGGGCTCACGCCCACCCCCGTGGGAGCGGTCAGGCGTAGTGGCGGTAGACGGCCTGGGCGACGCAGGCCGGCTTGTCGCTGCCCTCGACCTCCACGGTGAACGCCAACGGCATCTGCACGCCGTCGCCCTTGACCGCCTCCACGGTGCCGACCGCACCGTGGAGGCGGATCCGCGCGCCGACGGGTACGGGGCTGGGGAAGCGGACCTTGTCCAGGCCGTAGTTGACGCTCATCCCGATGCCGTCGATGGTCAGCAGTTCGCCGAAGAGCGGGATGATCAGGGACAGCGTGAGGTAGCCGTGGGCGATGGCACCGCCGAAGGGTCCGTTCTTGGCCTTCTCCGGGTCCGTGTGGATCCACTGGTGGTCGTCGGTGGCGTCGGCGAAGGTGTTCACCCGGTCCTGGGTGATCTCGCGCCATTCGGTGCGGCCGAGGTCGGCTCCGCCGAGTGCCTTGAGTCCGTCGAGGCCGTGGGCGATCGCGGGCATGGAGAATCCTTTCGACGGCACGGGCCGCTGGTGGGTGCGGCCGGTGGTGAGGGTGTGTTCCTGGGGTGCGGGCGGGTAGATGTCGCGTACGGCGGACTTGACGATCTTTCCGGAGGCCGTACGGGGCAGGGTGTCCGTCACGACGAGGGACTTGGGGACCTTGTATTTGGCAAGCCGGGCCCGCAGGTGGTCGTGGATGTCCGCGAGGACGTGGTCGAGGGTCTCGTCGGCTCGCGCGCCGGGCCCGAGGACGACGACGGCGTGGCCGACCTCGCCCCAGACCGGGTCGGGGACACCGACGACCGCGCATTCGGCGACGGCGGGGTGGGCGAGGAGCACGTCCTCGACCTCGGCCGGGTAGACGTTCTCGCCGCCCGAGACGTACATGTCCTTGATCCGGTCGACGATGTACGCGAACCCGTCGGCGTCGGTCCTGGCGATGTCGCCGGTGCGCAGCCAGCCGCCGTCGGTGAAGGCGTCCGCGGTGGCGTCGGGGCGGCCCCAGTAGCCGCTCATGACATGGGGGCCGTGGACGAGGATCTCACCGCGCTCCCCCGGGCCGGCCTCGCGGCCGTCGGGCAGGACCACCCGCGTGTCGGTGAAGAAGTGCGGCACGCCGGCGGAGCCCGCCTTGGCCGAGGTCCGCTCCCTGTCCAGGAAGAGGACTCCTGGGGACGCCTCCGTCATGCCGTACCCCTGGCTGAAGGCGAGACCACGGGCGAGGTAGGTGTCGATGGTGCGGGCGGGTACGGGGGCGCCGCCGCAGTTGAGGGTACGCAGGCTGGACAGGTCGGCGGTCGCCCAGCGGGGCCGGGCGGCCATCGCGTCGTACATCGTGGGGACACCGAACATGTACGTCACCCGTCGGCTCTCGATGACATCGAGGACGCGGTCGGCGTCGAACGCCCCGAGCAGCACGACCCGGCCGCCCTTCAACAGGGTGGGCAGGCACGTCATGTTGAGACCGGCCGTGTGGAACAGCGGGGCCACGACGAGGGTCACCTCGTCGCCGGTGAGGTCGGTGTCGACGAGGACGTTGACGCTGTTCCAGGTGATGTTGGCGTGGGAGAGGACGGCGCCCTGGGGCGGCCGGTGGTTCCGGAGGTGTACATGATCATGCACGGGTGCTCCGGCTCGACGGCCTCGTCCAGCGGTGTGGTCGCGCCGCCGGAGAGGAACTCCTCGTAGCCGGTGGCGCCGTCGGCGTCGGGCCCGGCGAGGGCGATCCGGTGCCGCACTCCGGCTTCGGCCGCCGCGGTACGGGCCGCCTCGGCCTGTTCGGGCGCGTGGACCAGGACGGTGCTGCCCGAGTCGGCCAGGTTGTGGGCCAGTTCGGGCGCGGCGAGCCGGGTGTTGAGGGGGACGAAGACCGCTCCGAGCACGCCGGCGGCGAACAGCGTCTCCAGGAACGCCGGATGGTTGGGCCCCAGATACGCGATGCGGTCACCGTGTCCCGTACCGAGGGCGCGCAGGGCGTGGGCGAGGCGCAGGACGCGCTGGTGCAGCTCGCGGTAGGTCCAGGTGCGGTCCTCGTGGACGACGGCGATCCGGTCGGGGGTCTTGCGGGCCCGGCGCGCCGGCCAGGAGCCGATGCCTTGGTTCAACACGAACGGCTCCTTCAGTCGGTGAGCAGGCCGAGCAGACGGGCGGCGTTCTCCTTGAGGATCTTCGGCCGGACCTCGGGCTTGATGTCGAGCCTGTCGAAGTCGGCGAGCCACCGGTCGGGGGTCAGGACGGGGTAGTCGGAGCCGAAGAGGACCTTGTCCTGGAGCAGGGTGTTGGCGTAGCGCACGAGTTGCGGAGGGAAGTACTTCGGCGACCAGCCGGACAGGTCGATGTAGACGTACGGCTTGTGGGTGGCGACCGCCAGGGCCTCGTCCTGCCAGGGGACGGAAGGGTGGGCCAGGATGATCCGCAGCTCGGGGAAGTCCACGGCGACGTCGTCGACCAGCATCGGGTTCGAGTACGAGAGGCGGATGCCGCCGCCGCCCGGGACACCGGCGCCGATGCCGGTCTGCCCGGTGTGGAACAGCGCGGGGACGCCGAGTTCCTCGATGGCCTCGTACAGCGGGTAGGCGAGCGGGTCGTTCGGGGAGAACGCCTGGATGCTGGGGTGGAACTTGAACCCGCGGACGCCGTGGTCCCGGACGAGACGCCGGGCTTCCCGCACGCCCGCGCGCCCCTTGTGCGGGTCGATACTGGCGAAGGGGATCAGGACGTCGCGGTGGGCGGCGCAGCTCTCGGCGATCTCCTCGTTGGGGATCCGCGGGTGTCCGGTGGCGTGCTCGGCGTCGACGGTGAACACCACGGCCGCCATGGCACGCTCGCGGTAGTGGTCGGCCATCTCCTCGATGGTCGGCTGCCGGTGGCCGTGGACCTTGAAGTACTTCTCGGAGGCACCGAACAGCTCCGGGCTCAGGGCCCCGTGGCCGTCCTTGGAGATCTCCGCGTGGGTGTGCATGTCGATGGCGGTGATCTGGTGGATGTCGATGGCGGGGGCGATGCCGAGGCCAGGGTCGCGGTCGGGGCCTGGGTCGATGCCGATGCCGGGGTCGAGGTCACGGCCGCGCGGGAGGTCGCTCATCTCATGCCTCCGGGGTCTGGGGCGCGGGGATCCCGTAGGTCTCGGGCTCGGCTCCGATGCCGTTCGGCCACTCCGCGGCGATGGCGTCGGCGCTCCAGCCGCCGTCGGCGAAGGCGACCGCCTTCTCCTTGGGGTGTGCCCACAGGGCCAGCCGGTCGCCGCCGATGCCGATGGCCTGCCCGGTGACTCCGTCGGAGTCGTCCGAGGCCAGGAAGGTGATCAGCGCCGCGACGTCCTCGACCGTGCCGAGGCCTTCGCCCTTGCGCAGCCACTCCGGTAGCGGCTCGCCGGTGCGCTCGCTCTCCTCGATGACCGGGCCGAACGCCGGGACGGTCTTGGTCATCTCGGTGGCGGCGACGGGTACGACGGCGTTGACGGTGATGCCGGCCCGGCCCAGTTCCATGGCCCAGGTGCGGGCCATGGCGACGATGCCCGCCTTGGCGGCCGCGTAGTTGGTCTGGCCGAAGTTCCCGCGCTGCCCGGCCGGGGAGGAGATCAGGACGAGCCGACCGCCGGTGCCCTGCTCCCGCATGCGGACGGCGGCCGCGCGGGCGCAGGTGAAGGTGCCGCGCAGGTGGACACGTACGACGGCGTCGAAGTCGTCGTCGGTCATCTTCCAGAGCACGCGGTCGCGCAGGATACCGGCGTTGGTGACGAGCACGTCCAGGCGCCCGAACTCGCGCACCGCCGTGTCCACCAGGCTCTGGGCGGCCGCGCTGTCGCCCACCGCCTCGACGACACCGGTCGCTGTGCCGCCTTCGGAGGTGATCAGGGCGACGGCGTCGTCGACGGCGGCCTGGTCGACGTCGTTGACGACGACGGCCGCGCCCGCCGCTGCGATTGCGCGGGCGTACGCCAGTCCGAGACCGCGTCCGCTGCCGGTGACGACGGCGACTTTGCCCTGGAGATCCATGAGAGGGGCCTCTCGTGAGGGGACGGGGGAAGGGATGCCGAGAGCACCGGCGGGACACGCCGGGATCGACAGGAATCCTGATGAATGTCAGTCTGGATAATCAACAGGATTCCTGTCAATGCCCTAGGGTGGGACAGCCGCACCCCGGCGGCACCCCGGCACCCCGGCACCCCGGCACAGGGACCGCCACCACGGAAGGACGAACGTGAGCACCTCACTGCTCTACCTGGTCAAGAGGACGGAGCTGGCGGTGCGCGCCCGCCTGGAGGAGCTGGTCAGACCCGCCGGGATCACGGCCCTGCAGTACACGGCTCTCACGGTCCTGGAGCGGCGTGACGGCGTCTCCGCCGCGCAGCTCGCGCGTGACTCCTTCGTCACCGCCCAGTCGATGGCCGACATGGTCCGCGCGCTGGAGAGCCGCGACCTGATCCGCCGCGAGCCCAACCCCGCCAATCGCCGCGAACGCCTGATCCTGCTCGCGCCCGCCGGGCGGCAGCTGCTCGCCGAGTACGCCGAGCCGGCTCGGCAACTCGAGGAACGCATGGTCGCCGACCTGAGCGCCGAGGAGATCCACGGCTTCCGTGAGGCGCTGAACAGGGCATGGCGGTCCCTGTCGTAGAGGCGTCGTCCGTCAGCAGTGCGTGCGAAGCATCAGCCGGTGAAGGGCTGGCTGGCCCATCGGCCGTCCTCCGGATGTCCGTGATGCTGCGGAGCTGGTGGGTCAGGCCGTACTAGGCCGCCCGCTTGGCAGCGTCGTCGAGGACGCGTAACCCATCATCCAGGGTCGCGCGGTCGGACAGGAGGATGTGCCCGTACGCGGTGTCCAGCCGTACCCGCTGCATGGGCGCATCGTTGATGCCTGTTGTGCGAGCCACGTCGATGAGGCGCAGGGCCGCGTCGAGATTGCCGGTTCCACGGTGGGCCAGGGCGAGCTTCTGCCGCGCGACGGACCAGTCGTCCTGCTCGGCAAGGCCCTCGAACTCGTGGATGGCTTCTTCCATCACCCGAACCGCATAGTCGTGGTTGCCGTCCTTGCTGAGCGCCGTGCCTACCCAGAGTCGCGCGCGGGCACGGTCCCGCGGGGATAACCGTTCGTCGATCGCGAGGTCCTCGTACTGTCGGGCCGCGGTCTCCAGCGCTCCGGACATCTCGGTGACGACGGCGAGAGAAAGGTCGAGCTGCGCCACACGTCGCGGAATTTCCAACTCGGTATAGAGAGAGCGGGTGTTGGCGTAGCAGCGCTGGGTGGAGAGTGGGCCTACGACTGCCCCTTGGTCCCGCTTGAGATCGCCTTGCAGGGCGACGGAGCGGGCGAGGAGGTAGGTGCCTCGCTCGTCCGGTTCCGAGGGCTGGTAGCCGGACGACCATCGCCGAAGCAGGTCGTCGGCGAACGCGAAGTTCTGGTGGGACAGCGCGACGACGGCACGTTCGAGGTCGTCCGTCCAGGACTCGTACTCCCAGGCCCGAGGCCGAGGGATGGTGACGCGCCCCGTTTCGCCGGCGAGTCGTCCCCCTTCTCCCTCGGAGAGCTTCGCGAGCTCCGTCTCGAATCTCAGATACTCCCTTCCGATGAAGAGCACCGACCCGAACTGGTTCACCGCGACCACCCACCAGCCGAGGCTGCGCGAGCGGATGCAGGGCCGGGAGCGATGGCAGATCTCGGCGAACGCGAGATGACCCGATACCAGGAACAGCACGCACCCGATCACGTCGGGAGTCCAGATCAGCCGGTTGGTCTGCTGGACGGTGAGCCCCTGCAGGAAGGAATCCAGCAGGTTGACTCCGAACACGAGCGTCCCGGCGAACTGCACGAACGTGCTGAGCCAGTCCAGACGCATCGGCTCGTACCCCCACCACCGCCAGCCGACCGTTGCCAGGGGGCCGCCCCCTTCGGAGTGGCGAGGCGCGTTCAGCACCTGCAAGAGCGAGGTGTAGCCCCCGATGGTGAAGAACAGCCCGCCCGCGAAGTAGATCGAGGCGCTCTCCACCGGGTCGCCCGAGCCGAACTGGGCGACCCCGGCCCCCGAGAGCGAAGAGCATTCCGCCGAGGAAGAACGCACCCGAAGCGAGGGAGTTGAGCCTCCGAAGGCGGTCGAGGGCCTCGGCATCGGCAGTCGGGGACAGGGCGACCATGCCCCCCGGGGGCGCGGACGGACAGCGCCCCACGCTTGCGCGCGAGCCGCGACTCCCCTACCACCGTCTCCGCTTCGGGATGGTGCCAGGTGAGACGGGTGGTGAACGGTCACGCGCCTTCGGCGCGGTGCTCAGGCGGTTCCACGACTCGAGCCTCGTTCCAGCCCCTCTGCCCCGCGGACAGTGAAACGTGGACGTTGCCCTGTCTCCCCCGAGTGACCGGTGTCGCCGTCCCTCAGGCGTGCGGCACGACGGCCACAGGGCAGGAGGCGTGGTGGATGACGGCGTGGGTGATCGACCCGATATGAGCGCCCCGGGCCGCCCTGCGCCGGCCGACGACCACCAGGCGTGCATCCGACGCGGCCTCGATGAGATGCTCGGCTGCCCGTCCCGGAGCGGACACCTCCACCACCTCTGTCGCCGGAAACCTGTCCCGGAACGGTCGAACCGCGTCGGCGAGCGCTGACGCCATCTCGTCCTTCACGGCTGCGCCGGGGTGGTGCACGAAGGATTCATGCCACGTGTGCACGATTTCCAGCGGGACGCGGTGCCGCCCGGCGAAATCGAACGCGAAGTGCAGGAGCTCGTCCTTGACTGCGTTCACGTCCAGGCCGAGGACCACCTTCCGGCGGCTGTCCCCCTCGGAAGCACCGGAGCTGTCCTTCTCGTATCCGGGGCGAACGAGAACCACCGGACGCTCTGCTTCCGCGACGACCTCCTGCCCTACCGAACCGACGATGAACCCGCGGACGCTACCCAGCCCATGAGAGCCCACGACGAGCAAGTCCCCCTCGGCAGCGGCGGAGAGCAGCACGCTGACGGGGGCGTCTTCGACCTCGTCAGCAGTCTTGGCAAGGTCCGGCTGCCGGGAACCGACACGCCGCTCGGTCTCGGCCAGCACTCCTTCCGCCGCGCCGGCACGGTCTTCGTGCGACACCTTCATCGCCCCCAACTGATGCTCCGCCCACCGTGTGGCGTACACCAGTCGCAGGCCGTCGCCGCGCAGCGCCGCCTCGTCGGCGGCCCAGTCCACCGCCGCCAGGCTTCCTTCGGAGCCGTCCACTCCCACAGTGACAGGTCGGGACACGCTGCTCTCTCCTCGCCTCGGGCCATCGTCGACAGACCCTCACAGGGGCGCCGATGGGCATCCGTGTGCGAGGGCACCTGGTCAGGAAGCTACCGAGTCGCAGAAGCAATGGTGTGCACGGCGTTGGGCGACGCTGCCGAAGTACTCCGTCCGGCGGAGGACACCGGGATGCACGCCCGTTCACAGGACGGATGGGCCCCTCTCGTGCACGGAACCTCTGTCCAGCCGTTTCGCATGGCGTGGGCTCCGAGCTGCATCCGGGTCCTGACTCCGGCCAGGTCCATGAGGTGGCGCAGGCGCCGGTGCAGCGTACGCGGTGACAGACCGAGTTGTGTCGCGGCAGTCAGGTCCGTCAGGCCGGCCAGGAGCAGGGCGAGGATCCTTCGGTCGAGGTCGGTGGGGCCTTCCGCAGCGACCTCGAC
Organism: Streptomyces sp. NPDC026092; assembly: GCF_040638605.1. Taxonomy (NCBI): domain Bacteria; kingdom Bacillati; phylum Actinomycetota; class Actinomycetes; order Kitasatosporales; family Streptomycetaceae; genus Streptomyces; species Streptomyces sp. NPDC026092. Next base: position 192,988 of record NZ_JBEZYN010000008.1, read on the forward strand.
TGTGGGATCGGTCTCTCCGTCGGTGCCCGACAGTTCGAGGGGGCGGGCGGCGCGCCACACCGTCTCGAAGAGCGCGTCCAGGGCGGCCAGGAGGCCGCTGCGGTGCAGGAGCACAGCGCCGGGCTCTCCGGCCGCCGTGACCGCGAGCGGGACGAGGCCCAGGTCGGCGTCGGCAAGGACGAGTTTCATCGGCAGTTCGTCGGCGACGCGCAGCTGCACTCCCCTGCCCAGGGAATCGATCGCGTCGTCGACGATGCCCGGCTCCCCGAGCACGGCCCGGTCCAGGACCGCCCGGAAGCGGACCCCGCGGCCGATGGCCACCGGTTCTGCCGTGTTCTCGTCCGGCGGCAGCGCGACGAACGGTGCGGTGATGAAGGAGCGGACCTCGGTGCGGGCCGCCTGCTGCACCTGGAGGAAACGATGCCGGATGGCGTCGACGCCTGTGACGACCTCGATCAGGTCGCTGATGCTGTTCCCGGTCATCGCCGCCCGGTGCTCCTCGGCGAAGGTCACCAAGGCGTGCTCGGCCATGCGCAGCCCGTCCCGGCGCTGGCTGATGAGCGCGCCGAGCGCCATCGCCGGTGGCGCGGCGGTGAACCGCTCGTCCACCGACCTGGTCGCCAGTCCCCATTCGACGAGACGAGACAGTGACTTGTCGACGTGGGCCTTCGGCAGAACGCCCAGGTCGGCGAGAAGGATCGCGGTGGAGTTCGGCCGTCCGAGCAGCGCCCGGTAGACGAGCTCGTCATCGGGATCGAGGCCAAGAACATCCAGCATCGGCGATCGACTCTCCTCCGCTTGCCGCAGCGGGGAGAGTATGCGCCAAGGGGGCAGACCTTGCATAGTCCCTGCTGGGAGCAGGTCTGAGGGGAAGGGCCCCGGGACGTCGCCGCCCCGGGGCCCGACTGTTCCGTTCATCGCAGGCCGTACGCCCGGATGATCTCGTTCTTGACGCCGAAGCCGCTGTCCGTCCCGGCGCTCGCGCGGAGCGAGACGTAGCCGCCGGGCTTCTTGGCCGTCCTGAACGAACCCGTCCAGGAGCCGTCGGCCCCCTTGGTCAGGGTCACCTTCTGCCAGGTGGCGCCGTCGTCGTACGAGACGTCCAGCGTCACCGTGGTGACGGTGCCCGGCACGGTGCCGAGGTCCATGGACACCGGTGTGAGGACGATCTGCTGGGTCGCGTTGGCCTTGACGTCGCCGTGCAGGTCCGACTCCAGTTTGTAGTCCAGGTTCAGCACCGAGAACGGCTCGAAGGAGTCCGAGTCGACGGTGTCGGACATGAACGTCCACTCGGAGTGGGTGCGCGTCGACAGCCTGAAGGCGTCCGCGGGCCGCTCCACGTCGAGGACGGCGCGGTAGGGCAGGTTGCCCGCCGGCACCTCCTCCCACTGCATGTCTCCACTGACCGGGTTGTCGTGGATCAGTGTGTCGCCCTGGAAGATCTGCAGGTGGGACGGCGTCTCACCCCAGGGCAGGTTGCCGCCGAGCCGCATGGAGTCGCTGGAGGAGGCCCATGCCTGGACGTTCCAGGTCATGTAGTTCTGCCAACGCGAGTTGTACACACCGAAGGACTCGCTCTGGGCAGGCCGGGTCGCCGGAGCGAACCAGTCCAGCCGGGTGGTGCTGCCCTTGGCGTACGTGTTGTCGCCCGACACCATCACCCACGGCAGATTTCCGTCGACGCCCTGCGCGTGGAACTCCCTCCAGACCTGACCCGGGGTCACCCATTCGGTGCGGGTGCCCGGGTGCCATTCGCCCTCGGGGAAGTTGAACGACGGGCTGAGGGTGAAGTCGGACCGGTACCCCTCCGCCAACTTGCCGTCCGTGGCCGAGTAGTAGCGGGCGTCGATCCGGGCGAGGTCGTCCTGGGTCGGCTTGTAGACCAGGGCCCGGTCCGGCACCTGGACGGGGTAGTCCCGGGTCAGGTCGTAGACGAACGGGGTGTACTCGGTCTGCCTGACGGTGAGCTTCAGGATGCGGGCCTTGGCCATCGCGATGAGGGCCTTGCCCGCATCGCGGTGCACGGTGGCCACCGGGATGGCCGACTCGCCCACGTACTCCATGAGGCCACCGACACCGTCGTTGACCACGATCAGCGCCTTGGCACCTGCCGCGGCCGCGGCCTCGGTGCGCTCCTGCGGCGAGACCTCGTCACTGCGCTCGACGACGACGACCTTGCCCTTGGCCTGCACCTTCTCGTACTCGGCCGCCGCGCCGCTGCCCGCGTGGACGGCGTCCAGCCTGTCGGTGGCGGTACCCAGGGCGCTGCCCGCCTGCACCAGCGTCTCGAAGCGGAGCCGACCGTCCAGCGTGCTCAGGCCGAGCTGCGGCTCACCCTTGCGCCAGCGGGTGACGAGCATGAACTCGCCCTGCGTCATGGGCTCCGTCGGCGAGACGTAGACGTCGTCGTACATGGGCGGCAGCACGTACGCGCTGCGATAGTCCAAGTACGGGTCCAGGCCCTTGTAGTGGACGTTGAAGTCGACCTTGCGCTGGCGGTCCTCGGTGCGCTGCGGCGCCTCGGTCTGCAACAGGCGTGCCTTGCTCGCGTCCAGCACGACGTCCGCGGGGCCGTCCTTGAGCACGGTCTCCGGGTCGACGAGCACGGCCAGACCGGAGCGGTCCGCCTTCTCGCCCGCCACGTCGACGTACCCCGCGACGGTGTACAGGCCGGGTGCCATGCGCATCGTGGTCGAGCCCTCGACGTAGGCGCTCCACGGCCAGGGGTCACCGGCGAGGTTGATGCCGACCCAGCCGCTGGCGGGCTTGCCGTCCTTGCCGACGAGCTTGATGTTCAGGTCGTAGCGCTCCTCCTCCTTGAGCAGTGCCACGGCGGTGCGGGTCACCGGCTGACCGGTGGCCGCGTCGGTGGCTGTCACGTAGCCGGCGTGACGGCCTGCCGAGGCGGTCCGCGGGTCACCGGTGACGGGGACGGTGGCGGTGCCGCCCGCGGGGACGATCACCTTGGCCGCTCCCAGCGTGAACGGCCCGTCGTCGTCAGTCAGCGCCAGGTTCAAGGTGACGTCGGCGGAACCGGCGTTGGTGAAGGTCAGATCCTTCGTGACGGCGACATCGCTCGGCTGGTGCGGCCAGGTGTGGTTGCCGAAGAAGAGCGACCCGGTTGCCCGGACCGTTGTGCGCACGGCGGCGGCCACGTCCAGGCGGCCCGTGCCGACCTCGTACGGCGAGTACCCACCGTCCAGGCCCTTCGCGGTGCTCGTCAGGTGCTCCTTGAGCTGCGCGCCGGTCCAGTCCGGGTGCTGCTGCGCCAGGATCGCCGCCGCGCCGGCGACATGCGGGGTGGCCATCGACGTACCGCTGATGGTGCGGTAGAGGCCCTCCCCACCACCGGTCATCGCCTGTGACCGGGCAGCGGTGATGTCCACGCCCGGCGCCGCGATGTCCGGCTTCATGCCACCGGACCAGGCCAGCGGGCCGGTACTGGAGAAGGACGCGAGCTGGTCCTGCTTGTCCGTGGCGGCCACGGTCAACGCCGCGGCGGCCGCACCCGGGGCGGAGATGCTCTCCGGGCCGGCGTTGCCGGCGGCTATGACGAACAGGGTGCCGTACTGCGCGGACAGCGCGTCGACCGTCTGCGACATCGGGTCGCTGCCGTCGGTCGGGTAGGAGTCGCCGAGGCTCATGTTGACGACGTCGGCGCCGGACTCGGCGGCCCACTGCATGCCGGCCATGACCCAGGAGTCCTGGCCGTATCCCTCGGCGCCGCCGAGCACCTTGCCGACGTACAGGTCGGCGCCGGGCGCGACGCCCTTGTTGTCGCCTCCGGAGACGGCGCCCGAGCCGACGATCGTGCCGGCCACATGCGTCCCGTGCCCGTTGACGTCGGTGACGCCCTCTCCCGGCACAAAGCTTGCCGTGCCGTCGATCAGGCCGGCGAAGTCGGGGTGGTCGGCGTCGATGCCGGTGTCGAGCACGGCCACCTTGACGCCCTTGCCGGTGTAACCGGCCGCCCAGGCCTCGGGCGCGCCGATCAGCGGCGCGCTGTCCTTCAGGCTGGCCTTCACGCGACCGTCGAGCCACAGCTTCGCGACCCCCGCACCGAGCGTGCCGCTGCCCTGAGGCGCGACGGAGGTCCAGAAGGTGCGGGTCTGCCGCTTGTCGGTGCTGAGCACCGCGCCGCGGATTCCCTTGAGTTTGCGGGTCAGCTTGCTGCCGCGGGGAGCCGTCGGCTCGGTGGCCGCCCTGGACGTCGGCTCGGTGTACGTCGCGATCAGCGGTACGGCGGCCGACTTCGCGTCGTCGTACCCCATCTCGATCAGGTCGGTGACGTTGAACAACCGCCGGTCCAGCTTGTCCGTTCCCAGCAGCGGTACCGCCTCGTCCGGGATGACGAACAAGTCGCCCTTGATCTCCTGGAGTTTCACGCCGCCGACGGCGCTGTCAGGCCGGTCGACGTCGGCGATCTGCTTGCCGTCGGCGGTCGTGGTGACCGTGACGACGTCGCCGGTGACCAGGGTGACCTTGTGGGTCGCCGAGGGCTTGGCGGGGACGGGGGGCTTGGCCGGAGCGGCTTGCGCGGGTGCCTGCAGAGCAACGAGCCCCGAGGCCAGCAGGGGCGCCACGGTAGCCGCCGCGATCAGCTGCCAGCGCCCGCGCCGGAAGGCGGAAGGATGAGAAGGGGAGTCCATGGCATGGGTCTATCGACCGGTGAACACCGTCGTGAAGGCCTCATGACGGCAAGTCCTCGCCATGGCAAAGGCTTGTCAGTCGTGAACCGCGCGATTCCGGGCGGAAAGACGTGACAGGTCGCGGGTACCGACATGCGCCGGGGCACGACGGGGGTCAGATTGGAGATATCCGACCACCGGACGGAGACGCCTCGGCGGGCAGACGACATGTAAGGAGCCTGTCAGACCATGGCTCGCGAAGAAGCGACAGGTGAGCCGCCGCGGCTGGTTCTCGTCGTCGGCGTCGCCGGGTCGGGCAAGTCGACGGTGGGTTGTCTTCTCGCCGAGCGGCTGGGTTGGGCGTACCGGGACGCGGACGCGTTCCACTCCGAGGCCGACCGCGCCAAGATGGCCGCCGGTCATGCCCTCACGGACAGCGACCGGGAGCCGTGGCTCGAAGCGATCAGGGAGTGGATGGACAAGGCGACCGCGGCCGGTCAGCGGGGCGTCGTCACCTGCTCGGCGCTCAAGCGTCACTACCGGGACAAGCTGCTGGCAGGACGTCCCGACATTGTCCTGGTGTACCTGCACGACTCGCGCGAGCTCCTGGAGTCCCGGCTGGCCGCGCGCCACGGTCACTTCTTCCCGGCGGGCCTGCTGGACAGCCAGCTCGCCGTCCTCCAGGAGCCGGAGCCCGACGAGCACCCGTTGGTGGTGGAGATCGACCAAGCTCCGGAGGACGTCGTCACCGCCGTGCTGTCGCAGATGCGCCGGAAATCCTCTGACGGGGTAGCGGCGGACGGGCCAGGCACGGAGCGGGCCCTTCACGCCGTCGTGCCCGACGCCTCTTCCGCGTCCCCCAGCCCCACAGGCGGGTCGTGGCGGTTGGTCCGGGGAGAGCAGAGCGCGGACGTGGTCCAGCTGGGCGGCGCGCTGCGCGACTACGTCGTGAACGGCCGACCACTGCTCGACGGGTTCTCCACGGGGTCCACCATCACGGGCGGGCGCGGGCAGCTGCTCGTCCCCTGGCCGAACCGCGTGGGCGGCGGACGCTACCACTTCGATGGCAGGGATCGGCAACTTCCCCTGACCGAGGTGGAGAAGGACAACGCGATCCACGGACTGCTTCGCTGGACCCTGTGGGAGTTGCTCGCCCGAACCGATGACTCGGTGACGCTCGGCACGACGCTCTGTCCCCAGCCCGGATATCCGTTCCTCCTCGATGTCCATGTCGAGTACCGGCTCGGGCCCGAAGGGCTCAGGGCCACGGTCCGGGCCACCAACACCGGTACTGGACCCGCGCCTTACGGTGTGGGCCAGCATCCCTATCTCACGGTCGGTACCGATCTCGTCGACAGCGCCGTGCTGACCGTTCCCGCGCGGACCCTGCTGCGTACCGACGACAAGGGCCTGCCCACCGGCCAGGAGCCCGTCGACGGCACCCCGTACGACTTCCGCACCGCACGCCCCATCGGCGACCTGCGGCTGGACACCGCCTTCACCGGACTCGACCGTGATCCCGACGGGCGGGCGATCGTGCGGCTGGCGCACCCCTCCGGACTGCGAGGCGTCGATCTCTGGCTCGGTGACGGCACCCGCTGGGTGCAGGTGTACACGGGCGACACCCTGGCCGAACCCGAGCGGCGGCGACGGGGAGTCGCCGTGGAGGCGATGTCCTGCCCACCGGACGCCTTCCGGAGCGGAACGGACCTCACCGTCCTGCAACCGGGCGCGACCCATGTGCTCCGGTGGGGGCTGAGCCCCTGGGGGTACACGTGGCACCGTCCGTAGAGCCGTCGAGGACGGGCGACATGACCGCGCACGATTTCCGGGCGCTCTACGAGCGGCTCCGGAACCAGGCGGCACTGCCGGCGGTGAACGGCCGGTGTGGCGCGCTCCGCCATCTCACACCTGAGCGGGTGGTGGCGGCGGCCTCGGAGGTCCGGCTCGGACGCACCGTGTCGATGGCGGCTCCGATCGAGACGGTGCCGGGTCCCGACGCCCCTGAGCCGGCGGTGCACCGCATGACCGGCCCGAGCCCGCGCGATCTCGGCTCCGACGCGCTGCACTTCGCCACCGACCGCTTCGCCATGAACGTGCACGGCGACGCGGACAGCCACCTCGACGCCCTCTGCCACGTGGTGTTCGACGGGGAGCTCTACGGCGGGGTGCCCGCGAGCACCGTGACGGCCGAGGGCGCCCGTCGGCTCTCCGTCGACCTGCTCGGGAACGGCATCGTCGGCCGAGGTGTCCTGCTGGACATTCCGCGGCTGCGTGGCGTGCCCTGGCTGGAACCGGGCGACGTCGTGACCTCGGGCGACCTGACGGCGGCCGAGGCCGCGCAAGGAGTCCATGTGGGTCCGGGGGACCTGCTGTTCGTCAGGGTGGGGCACCGCCTTCGGCGCACCGAACTCGGGCCGTGGGACTCGGCCGGGGCACGGGTGGGCCTTCACCCGACCGCAGTGGAGTTCCTGGCCGAGCGCAAGGTCTCCGCTCTGGGCGGAGACGGCAACAACGACACCGCGCCCAGCGTGGTGGAGGGCATCGCCTTCCCCGTCCACGTCCTGGCCATCCACGCCATGGGGGTCCACCTCATGGACTACCTGCGGTTCGAGGAACTCGTCCCGGTCTGCGCGCAGGCCGGACGCTGGAGTTTCCTCTGTGTGGTCGCCCCTCTGCGGCTGACCGGAGCCACGGGATCGCCCGTGAACCCCGTAGCGGTGCTGTGAAGCGGACGCGTGCGGGGGAGCGCCGCTCCGGTCGCCGTCCGCGTGAAGCGCGGCTACGTTCGAGAGTGGGGCCGGCGGACCCGCGCCCAGCGGGGCACCAGGTGCCTGACGCCAGGTCGGGGCCGTGATTCCAAGGATGGTGGTCGCCATGGGCGACGCCCCTCACTACGACGTCATCATCGTCGGCACCGGCGCCGGTGGAGGCACTCTCGCCCATCGGCTCGCCCCGTCCGGCAAGCGCGTCCTCCTCGTCGAACGCGGCGGCTACCTTCCGCGCGAGCGGGACAACTGGGACTCGACGGCCGTGTTCGTCAGGGGCAAGTACCGGGCACCGGAGTTCTGGCTGGACAGGAACGGCGACGAGTTCCCGCCCGAGGTCAACTACTACGTCGGCGGGAACACCAAGTTCTACGGTGCCGCCCTCTTCCGGCTGCGGCCGGAGGACTTCGGCGAGCTCCGTCATCACGGCGGCATCTCCCCGGCCTGGCCGATCCGGTACGAGGATCTGGAGCCGTACTACACGCAGGCCGAGCACCTCTACCTCGTCCACGGACGGCACGGCGAGGATCCCGGCGAAGGCCCGGTGAGCGCGCAGTACGCACATCCACCGGTGGAGCACGAGCCGCGCATCCAGCAGCTGAGCGACGACCTCGAGACGCGTGGCCTGCACCCGTTCCACCTGCCGATCGGCGTCGATCTGAGTCAGGAGAACGGCTGGCGGGCCGGCCACTCCAGCGTCTGCATCCGGTGCAACCGGGTCGACGGCTTTCCGTGTCTGGTGCGCGGGAAGTCCGACGCCGAGGTGATCTGCGTGGAACCGGCCCTGCAGCACCCCAACGTCGAGATGGTCACGAACACTCAGGTGGTCCGTCTGGACACGGACGACCTGGGACGCAGGGTCAGCGCGGTCGTCGGCCGGCTGGTGGACGGCTCGGAGGTCCGGTACACGGCGGACATCGTGGTCGTCTCCTGCGGGGCGGTCAACTCGGCAGCGCTGCTGCTGGCCTCGGCGAGCGATCACCACCCCCGTGGCCTCGCCAACAGCTCGGACGTGGTCGGCCGGTTCTACATGCGGCACAACAACCTCGCTCTGATGGCCGTGTCGAAGGAACCCAATGACACCCAGTTCCAGAAGACCCTCGCCGTCAACGACTGGTACCTCGGCGCGGACGACTGGGACTTCCCGTTGGGTGGCATCCAGATGCTGGGCAAGTCGGACTCCGAGCAGATCCACGGCGAGGCCCCCCGATGGGCCGGTGCGGTGACACCCGACATGCCGTTCGAGGTGCTGGCGCGTCACGCCGTCGACTTCTGGCTGTGCGGTGAGGATCTCCCCTTGCCCGACAACCGGGTCACTCTCGACGGCGACGCCCGTATCCGTCTCACTCTCGACGAGAAGAACAACATCGAAGGCCTGAAGCGGCTGAGGCACAAACTGCAGGGAATGCTGGGCCACCTCGGCATGCACGAGCACCACCTGCTGTCCCGCAGCATCTACCTGCACAAGGGCATGCCGATCGGTGCGACCGCGCACCAGGCGGGCACCGTCAGATTCGGCACCGACTCCGCCGCTTCCGCGCTGGACGTCAACTGCAAGGCCCACGACCTCGACAACCTGTACGTCGTCGACACGAGCTTCTTCCCGAGCATCGGCGCGGTCAATCCGTCCCTGACGGCCATCGCCAACGCCCTGCGGGTCGGCGACCACCTCCTGGCCCGGCTGGGTTGAGATCGACGGCCGACCGCTGCCCCGTTCGGACGAAGATTCTGGCCTCAACGGGCTAAAAGCGACTCCGAGGAATTACCGCCCACCTCATCGAGTGATTGCGTGAGAGGCCCGGCGACCCCGGCCCCCGGGCTCGGCGCGACCGTGCAACGAGGAGGCAGGACGGCATGGAGTCCACAGCGGGTGCCCCGCAGAGCGTGATCCCGGCGCGATTGCTGCAGGGCCAGAAGGCGCTGGTCACCGGAGCCAATTCGGGCATCGGCAAGGCCACGGCCATCGGCCTGGGCCGGGCGGGCGCGGATGTGGTCGTGAACTACGTGACGGGCCGTGAGGCTGCCGAGGAGGTGGTCGAGGAGATCGCCTCGTTCGGGGTGCGGGCAGCGGCCTACGAGGCAGATGTGTCCCAGGAGGACCAGGTCACGGCCATGATGGACCGGATGGTCCAGGAGTTCGGGACCATCGACGTCCTGGTCGCCAACGCGGGACTGCAGCGGGACGCCCGGGTCACCGAGATGACGCTCGCCCAGTGGCAGAAGGTCCTCGACGTCAACCTCACCGGTCAGTTCCTGTGCGCCCGGGAGGCGACCAAGGAGTTCCGGCGCCGTGGCGTGGTCCCCGAGGTGTCCCGCGCCGCCGGGAAGATCATCTGCATGAGTTCGGTGCACCAGATCATCCCCTGGGCGGGCCACGTCAACTACGCCTCCTCCAAGGGCGGGGTGCAGATGATGATGCAGACCCTGGCCCAGGAGCTCGCGCCGGAGAGGATCCGGGTGAACGCGGTCGCCCCGGGCGCGATCAGGACGCCGATCAACCGGGAGGCCTGGGAGACCCCCGAGGCCAGGGAGGACCTCCTGAGGCTCATCCCGTACGACCGGATCGGCGACCCCGAGGACATCGCCCACGCCGTCGTCGCACTCGCCTCCGACCTCATGGACTACGTGGTGGGGACCACCCTGTACGTCGACGGCGGGATGACCCTCTTCCCGGGATTCGCCACCGGCGGCTGACCCTCCCCCGGCCTGTCACGTTCACGAACAGCGAAGGCTTGCATGTCCACCTCGCTCCATCTACTGGCGGATGCCCCCGCCCAACTCCTGCCCGCCCGGGAACTCATGGCCTTCACCCTGGCGTCCCACATCATCCTGGTACCCCTCGGCGTCGCCTTCCCCTTCATCACCCTGGTCATGCACTACCGCGGGCTGCGCCGGAAGGACGCCGCGGCACTGCTCCTGGCACGGCGCTGGTCGGCCGTCATGGCGGTGCAGTTCGCGCTCGGCATCGTCACCGGCACGGTGCTCTCCTTCGAGTTCGGCCTGCTCTGGCCCGGCCTGATGGGCAGGTGGGGTGATGTCTTCGGCATCGGCTTCGGCGTCGAGGCCTGGGCCTTCTTCCTGGAGGCCGTCCTCATCGCCATCTACCTGTACGGATGGCGGCGGCTGAAGCCCCGTACGCACTTCCTGCTCGGCCTGCCCCTGCCGTTCGCCGCACTGCTCGGAGCGTTCGGCATCCTGGCCGCCAACTCCTGGATGAACACGCCACAGGGCTTCTCCCTCGACGCCGGGGGCAACCCGGTCGACGTGAACGTCTGGAAGGCGATCTTCACACCGATGTTCGGGCCGCAGTACTGGCACTTCGTCGTGGCGATGATCATCACCGCGGGCTTCATGGTGGCCGGGGTCTACGCCGTCGGCTGGCTGCGCGGCCGCCGGGACCACTACCACCGGCTCGGCTTCTCCGTTCCGTTCACCATCGCCGCCGTCGCCACCCCGGTGCAGTTCGTCCTCGGCGACTCCATCGCCCGGTCGGTGTTCCACAAGCAGCCGGTGAAGTTCGCCGCCCTGGAGATCGTCTGGAAGACCGACACCCGGGTGCCGGAGTACCTCTTCGGGCGCCTCAACGAGGACGGCACCGTCTCCGGCGGCATCAAGATCCCGTTGCTCGACTCGGTGCTCGCCGGGTTCAGTCCGAACACCGAGGTGGTGGGGCTGACCTCCGTCCCGGCGAACCAGCGCCCCACCGCGACACAGGCGACCATCGCCCACTGGGCGTTCGACATCATGGTCCTGATCGGATCCGTGCTGGTGCTGCTCGCGCTCTGGTACGGGTTCGTATGGTTGCGGCACCGCCGACTGCCCGCCTCCGCGTGGTTCTACCGATCGGCGGCCTGTGCCGGCGTGGCCTCCGTGGTGGCCGTCGAGTGCGGCTGGATCGCCACCGAGGTGGGACGCCAGCCCTGGATCGTGTACCAGAACATGCGGGTCGCCGAGGCTGTGACGTCGACCCGCTCCACCAGCCTGTGGATCATGCTCGGTGTGGTCATGGTGGTGTACGTGTTCCTGTTCGGCACGTTTCTCGGCGTCCTGCTCAAGATGCGGACGCGCTGGCGGCTCGCGGACGAACAGCGTGCGGCGGGTGGTGGGGCGCAGGATCCCGAGGACGAAACCCCCTACGGTCCCCGGGTCTCGCAGGACGCCTCCGCCACCGCGGGCGGATCCCCACGCACCGGGAACGGTCGCCCATGACCGCCGACCTCATCGCCGTGGTGCTGCTCCTCGCCGTGACCGCGTACACCTGCGCCGGCGGCACCGACTACGGAGCCGGCTTCTGGGACCTGACCGCCGGAGGGACGGAGCGCGGCCGGCGTCCCCGGTGGCTCATCGACCACGCGATGGCTCCCGTGTGGGAGGTCAACAACGTCTGGTTCATCTTCGTCCTCGTCATCATGTGGACCGGCTTCCCCACCCTCTTCCAGGCCGTGTTCTCCGCGATGTGGCTGCCGCTGGCCCTGGCCGTGGTGGGCATGGTGCTGCGTGGCGCCGCGTTCGCCTTCCGTAAGCCCACCCGGCGGCTCGCCGGCCGACGCCTGTTCGGTGCCGTGTTCGCCGTGGCCTCGCTCGTGACGCCGTTCTTCCTCGGAGCCGCCGTCGGAGGCATCGCGTCGGGGCGTGTGGCGCCCGGCACCACGGCCTCGGCCGACGCCTGGGCCAACCCCACCTCCCTCGTGTTCGGGCTGGTGGCGATCGCCACCACGGCATTCCTGGGTGCGGTGTTCCTCACCGGTGACGCCCGCCGGTTCGAGGCCCCCGAACTCATCGGCTACTTCAGGCGGCGGGCGCTGAGCAGTCTCGGAGTGTTGACCGTCCTGGCGGTGGTCACCGGCTTCGTCACCCACGAGGACTCCCCGCACGTGTGGCACGGACTCACCCACGGCCTGGGACTGCTCTTCGTGGCGGTCGCCGGAGGGGCCGCCCTCGCGACCGGCTGGCTGCTCCTGCGTACACCGGGCGCGTGGCTGCGGGTCACGGCGATCGGCGTCGTGGCGTCGGCCGTCATCGCCTGGGGTATGGCCCAGCGCCCCTATCTGCTCCCCACCTCGCTGACCGTGGCCGACGCCGCGGGCTCACCCGCCACGCTGACGTGGCTGGCGATCGTCACCCTGGTGGCCCTGGTGCTCGTCATGCCGGCCGTAGTCCTCCTCTACTGGCTCGACACCCATGGTGAGCTCGAGGAGCTCACCGACGCCGACCTGCGTAGAGAGAGCGGCACCACAGGTGACGGGACGGCACCCGACCTCTGATCGCCCGTCGCGTTCGTCCTGGACGCTGCTCACGCCCAGATTCCGAGGAAGGAAGCCGCTGTGACCGACGACGAGATCCTTCTCGGACTCGCCCTGACGGTGGTGCTCGCCACCGGATCGCAGATCCTGGCGAGCAAGCTGCGCGTCCCGGCCCTGATCATCCTGCTTCCCGTCGGTTTCGCCGCCGGTGCGATGACCGACGTCATCCACCCGGACAGACTGCTGGGGCCGGACTTCTCCGCCATGGTGTCGCTGTCCGTCGCGGTGATCCTCTACGACGCCGGTCTGGGACTCGACCTGCGCAAGCTCGCCCACCACACCCGAGGGATCGTGGGCAGGCTCCTCGTGTACGGCGTGCTGCTCACCTTCCTCGTCACCGGGACGGTGGCACCTGCGATGTTCGACATGCCCCTGCGCGTGGCCGCGATGCTCGGCATGATCCTCGTCGTCTCCGGGCCCACGGTCGTGGGACCGATCCTCGACTTCGTACGGCCGAGCGACAGGGTGCGGCGCATCCTGATCTGGGAAGGGACGCTGACCGACCCGATCGGCGCCATCCTCGGCGCCCTCACCTTCCACGCGGTCGCCTCGTCGCATCAGATCGACATCGGCCGGGGCTACCAACTGGGCCAGTTCGCCATCAGTCTCGCCGTCGGGCTGGCCGGCGGGGTCGTGGGCACCGCTCTCCTGTGGTTCACCCTGCGCACCCTGCGACTCGGCGAGACCCTCGGAACACTGGCACAGCTCGCCATCGTGATCGGCGTATCGGCGGGCTGTGACATCGTGCGGGACGACACGGGGCTCATCGCCGCGATCGTGGCCGGCCTCGCCGTCTCCAACATCCGTGGCTTCGACATGCCCGCGCGCCGCCCGTTCCTGGAGACCCTGGTCCAGCTGATCATCGGACTGCTGTTCGTCTCCATCTCCTCCACCGTCACCCCGGCATCCCTGGTGCCGGTACTGCTTCCCGCGCTCGGCCTGGTCGCGATCCTCGTCCTGGTGGTCCGCCCGATCGTGGCCTTCGGCGCCGCGGCACGCACGGACCTCTCACGCGGCGAGCGTGCCTTCGTCGGATGGATGGACCCACGCGGCATCGTCGCGGCGGCGACGGCGTCGGCCTTCTCCGCCGGCCTGGTGGAACGGGGCGTGCCCGGGGCCGCGAAGGTCCTGCCTGTCACCTTCCTGGTGATCGTGGCGACCGTTCTGCTCTATGCGCTGACGGCGGCGCCGGTGGCCAGACGGCTGGGGGTCGTCAAGGCGGAGGGCACCCGCGTCCTCCTGGTGGGTGGCGAGCCGTGGGTGGTCGACCTGGGCAGGGCCCTGCGGACCGCCGGCCTCGACGTGCTGATGTGGGCGGGACTCGACGAGGAAAGGGAAAGAATCAAGCGGGCGGGCCTGGAGCTGGCCAAGGGCGATCTGCTGGCCACCGCCATCAATCCCGGAGCTCGGCTGGAGGGCGTGACGGCCGTCTTCCTGGCCACCGATGACGACGACTTCAACGCGCTCGCCTCGATCGTGATGCAGGACAACGTCGAGGGCCCCGTCTACCGCGTGGGGCCGCCGCACGACAGCCACGGCGTGGTCGCTCCCTACACCGGCGGTGACATCCTGTTCGGCCACTCCCTGGTCCGGCACGTCCTCGCGGAGCGTTACGAGCGGGGAGCACGGTTCACGGTGCAGCCGGCCACCGACCCACTGCGGCCGGAGTACGACACGCTCTTCGTCGTGCGGGCGGACCACCGGCTGGACCCCGTCACGGAGAGACAGCAGAGCGTGCCGCAGGACGGTGACACCGTCGTCCTCCTCGGCCCCGCGCCGTCCACCGCATCGCGCTGAGACTCTCGCGGTCTACGGTCCGGCGCGCCGCGTGTCCTGAAGCATCGAGTCCAGGGTGATCGCGGCGTCGATCAGTGCCAGATGGGTGAAGGCCTGGGGAAAGTTGCCCAACTGCCGTCCCGTCAGGTCGATCTCCTCGGAGTACAGGCCCAGGTGGTTGGCGTACGTGAGCATCTTCTCCAGCACCAGCCTGGCCATGTCAGTGCGTCCGGCCCGGGCCAGGGCGTCGACGTACATGAACGTGCACAGGGAGAAGGTTCCCTCGGAGCCGCGCAGCCCGTCGGGCGACGCCTCGGGGTTGTAGCGGTAGACGAGGCTGTCGCTCACCAGCTCACGCTCCATGGCGTCCAGAGTGGACTTCCACATGGGATCGTCCGGCGTGATGAAGCCGACCGTCGGCATGCGCAGCAGGGACGAGTCGAGCACGTCGTCTCCGTAATGCTGCACGAAGGCCGACTTCCCCGGATCCCAGCCACGGTCGTACACCTGTGCGTAGATCTCGTCCCGTGCGTCGACCCAGCGACCGCCGGCCGCGGGACGGCCGTCGTCGTTGGCGATCCGCAGGGCGCGGTCGAAGGCCACCCAGGACATCACACGACCGTAAGTGAAGTCCTTCCGGCCTCCGCGCGTCTCCCAGAGCCCTTCACCGGGCTGATCCCAGTGGTCGACCAGCCAGTCGAGCAGGGTGTGCAGGGCCTTCCAGCCACCGTGGTCGAGATGCATGCCGTGCTCGTGCGCGAAATAGATGCTGTCGAGCGCCTCGCCGTAGATGTCCAGCTGAAGCTGGGTCGCCGCTCCGTTGCCGATGCGGACCGGGGCGGAGCCGCGGTATCCCTCCCAGTGGTCGAGGGTCTCCTCGACCAGGTCGGCGGAGCCGTCGACCCGGTACATGATGTTCAGCGGCCCCGAACCGTTCTCCTGACCGGCCTCCTGCTTCACCCGGTCGTGCAGCCAGTTGATGAACGCGGACGCCTCTTCCTTGAACCCCAGGCCGAGCAGGGCGTACACCGAGAAGGAGGCGTCACGGATCCAGGTGAACCGGTAGTCCCAGTTCCGCTCGCCGCCCAGTTGCTCGGGAAGCCCCGCCGTGGGCGCGGCGACCAGGGCGCCGGTCGGCGCGTAGGTCATCAACTTCAGCGTCACGGCCGAGCGTTCCACCGCCTCGCGCCAACGGCCGGAGTAGGTGGACTGACCCAGCCAGGAACGCCAGTAGCGGACCGTCTCGTGGAAGAGGCGCTCGAACGCCTCCAGGCGGACCTCGTGCGGAGGCCCGCCGGGGGCGGATTCCATGACCAGGCCACGCTGCTCCCCCGCCCGCAGGCTCAAGGAGAAGTGCAGGTCGTCGTTGTTTCCTCCCGGGAGGATGCTCATCAGTCGCTCGTCCTGCGGCTCACGGACGGCGTGGACGGCCAGGTCCAGGTCTTCCGAGGTGAACAGGGCGCCGTGCTCGGACATGTGGAGTTCGTGCGGCTTGCGGCCGTAGTCGAAGCGTGGAGCGATCTCCCCTTCGAACGTCATGCTGCCGCGCACGCAGCGGAGCAGGCGGACGATTCGGTGCCGGTCCGTCGCGGTGGCTCCGGTCACCGGCATGAAGTCCACGACCTCCCCCGCCCCGGCCTCCGTCATGAAGCGCGTCACCAGAACGGCCGTGTCCGGGTGGTAGAGCTGTTTGGTCGTGTACGTGTCGGCAACCGGCCGCACGGTGAAGTGGCCGCCCTTCCGCCGGTCGAGCAGAGCGCCGAAGACACTGGGCGAATCGAACTGAGGGCAACAGAACCAGTCGATCGTCGCATCGGTCGTCACGAGCGCAGCGGTCTGCAGATCACCGATCAGACCATGGTCCTCGATCAGGGGATAGTCCTCCATCGCGGGCCCCTTTCAGCCCGGTCGACCACATCCGGAGCACCTGCGCGCCGGGGTTGAGGTGGACCGGACGGCACCCGATCAGCTTAGGCCGACGGTGACGCTCCGTCCTGGCGAGAGAGTGACGCGGAGTGACGGCGCTGCCGCTGGGCACAGGGCCGAGAATCGCCCTACCGTGAGGTGGAGGGGAACCCTTCGAGGGACCCGCCGTCTCGTCGTGCCGCATGGGCACCTGACTCCTCCCGCGAAGGGGGCGTGGCATGGGCGTCATGACGTCCTGGGCGGACAGGTTCAGGTTGCGGCAGTACGTCAAGGCCAGTCTGTGGATAGTGCCGATGATCGGTCTCGTTCTCGGCGCTCTTCTCGCCGAGGCCGCCCTGGCCGCCGACAGCGCGGAGTGGCCGCCCAGCGGCTGGCACTATTCCGCCACGACCGCGAGCGGCGTGCTCGCCGCCATCGTGGGCGCGATGGTGGCGCTGCTCGGGTTCGTCGTCACGATCGGCGTGCTGGTGGTGCAGCAGGCCACGGGAACCCTCTCCCCCAGGTACATGCGCCTGTGGTATCGGGACCGGCTGCAGAAGGCGGTTCTGGCGACCTTCACCGGGACGTTCGCGTTCGCCTTCTCCCTGCTGCGCAGCGTCGAATCCGCGTCGGTCCCCGACCTCGGGGTCACCCTGGCCGGCGCGGCGGTGGCCGTGAGCCTGGTACTCCTGCTCGTCTACCTCAACCGGTTCACCCACAGCCTCCGACCGGTGGCCATCGCAGAGTTGGTCGCGCGCATGGGAGAGACCGTCTTCACCGACGGCGCCGCGGCGATCCGGGGCGCCGCGCCCCGCGGAGCCGGAGCCGTCCCGTCCGACGGTTCGGTGCTGCAGGTCCGTACCGTGCGCGGCGGAGCCATTCAGGCCTTCGACGTTCCCGGTCTGATCGCGGAGGCGGCCCGCCACGAGTGCGTCTTCGTCGTGACCCGGCTGATCGGGGACTTCGTTCCGCCCGGCACGGTGCTGGTGGAGGTCCGTGGGGGCACGTCCAGGCCCGACCCGGAGCGGGTGAACGGTCTTGTCGCCCTCGGGGCCGAGCGCACGATCGAACAGGATCCCGCCTTCGCACTCCGGGTCCTCGTCGACATCGCGATCAGGGCCCTCTCGCCCGCGGTGAACGACCCCACGACCGCGGTGCAGGTCATCAACTACATCGAGTGGTTCCTGCACACGGTCGGCAACACGCAGCTCCCCGGACGTTACGTCCTGGCCGACCGCGACGGGGACGCGCGGCTTGTGCTCCCGGGCCGGGACTGGGACAACTACCTCGAGCTCGCCGTCTGCGAGATCCGCGACTACGGAGGTTCGTCCGTGCAGATCTGCCGGAGGCTCCGGGCCATGCTCGACGGCCTGCTCGACGCCCTGCCCCCACCGCAGCACGCTGCCGTGCGCACGCAGTTGCGCCTCCTGCAGGAGGCGGTCGAGCGCGAGTTCACCGACCCGGCCCGCCGGGCCATCGCTGAGCAGGCCGATCACCAGGGCATCGGCGGGCAATACCCTGACCCGACCGGAGTCCGGGCCACTCCCGGACCACCTGGCTGACTTCAGGCCTGGCGGCGACCGTTTCCGCCGGCCAGGCGCATGCTGATGCTGTACCACCAGCAGACGAAGAACATCTTTTGTAGCTATTCCCCGAAAGCGCTGGGGTTCTTCTAGCACGCCAAGCCTGGCTCCTGTCTGGAAATTACTCCGTCGCCGCACGGTTCGCTGTCGCCATCCTCGCTGGCGAGGCCGCAGCCCCGGTCCAGGGCCTGGGGACCGGTGCGTTCACGTCGCTTCGTCGCCCACCCCGTCCCGGTCGTTCAGTAGGGCGCGGAGCACTTGGACGACCGACGCCGTCCCGGACGCACCGGAGCCCCGCCCCGTGCGGGCCGGGGCTCCGGTCAGCGGTTCCGATCGGTCAGCTCAGGGAGCTGAAGATGGACCAGCCGCCCGCGCCGACCACCGTGGCGGGACCGTCCACCGGCTTGCCGCCGCTGACACCGCCCGCGTAGAAGAGCAGGTTGTACGTGCCCGAGGAGTCCACGGCCGTGGCCCACAGGTCGGCGGTGCCGTCGCCGTTCGCGTCGTGGGCGCCCGCGAGTAGCGGCCGGTTGGCCGTGCCGTACCCGGTGCCGTATGTGATGCGCTCGTCGAACCGGCCGAGCGGACTGATCACCACGCCGGACGCGTCCTTGCGGCCATCGTTGCCACGGTAGAGAAACAGCTCGTTGGTGACCTTGTTGCGGGCGAAGAAGTCCGGGAAGCCGTCCTGGTCGGCGTCCCCGGCGGCCGAGACCTCCATGGGGGTCCAGCTCTGCTCGCCGATCACGAGGGGGGCCTTCACGGACGGGGCGTTGCCGGGCACGCCGTCGTACCGGTAGAGCTTGTCGCCCTGATTGACCACCAGGTCGGGGTAGCCGTCGCCAGTGATGTCACCGACCCCGGTGACCGTGGCGTCGGCCGCCAGCGGGGTCGCCGTGAGGAGCCTGGAGGTGTCCAGGGCACTGCCTCCCTTGTTCGGGTACAGGCGCAGCTCCGTGCCGACGCGGGCCACCACGTCCTCGCGGCCATCGCCGGTCCAGTCCCCGCGGTGGGTGACGGAGGCACCGGTCCAGTCGGTGCCCGCGCCGAAGGCGGTGTTCGGGGCGGTGTGGTCGCCGGTTCCGTCGCCCGGGTAGAGGCGTAGCCCGCCCGCCTTCTCGACAGCAAGAAGGTCGGGGCGGGTGTCGCCGGTGAGGTCGCCGTAGGCGGGGGCGAGAGTGGCGATCACCGGGGCGTGGTCGGACCAGCCGTTCGGCTGGCTGTTGGGGACGTTCTTAGTCCGGTCCATCAAGTCGTGAGCGACCTCGATGGAGGTGAAACGATTCCTCTTCGAGGTGAAGACGTGGTCGATCCGGCTGGTCGACGGGGCCGGGGCGGCCACGCCGGGCGCCCAGCCCTGCCGGGTGTACTCGGTGCTCGCGGAGCGGTACAGACCGGCGTCGAAGAAGGGCTTCAGGCTCGCTGAGGTCTCCGCCGCGTTGAGGTCACCCGCAACGACGACCCCGGCGGGCAGGTCCGCGTTCAGCTGCTTCACGATCTCCTTGGCCTGGCCTTCGCGGGCCGTCTCGATCGCGGTGCCCCCGCCGGGGAGCAGGTGGGTGCTGCACAACTTGTCGGGCCAGCCTTCGAGGCGGCCGCAGACGGCGGACAGCTTGCGGGGTACATCCGGCAGGGTGTCGAACCGCTGGGTGTCCTTCAGGGTGCCCTTGACCCCGAGGATCACGCCGAGGTCGCCGCCGAAGTCGGAGCCACGGCAGCGGCCGTTGCCGGCCACATTCTCGTCCTCGCCCTCGCGGTTGCCTTTGGCGAAGGTGAAGTACCAGCCCTCAGGGCCGAGTTCGGACTCGAGCGTGGCCAGGTGGCTGCGGCTCTGGTCGCCGGAGACCGTACCGTCCCCGTAGCCGCACGCCTCCTGGAGCAGGAGCACGTCCGCCTGGTGCTGGCGGGTCAGCGAGGCGATCGCCTTCGACTTCGCCGCGGGCTCGTTGCGGCGGGCGCAGTAGCCCTCCGTTCCGCGGGCGCCGCCCGCCTCTCCACAGATGTTCCAGGAGATGACCCGCAGCTCGGTCTTCGGGGGCACGGGCGCCTCGTCCGCGACCGTCTGCGGCGCGGTGAGCAGGGAGACCGCGACCGCTCCCACGCCGAGCAGCCCGCCGGCCGCCCACCCTCGTCTTTCGGCCCGTCTTCCGATGCCGAGCGCCATGATCTCCCGGCCCCCCTTCCGTGTGCGGGGACCGAGCGCCCCCTCCGATGACGTCGTACATGCTACGTTCGCGCCGCCCGGCCCCCGCCGCGGCGTCCGCGGCGTCCGTGACCCACGCACCAAGAACTCCCTTACAGCAGGTCCAGCACGGTGGTGACGGTTCTTCCCCCCGGACGTCTCGTTCGCGGTTCTCACGTACGGACATGCCCGTCAGCCGGCCGTCCCGGGCGTGGGGTGGGGCCGTCGCCTTGCGGGACGGGCTGTCCGGCGTCCTTCGTGACGTGCAGCCATGCGCTCAGCGCCGCCTGCAGCTCAACCACCGCCGCCCGGTCGAGGACTTCGCCCGTCGGCCGGACGTGCAGCCGCACGCCCTGGCCGGTCACCGTCCATCCGACGGGCCGCCGCCGAGCAGGTGACTGCGAGGTGGTGGGTGCTGCGCCGATGAACGCCTGGAACAGCTCTTGGTGCGTCACTGCGGTCAGGGGCTGGTCCTCGTCGAAGTCCAGGCGCACGTCGGCCGGTGGGATGAGGATTCGTGTGTAGCCGTTCTTCGTGTACGCGGCGTGGTGTTGGCGCAGGTGGGCGAGAAGAAGTGGCAGGAGATCCTCGATAACGATCGCGGCGGTCCCTGGGGCTTTACCTCAAGCTCCGTAGGCACAAAAGATCATCGGCAAGGGCGAGTTCGCGCACGACGTGGCCCTGGCAATCGCCAACGGGGGAACCTTCGAGGCCCCTCAGTACCACCCGAATGGCACGACTCGCCCGCCGTGTACCAAGAAGCCTGCTGGTGGAACACCCAAGCAGCCGAGCGGCTCCCCCACTTCCTGTCCCTGGCACGCGCAGACGCCGCCTCCGCACAACAACAGGCACAGCGCGCCCAGGCACCTTGGCGGTAAGACGACCACAGCCACGGGCCCAGCTGGCGAACGCAGCAGACGTGCAGTAGATGGATCACTCCCAGAACTTCCCATCCCACGCCAGCCTCTCCGCAAGGGACCAGTAGGACCAAGATCCGGACCAATTCCGGACCAGCCCCCGTCGAGGCGCCGCACCAGCTTCCTTTTCCCCTGATCAGCGTGGATGCAGCTGCTGTACCACCAGCACTCGAAGAACCTGCTGGTGAGCTACTCGCCGAAGAAGCTCGGCTTCTTCTAGCGGAACGGAAGAAGGCGCCTGACCCGGGGTTTTCCCGGGTCAGGCGCCTTCTTGGAGCGCCCGGGCCTCGGGGAAGACGGGAGAGATGCCCAGTGACGGGGCGATGGCCGACCAGATCGTCGACTGGGCCGTGGGTAGGTCGACATGTGGGTCGGTGAGCATCACGCGAATGCCCAGGCCGTCACAGAGCGCCAGGATCAGAGTGCTGATCGCGGCGACATCGCAGGGGGCGAACTCGCCCGACGCGACGCCGCGTTCCACGGCGCCGCCGACCCAGGCATGGAGCTGGTCGTACAGGTCGACGGCGAGGTGCCGGGCTGCGTCGTCGCGCTGTGCGCGCACCCACAGTTCCTGCCACAGTTTCCAGTCCTGGCGCAGCTCCTCGTCGGTGGGCAGCATGGTGCGCACGATGCGCGCGAGCAGGACGCCGGCCGGCACGTCGGCCTCCCCGCCGTCAAGGTCCGTGCCGGTCTGTGCGAACGAATGCGTCATCGCCTCGGTGAAGAGCTTCTCGCGGGTGTCGAAGTGGTAGTGGAGCAGCGCCTTCGACACCCCCGCGTGCTCGGCGACCTTGCGCATGCTGACGTTCTCGAACCCGATGTCCGCGATCACCTCGCACGCGGCCTTGAGGATCCGCTCCCGTGTCTCGAGTGCGCGCTCGGCCTTGGTCACGTTGGCAACTCCCGCTTTCGGTCTCGGTCCACGTCCCGGACCATCATCCCTGCCCATCCTGCCCCGACCGGCGCCCCGGGTACGGGTGGAAGCCCCGACCTGACTTCCGACCGAGCCGCCCCGCTTCCACCATCCGAGCCAGCAGCGGCGGCGGGGCGTACAGCGGCTCGCGGTACTCCGCGTACATCGACCGGGCGATGGCCTGCACCGTGTCCAGACCGATCAGGTCGGCCAGGGCGAGCGGGCCGAGTGGATGGGCGCAGCCCAAGGTCATGGCCCGGTCGATGTCCTCGGCCGACGCCGTACCGGACTCGGCCATCCGCACCGCTGCCAGCAGGTACGGCACGAGCAGGGCGTTGACGACGAACCCTGCCCGGTCCCGGGCGTGCACCACCTCTTTGCCGAGGACCTCGGCGGCGAAGGCGCCCGCGCGCCGGACGGTGTCCTCGCCGGTGAGCAGCGAGGGCACCAGTTCCACCAGCGGGAGCCGCGGCACCGGGTTGAAGAAGTGCAGACCGATGACCTGGGACGGCCGCGAGGTGGCGGCCGCCAGCCTGATGACGGGCAGGGACGAGGTGTTGGTCGCCAGGACGGCGTCCCGGCGCTCCACGACGGCGTCGAGCCGGGCAAAGACCTCGGTCTTCGCCCGCTCGTCCTCCGCCACCGCCTCGACGACCAGATCGCGGTCGGCGAGCCGCGCCATGTCGGTGGTCACCGCGATCCGGCCGGCCGCGGCCCGACGCTCGGCCACGGCCAGCCGGCCGGCCGCCTCAGCCCGTTCCAGCGAGCGGGTGATCCGCCGCAGTCCGGCTTCCGCGGCCGCCGGTCCGCTCTCCACCACCACGACGTCGCGTCCGGCGCGGGCGCAGACCTCGGCGATGCCGGAGCCCATGAGCCCGCAGCCCACGATCCCCACCCGGGCGAGGTCGCTCACGGGGTCGCCGGCAGCTGCAGGACACCCGTCCCGCGCTTGACGAGTTCGCCCGCGACGATGAGTCGCTGGATCTCGGAGGTGCCCTCCCAGATCCGGTCGACGCGCAGCTCTCGGTAGAGACGCTCGACGGGGTACGAGCGGTCGTAGCCGCGCCCGCCGAAGATCTGCAGGCACCGGTCGACCACCCGACCGGACGCCTCGCTCGCCGCGAGCTTGGCGATCGCGGCCTTCGCGTGCAGGGTCTTGCGGTCGGTTCGCCCCTCGCCGACCTCCCAGGCGACCTGGTGGGTGTACGCGCGGTTCACGGCGATGTCGACGGCCGAGTCGGCGAGCATCCCCTGGATCAGCTGGAAGTCGGCGATACGGGAGCCGAACTGACGGCGTCCGACGGCCCAGTCACGGGCGAGCTCCAGGGCCCGCTCGGCCGCCCCGATCGTGCGGGCGGCGATCATCAGCCGCTCCTCGGAGAACCAGGAGCGGGTGAGGTCGTAGCCGTTGCCGACGCCGCCGAGCACCGCGTCCTCAGGCAGGCGTACGTCGGTGAAGGTGAACTCGGGGTGCTCGTAGACGAAGGTGTGCATCCAGCGGGGCACCCGGGTCATCTCGATGCCCGGGGTGTCCTTGTCCACGAGGAACAGCGTCGGCGCCCGCTCCTCCCCCGCAGCAGCAAGCACAATCATGAAGTCGGCGTGGTCGCCCACGGTGACGAACCACTTCTCGCCGTTCAGCACCCAGCCGTCGGCGGTCCGGGTCGCGGTGGTGTGCAGGTTCTGCGGGTCGGAGCCGGCTTCGGGCTCGCTGACCGCGTAGCAGTCGCGCCGGCGCCCGCGGATCACGGGCACGAGGTACCGCTCGCGCTGTTCGGGCGTGCAGTGCGAGAGGGCGTTGGCGGGCCGCCACACCATGTCCCACAGTGCGCCGGTGAGCCGGCCCAGTTCCTCCTGGACGACGACCTGCTCAGGAACGGTGAGTCCGGCACCGCCCCACTCGGCCGGCATGTTGACGGCCTGGAGGCCGCTGTCGAGGACGGCGTCGCGGATCTCGGCGTGGGCCTGTGGCGGCAGACCGTTGTTCTCCTCGCAGTCGAGCTCGTACTTCATGATGAAGTCGGTGAGGTCACGCGCCGATTCCTTGAGCTCCTGCTGGCGTGCGGTGAGACGGAAGTCCATGGGGTGCTTGTCCTCTCGGTGGTGGGTGTGGGTGCCGGGGCAGGGCCGTGGGCTCAGCGCGGCAGGGCCAGCGCCCCTGTGCCGCGCTTGATCAGCTCGTTGGCGATGATCAGCCGTTGGATCTCCGATGTGCCTTCCCAGATCCGGTCGACGCGCAGCTCTCGGTACATGCGCTCGACCGGGTACGAGCGGTCGTAACCGCGCCCGCCGAAGATCTGCAGGCACCGGTCGACCACCCGACCGGCGGCCTCGCTCGCCGCGAGCTTCGCCGTGGAGGCCTTGGCGTGCAGGGTCTTGCGGTCGGTCTGAGGCTGGTCGGCCTCCCAGGCGATCTGGTGGGTGTAGGCGCGGTTGACGGCGATGTCGACGGCGCAGTCGGCGAGCATCCCCTGGATCAGCTGGAAATCGGCGATACGGGAGCCGAACTGACGGCGTCCGACGGCCCAGTCACGGGCCAGTTCCAAGGCCCTCTCGGCGGCGCCGACGGTCCGGGCGGCGATCATCAGCCGCTCGTCGGTGAACCACTCCTTCGTCAGCTCGTAGCCGTTGCCGACGCCGCCGAGCACGTCCTCGTCGGGTACGAAGACGTCGGTGAACCGGAACTCGGGGTGCCCGTTCACCGCTGAGTGCATGAAACGGGGGACCCGCGTCATCTCGACACCGGGGGCCTGCTTGTCGACGAAGAACAGCGTCGCCGCGCGGTCCGGCCCGGCATCGGCCTGCACCAGCAGGAAGTCGGCGATGTCGCCGCAGGTGACGAACCACTTCTCGCCGTTCAGAAGCCAGCCGCCCGCCGTGCGGGTCGCGGTGCTCGTGCCCGATCCGGGGTCGGATCCGGCCCCGGGCTCGGTGACGGCGAAGGCGTCGAAGCGCTCGCCGCGAATCACCGGCAGCAGATACTTCTCGCGTTGTGCCTCGGTGCCGTAGACGAGGACGTTGGCGGGCCGCCAGGGAATGTCCCACAGGCAGTTGGTGACCTTGCCGAACTCCTCCTCGATGATCACCTGGTCCAGCAGGGAGAGTCCTGCGCCGCCCCACTCGGCGGGCATGTTGATGGCGTAGACGCCGGCTTCGATCGCGGCCCGGGTCAGCTCCCGCACGGTGTCGGCGGGCAGCGGGCCGCCCGCTTCCTCGGACTGCTCCTCGTACCGCATCAGGAGCCGCGTGTAGGCCGCGGCGCGCGCCTTGAGCTCGGTCTGCTCGGGGGTGTAGCGGAAGTCCATGGTGTGGGTCTCCTCCAGGGCGAGAGGGGTGTGCGGGACGGTGTGCAGAGAGGTATGCGGGGGTGTACGGGAAGGCCTCACCGGGGCCTCGTGGGGAGGGTTGGGGGTCAGCCGAGGACGGCTCGCGCGTCCAGCGCGAGGGCGCCGTCCGGGCGTACCAGCAGCGGGTTGACCTCCAGCTCGGCGATCTCCGGGTGGGCCGCGGCGGCTTGGGTGATGCGGGCGACGACAGCGGCGGCCGCCGTCACGTCCACGGCGGGACGGCCCCGCACGCCGTCGAGCAGGGGGGCGGTACGCAGCCCCCGCAGCAGCTTCTCGGCGAAATCGGCGGCCACCGGCGCGAGGGCGAAGGCCACGTCGCGCAGGGTCTCGGTGAGCACCCCGCCGAGGCCGACCATCGCCACCGGGCCGAACCGGGGGTCGCGTTGGACGCCGACGATCAGTTCGACACCGTCCGAGAGGTCCGCCATGGCCTCGACCGAGTACGACGGGGCGCCGAGGCGGGCGTGCATCCGCCGGTACGCGGCCAGCAGCGCGTCCCGGTCGGCGAGCCGCAGCGCCACCCCGCCGGCGTCGGACTTGTGCAGGAGGTGGAGAGCCTTGAGGACGTACGGTCCTTCGAACGAGGCGGCAGCGGCGAGCAGCCCGGCCTCGTCGGTGATCTCCCGGGCCGGCGGGAAGGGCACTCCGGCGGCGGCCAGCAGCGCCCGCACACCGTGGTACGAGGGATCCCCCAGTGGTGGCCCGGCGGGCGGCGGCGCGGCCACCCCGGTCGGAGCGCCCGCCGCGCGGCCGGTCAGCGCGGCGAGGGCACGGGCCGCGTCCTCGGTGGCGGCGAACACCGGGACCCCGGCCTCCGCGAGCACCCGGCAGCTGGGCGACTCCGGGTACATGGACTGCACGACCAGCGGCTTCGGTGTGGCGGCGAGGTGTCCGGCGATCTCCTTCGCGGCCCGCTGCTCGCCCTCGGCGAGGACGGAGCCGCCGGCGGGCCCGCCCCCCAGGCCGCCTTCGGAGGCGGCGTACCCGCCGAAGTAGCCCGTCATCAGGACGGCGTCCACCTCGTCGGCGGCCAGCAGTTCGCGGACGGTGTCGGCGTACGAGAGGGGGCGCTGCTCCCCCATCCCGGCGAGGTCGACCGGGTTGCGGACGGCGGACTGCTCCCACAGCACGCTCCGCAGCCGGTCCTGGGCCGGGGCGCCGAGCTCGGGCACGTCGAGCCCGGCGTCCTCGGCAGCGTCGGCGGCGACCGCGCCGTGGCCGCCGCCGTCCGTGAGGACGGCGGTCCGCCGGCCGGCCGTGCGCCGCCCGCCGGCCAGGGCGGCGAGCACCACGGTCATCTCCCGTGGGGTACGGACGAGTTCGACACCCGCGTCGCGGCATGCCGCGGCCACCACGTCGGCCGAGGTGGTCAGTGCCCCCGTGTGCGACTGGGCGCTACGGGCCGAAGCGGTGCCGCGGCCGGCGGTGAGGAGGACCACGGGCTTGCCGGCCTCGGCGGCGGCGCGGGCGAAGGCCCGGCCGTCGCCGAAGTCCTCGGCGTACACGGCGATCACGGAGGTGGGCTCGTGGCGGGCGCAGTCCTCGACGAGGTCGACGAGAGTGACGTCGGCCTGGTTGCCGAGCGAGACGAAGCGGGAGAAGCCGAGGTCGTGCGGGGCGCCGCGCAGCTGGAGTTCGAGGGCCAGGTTGCCGCTCTGGCTGAGCAGGGCGACATGGCCGGGCGTGAACCGGTCCGAAGCCAGGTACAGCTCGGTGGTGTTGTCCGCGATGCCCAGGCAGTTGGGGCCGACGAGCACGGCTCCGGCGGCCCGGACCCGCTCGGCGACGACCCGCTGGCGGGTGAGACCGGCGGGGCCGGCCTCGGCGAAACCGGCGGTGATGGCGACGATCGCCTTCGCCCCGCAGGCGAGGGCGTCGTCGACGGCCGCCTCGAAGCCGGTGCCGGGCACGGAGATCACCACCAGGTCGACCGGCTCGCCGATCTCGCCGAGGGAGGTGGCCGCCGTCCGGCCGAGTACGGTGCCGCCGCGCCGGTTCACGAGGTGGACGGGCCGCCGGTCGGGCGCGCGGAGGGCCTGGGCGGCCACCGCATGGCCGTACTTCGCCGGGTCGTCGCTGGCGCCGACCACGGCGACGGATCCGGGGTCGAAGAGCGAGGTCAGGTCACGCGTCATCTCATCCCTCCACGCGCAGGGCAGAGTTGGGGCAGCTCTCCGCGCAGGCGCGGGCGCGGTCCTCGGCAGCGGGCGGCACGTCGACGGCGACGACCTTCGCGTAGCCCCATTCGTCGAGCTCGACGAGTTCGGGGGTGTTCTCCTGGCAGAGGCCGTAGCCGTTGCACAGCGTGGCGTCCAGCAGCAGTTTCATGACGTTCCTTCCAGTACGGCGGCCATGGGCTCGGCGGAGGTGGGGCCGGATCCGGTCGGCGCGGGTGGTCCCACGGCCGGTACCGGCACCCTTAGGCGGGTCAGGCGGTGCGGGTCCCGCCCGGGGGCGTCGGCGCGGCATACCGGGCAGGGCCCGTCGAGATGGGCCCGGACCTGTGCCGGGAAGACGCGCAGCAGGCTTCCGGCGAGGCCGGCGGCGGCGTCAAGGAGCCCGCACGCACCCCGCCCGGGCAATCCTCGCGCCCATCGGTGCAGCCGCTCGGCAGTGTCGGGTTCGGCGGATCCGGAGGCGAGGCGGTCCAGAGCGTCACTGATCGCGGCCGAGCCCGACACGCAGACGCCACACTGGCGTGCGCTCTCGACCGCGAGGTAACCGACCGCGTCGGCGGCGGCGCCCACCGGGCAGACGTCGGTGGTGAGGAAGCGGATGGCTCCGCAGCCGAGCGCCGTGCCCGCGGCAGCGAGAGCGCCGGGTTCGAGGGGCAGGTCCAGGGCGCAGGCGTCGACGAGCCCGCCGAAGAGACCGCCCATCAGGGCGCCGGTCGAGGCCGGGGTGCCGTGGGCGGCGGCAAGGGTACTCAGGGGGACCCCGTACGGCGCCTCGGTGAGCACAGGTGCGACGCTGCCGCCCGAGAGGGTGACCAGGGTGGAGCGCGCGATCGGCTCGCGCAGGTCGGGCCGGGCGGCGACGAGCGCGATCCGGGCGAGTGTCTCGACGTTGGCGACCAGCGTCGGCGCGCCCCGGACTCCCCGCTCGAAGGGGCGGGGCGGTTTGGCGGTCGGCAGGGCCGGCCCGCCGTCGATCCGGCGGACGACCGCGGTCTCCTCGCCGGCGACATAGGCGGCGGCGGTCTCGACGACCTCGACGGGCAGCGACGGTACGCGTTCGGCGAGGGCCCGGCGGACGCTGCGGGCCGCCTCCGGGTCGGAGAGGTAGACGTAGCCGTGTTCGGCGCCGGTCACCGCGGCGGCGTGGACGAGGCCGTCGAGGAGCAGGTGCGGGCGGGCCCGCAGCAGCCAGCGGTCCTTGACCGAACCGGGCTCGCCCTCTTCCCCGTTGGCCACCACGACCGGGGTGCCGGCACCTGCCGCGCGCTCGCCGCGCGTCCCGCTCCCCCGGCCGCGTCGCCCGTGCTCGCGGACGGTACGGAGCTTGACGGCGGCCGGGAATCCGGCGCCGCCGCGGCCGCGCAGGTCGCAGGCGTCCAGGTGATGCAGCAGCTCGTCGGGGGTGACGGCGGCGGCGTAGCCACCGGTGGCCTCGTACGCCTCGGCGTTCTCCGTCGCGTGCGGCGTCGCGCCCAGCACAGAACCCGGCGCGGGGGCGGTCGGGTGACGGATGACGGTCGAGGGGCGGCTGATGGCCGGGGGGTGACTCGGGGGCGAGGGGAGGCTGTGGGTCATCTGCCGTCTCCTGTACGGGCGGTGGGGGCGGGTCCGGCGGTACGGGACCGGGTGCGCAGGAGTCGCAGCGCGCCTTCGAGCGCGGCGCGGTCCCCTGCGGTGCGGCCGTATCCCGCTCCTGGCAGGCCGATGAGCATGCGGTGGTGGTCGAGGATCACCTCGGCGGCCAGCAGCGCGGCCGCGGTCGAGGCGTCCGGGTCCGCGTCGGCTCTCGTGTCCGCGTTCATGCCCGCGTGGCTGTCTCCGCCGCCCTGCTCTTCGAGCCGGAGGGCCACGGCGGTCACGAGCGCGGTGGCTTCGGCGAGGTAGCGCAACCAGCTGTGCCGGCTGCCCCTCAGAACCAGGCGTTCCACCCGGCGCCGCTCGACGGCCGCGAGTTCGGCCCGGCCCGGCGGCGGGTGGTGCGCCGTGCCGAGGGAGGCGCGCAGCGTGGCGACGGCTGCGGGCAGCTCCCGCTCCGGTTCGGGGGTGAGCCCGAGCCAGTCCAGATGCCGACGACCACTCATACGTGCCTCCGGAAGGGAAGGGGTGCGGGTGCCGTGACCGTCGGCCGCCGGCCCGGCAGCCGAGTGGGGCGTTCGAGCCACAGGCTCGTCAGCGGTCTCGGCCGAGGGGGAATCGGAGGAGGAAAGCGAGGGAGGTGCGTGTCGGGGCAGGTGCCAGGGCACGCCGGGCTGCTTCCGGCGCGAGGCCGTGGGCCGCACCCACCAGATGACGAGAAATACGCAGGTCAGAGGCAGTGCGGCGGAAGTGCAGCAACAGGAACACGTTTGCTGACCGATCGGTCAGGCAATAACCAAGCTAGCTGACCGATCGGTCAGCGTACAAGTCTTGACCCAGCGGAATTCAGCCACCACGCTGGCTGTCCAATCGGTCAGCCCGGTCCCGGCACCCGCCCCGACCCGCTGCCCGCATCCGGTTCGCACGACATCGACGCCCGACACCGATCGCCGCCCCGCGGTACGAGGAGTCACCGATGCACCCCAGAGCCCCCGCACCCGGCGCACTCACCGCGCACGAGGCGCCCACCGCACCCGACACAGCCGCCAGGGACCTCCCCGCTCCCGCGCTGGCGGCCCGCCACTACACCGATCCCGCCGTCGCCGCCGCCGAGACCCGCCAGATCTTCGCCAGGTCCTGGCAGCTCGTGTGCCACGAGTCCGACCTGCCCGGCCCCGGGGCCCGGCTCGCCGCCACCGTCGCCGACCGGGAGGTCCTGGTCGTCCGCACCGAGGACGGCGGCATCGCCGCCCACCTCAACGTCTGCCGCCATCGCGGAACCCGCCTGGTCACCGCCCCCGAACCGGCCGGCAAGGCGATCCGCTGCCCGTACCACGGCTGGACCTACCGCCTCGACGGCAGCCTGGTCGGCGCCCCCGAGGCCCGGCAGATCCCCTGCCTCGACAAGCCCCGCCTCGGCCTGTTCCCGGCCCGGGTCGAATCCTTCCTCGGCTTCGTCTTCGTCAACCTCGACCCGAACGCCGTCCCGCTCGCCGAGAGCTGCGCGGGACTCGCCGAGGCCGTCGGCCACTACGCCGGGGCGGACCTGGTGCCGGTCGGCCGGGACCGGATCCACGACCTGGCCCGCGCCGAGGTCCAGGAGGCCAACTGGAAGGTCGCGGTCGACAACTACCTGGAGGGGTACCACGTACCCGTCGCCCACCCCGGCCTGATGCGCCTGCTCGACTACCAGGGCTACGGCTGCGAGATCCACGACTCCTACGTCCTGTTCACCTCGCCCCTGCGCGACAAGCCGTCCTCCAACTGGACCGAGCGGCTCTACCAGCGCGTCGCCGCGCCCATGCCCGGCCTCACCGAGGCCGACCGCAGGGTCTGGCGGTATGCCGTGATCTACCCCAACACCCTCATCGACTTCTACCCGGACCACGTGCTCGCGTGGACCGCCGTACCGGCCGCGGTCGACAAGGTGGCCGTCCCCGGCGCCTTCTACACCCGCCGCGGCACCGGGCTGCGCACCCGACTCGCCCGGCGCCTGAACATGCGCATCGGCTGGATCACCAACGACGAGGACACCGAGCTGGTCGCCCGTGTCCAACGCGGTCTGTCCACCCCGGGGTTCGAACCCGGACCGCTGTCCCGGCGCGAGCTCGCGGTCGGCTGGTTCGCCGACCGCATCCGTGCCGACCTGGCGGATCCCGCAGAGCTCTCGGACCCCGCCGACCCCACGGAGGCCGCACCGGACCCCGACCCCGGCTCCGGCCCGCCCGGCCGGTGAGCGGCACCGCCCCGTCGCCGTAGCGCCGTACCACCGCATCGCCTTACCGCCGCGGCCTCATCGCCGTACCTCCGTCCCCCGCCCCGTGCCCCGAACCCGTCCGCACACCCCCGTACGCGCCCAGCCGAACGCCTCACGCGTCGACGCACCGAACGTTCGCCCGCCGTCCCCCAGCGGCCCCTACGGAGAGGACCCCATGTCCCCCGAGGCACCTTCCCTGTCCCGCCGCTCGCTGCTCCGCGCCGGCGCCACCGCCACCCTCGGTCTGACGGCGGCCGGCTGCGGATTCTCCTCCCCCTCCGACGACGCCGGCCGGTCGGCCGCCGAGTCCCCCATCGACGTCAAGGTCGACGGCGACCTCGTCTACTTCAACTGGGCCGACTTCGTCGACCCGGCCGTCTTCGCCGGCTTCTCCAAGGAGTACGGGGTCAAGGTCGTCCAGTCGAACTACGACTCCATGGAAGGCATGGCCGCCAAACTCAACGCCGGCAACCGCTACGACATCATCTTCCCCACGGCGAAGTGGGCCGAGCGCCTCTCCCGAGGGGGCCGGCTGCGCCGCATCGACCACGGGCGTCTGAGCAACGCCGAGGCCGTGTTCGGCGCCTACGACTACTTCGCCGACCCGTGGTACGACCCCCGCTCCGCTCACACCGTCCCCTTCACCATGTACAAGACCGGCATCGGTTGGCGCCGGGACCGGCTCGGCGACCTCACCGGCTCCTGGGGCGATCTGTGGAACGACCGAGCCAAGGGCAAGGTCTTCGTCCTCGACGACCGCGACGAGGTACTGGCCGTCGGCGCGCTCAAACTCGGCCTGCCCCTCACCACCGACCGGCCGGGCGACCTCGACCGCGTCACCGACACCCTGCGCACCCTGCGCCCTCGACTGCGCGGCTTCTCCAGCGACAGCTACAACAACCTGCTCAACGGCAACGCCGACATGACCCAGGCGTGGAGCGGGGACATGGCCGCGATGCTCGCCCAGGCGAAGGACCCGTCCGTGTTCGGATTCGAGACCGCCCGCGAGGGGGCCCCGGTCAACTCCGACTGCTACGCCATCCCCGCCGACGCACCGCACCCCGGCACGGCCATGCTCTTCATCGACTACATGCTCCGGCCCGAGAACGTGAAGCGGAACATCGAGTACATCGGCTACCCGATGCCGGTGCGCGGCACGGAGGACACCTACGCCGCGCTCGTGGAGCCCTTCCCCCAGTGCCAAGTGACCGCGGCCGACCTCAGGGACGACATGTTCTTCCGCAACGGCACGGCAACGGGCGAGAAGGCACGCGACGCCGCCTGGACCGACGTGAAGGCGGGCTGACATGGCGGATACCGCCCGTACCCCACGTACCGTCAGAAAGCCGGTACAAGAACGTCTGTGGACCTGGCTGATGCTGCCCGGCACGCTCTGGATGACCGTCTTCCTCGTCGCCTCCCTGATCCTGGTGGCCACCCTCGCGTTCGGCACCACCGACCCGCTCGGCAACCCGCACTTCGGCTTCGTCCTCGACAACTTCACGGCCCTGGCCGACCCCGCCTACCGCACGGTCCTGCTCCGTTCGCTGGGCTACGCCCTGGTCACCTGCGCCGTCTGTCTGGTCATCGCCTACCCCGTCGCGTACGCCATCGCGACCAGGGGCGGCCGGTACAAGAACCTGCTGATCGCGGCGATCGTCGTCCCGTTCTTCGCCAACTACCTGGTGCGGATGTACGGCTGGTCCGTCGTCCTGTCCGACGACGGACCGCTGCTGAGGGCACTGCGGGCGATCGGGCTCGCCGACGGGGGGACCCGGATCCTGCAGACCGGCGCGGGCGTCGTCGCCGGTCTCGTCTACGGCTTCGTCGTCTTCATGATCATCCCGCTGTACGCGGCCATGGAGCGCATGGACACCTCGCTCATCGAGGCGGGCCGCGACTTGTACGCCGGTCCGCTGCGGACGTTCCTGTTCGTCACCGTCCCGGCCACCCGGCAGGGCGCGGCCGCCGGCTGTGTCCTCGTCCTGCTGCCCGCCATGGGCGACTTCGTCAGTGCCCAGCTCATGGGAGGCCCCGACCAGATCATGATCGGCAACCTGATCCAGGACAAGTTCTTCCAGGGGCAGAACTGGCCGCTCGGCTCCGCCCTCACCATGCTGCTGATGGCCGTCCTCCTCCTCGGCATGCTCGGCTACCTGCGGCGCACCCGCAAGGACGAGGCGGAGGCGGTCCGATGAGGGCCGCCCGCGGGCGCCGCCGCGGCGCCGAACGCCGTCCCCGGTTCGCCATCGCCGTCACCGCCGTCTTCTTCGCGCTGCTCTACGTCCCCATCGGCGTCGTCGTCCTGTTCTCCTTCAACTCGCAGAAGTCCCTGACCGTCTTCGACGACGTCAGCCTGCGCTGGTACGGAGCGTTCCTCCGCGACGACATGCTGCTGGACTCGCTCGACATGAGCCTGCGGGTCTCCCTCGTCGCCATGATCGGCTCGGTGGTGCTGGGCGTCGCCCTCGCGCTCGGCCTGGTCCGCGGCCGCAACCGACTCGGCTCCTTCGCCGGACTGGTGATGCTCGTCCCGCTCATCACCCCGGAGATCGTCACCGGCGTGGCCGCGATGCTCCTGTTCAAGGGCCTCGGCATCACCCTGTCCACGACGACGGTGATGCTCGCCGAGATCACCTTCTCCATCTCGTATGTGACGGTGATCCTGCGCTCCCGTGTCGCCGCCCTGAACCCGGAGATCGAGGAGGCGGCCATGGACCTGGGGGCCACGCGCCGGCAGGCCGTACGGCTGGTGACGCTGCCCGCGCTGCTCCCCGGCATCCTCGCCTCCGCCGTCCTCGTCTTCGCCCTGGTCTTCGACGACTTCGTCCTCGCCTACTTCACCACCGGCGTCGATCCGCAACCTCTGTCGGTCCGGATCTACTCGGCGATCCGGTTCGGGGTCCAGCCCACCATCAACGCCGTCGGCACGCTGATGCTGGCCGGCTCCGTCGCACTCATCACCCTCGCCCTCGCCATCCCGCGCCTGTTCGGCCGGCGCGGCGGCCTCGACCTGCTCTCCGGGAAGTAAACGCCATGACCTCGCAACCCACGCCCCCGCAGGCGCCGGACACGGCCCGACCTCCGCAACCGCAAGCCGTACTCCCGCACCCCGCTGTCCGGCTCGACCGGGTCGGCAAGAGCTACCCCGGGAGCTCCGGGAGCTCCGGCGGCTCCGCCTCGTACGCCGTCCACGACATCAGCCTCGACATCGCCCCCGGCGAGTTCTTCTCCCTGCTCGGTCCCTCCGGCTGCGGCAAGACCACCCTGCTGCGCATAATCGGCGGCTTCGCCGACCCCACCGAGGGCAGCGTCCTGCTCGACGGGGAGGACGTGACGGGCCTGCCGCCCCACCGGCGCAACGTCAACACCGTCTTCCAGAGCTACGCCCTCTTCGACCACCTGTCCCTCGCCGACAACGTGGCCTTCGGCCTCAAGCGCAAGGGCGTCGCCCGCCCCGAGATCCGCCGCCGGGTCGCCGAGATGCTCGACCTCGTACAGCTCGGGGACCTGGCGGGCCGCAGACCGACCACCCTCTCCGGCGGCCAGCGCCAGCGCGTCGCCCTCGCCCGCGCCCTGGTCAACCGTCCGCAGGTGCTGTTGCTCGACGAGCCGCTGGCGGCTCTCGACCTGAAGCTCCGGCGTCGGATGCAGGTCGAGCTCAAGCAGATCCAGCGCGAGGTGGGCATCACCTTCCTGTTCGTCACCCACGACCAGGACGAGGCCCTGACCATGTCGGACCGCCTCGCCGTCATGAACGAGGGCCGCCTCGAACAGTGCGGGACTCCGGAGGACGTGTACGAGCGCCCCACCAGCAGCTTCACCGCCTCGTTCCTCGGGACCTCCAACCTCGTCCCCGGCACCTACCGCGCCGGACGGGTGCTGCTCGACCAGGGCCCGGCGCTCCCCGTCGGCGACCGCCCCGGCATGACCGACGGCCGTCGGGTCAGTCTCTCGCTGCGCCCCGAGAAGATCTGGCTGTCCGACTTCGAGCCCGGCATGGCCCGGGTCACCGGTGTCGTCCGGGAGACCGTCTACTCCGGCCCCACCACCACGTACCTCATCGAACTGGCCCCCGGCGTCACCGTGCACGTCCTGGAGCAGAACACGGCCCGCTCCCGCATGGAGGACCGCTGGAGCGGCGGCGAGGAGGTCGAGCTCGGCTGGCGGCCCGAGCACTGCCTGGTGTTGGACTGACGACGGCCCCTCCGAAGGAGACACCATGTACCACGATGTCATCGTGCTCGGCGCCGGACTCGCCGGACTCGCCGCCGCCCGCGACCTGGCCGCGGGCGGAGTCGACGTCCTCGTCGTCGAGGCCCGCGACCGGGTCGGCGGCCGCGTCGAGCAGACCACGCTGCCCGACGGCCGCCTCGTCCAGCTCGGCGGGGAGGTGGTCGGCTCGGCGCACACCGCGTACACGGCGCTCGTCGCCGAACTCGGCCTCTCCCTCGTCCCCAGCTACGTCGCCGAACCCGGCGCGCTCGCCCGCGCCACGCCCGAAGGCGTCAGCGCCGGCGACCCGCCGCACTGGTTCGGCCCCGGCGACGACGCCTCCCACCGGAAGGTCACCGCCGGCTTCGCCGCACTCGCCGCGACCGTCGACCCCGACGACCCCTGGTCCCACCCCGAGGCCACCGCCCTGGACCGGATGTCCGTGGCCGGCTGGCTGCGCGACGAGGGGGCGAGCCCGGCCGTCGTACGGCTGTGGGAGATCGGCCAGCTCGCGCTCGCCGACGGCTCGTTCGAACGTACCTCGCTGCTCGCCGCCCTCCGCAAGCATGCCGCCGTCCCCGGCCTCGGCCACTACGAGTACGAGGCCTGGGAGGGCCTGCGGGTGGCCGAGGGCTCGGCGACCGTGGCCCTGCGGATGGCGGCCGGGCTCGACGGCAGAATCCGTACGGGCTCGCCCGTCGAGGCGCTCGTGGTCCGCCGCTCCGGCGACTGCTCGGTGCGCCTCGCGGGCGGCGAGACCCTCACCGCGGCCGCCGTCGTCAGCGCCCTGCCCGCCGGCCCGCTGCGCTCGCTCGCCGTCACCGGCGTCGGCGAGGAGCGCCTGGCCTCGCTGTACCACCAGCGGCACGCCCTCGCCGCGAAGTTCGTCGCCGCCTATGACCACCCGTTCTGGCGCGACCGGGGGCTCAGCGGTCTGTCCGAGTGTGAGGGGGTGCTGGGCAGCACCTGGCCGCAGAACGAAGGCATCCTGTCCGCCCTGATCCCGCCCGAGAGATACGGCGTCCTGCTCGGCACCCCCGCCCACCTGCGCACCCGCGAGCTCCTCGCCGAGATCGCCCGGCTGTACGGCGACCAGGCCCATCGGCCACGCGCCGCGCATCTGCGCCTGTGGGGCACCGACCCCTGGACCCAGGGGTACGTCACGCAATGGGCTCCTGGCGACGTCATGGCCGTCGGCCCCCGTCACGGCACCCATGAACCGCCCTTCTACGTCTGCGGATCCGACCAGTGGGTGGCCGGCTACATGGAGGGCGCCGTCCGCACCGGCCGCGCCGCCGCGAAGGAGGCCCTGCGCCGTGGCTGACAGTCTGCTGAACCACATCGGCGGCGAGGACCGAGCCGCCGCCACGGGCATGACCACCGAGCTGGTCGACCCCGCCACCGGGCGCGTGCACGGCCACGCCCCACGCTCCGGCCGCGCCGACACCGACGCCGCCTGCGCGGCCGCCGCGGCCGCGTACGGACCCTGGTCGGCCACCACCCCGGCCGACCGGCAACGGGCCCTGCTCGCCGTCGCCGACGCCGTCGAGGCGCACGCGGACGAGCTGACCGCCGCGGAGACCGCCGACACGGGGAAGCCCGCCGCACAGTTCCGCACGGAGGAACTCCCCGCGATCGCCGACGCCTTCCGCTACTTCGCCGGAGCCGCCCGCAACCTCCCAGGCGCCGCCGCGGCCGAGTACACCGAGGGCCGCACCTCCCTGCTGCGCCGCGAATCTGTCGGCGTCTGCGCCCAGATCACGCCGTGGAACTACCCCCTGATGATGGCCGCGTGGAAGATCGCACCGGCCCTCGCCGCCGGCAACACCACCGTCCTCAAACCCGCCGACACCACCCCCTCCTCGTCGGTGCTCCTCGCCCGGATCGCGGCCCCCCACCTGCCCCCGGGCGTGCTGAACGTCGTCTGCGGCGACCGCGACACGGGCCGCGCCCTCACCGCCCACCCCGCCGTCGCCCTGATCGCGCTCACCGGCAGCGTCCGCGCCGGCCAGGAGATCGCCGCCTCGGCTGCGGCCGGCCTGAAGCGGGTCCACCTCGAACTGGGCGGCAACGCGCCCGTGATCGTCCACGACGACGTCGACGTCCCGTCCACCGCCGCCGCCCTGGCCCAGGTCGCCTTCTACAACGCCGGCCAGGACTGCACCGCCCCCACCCGCTTCCTGGTCCACGCCCGCATCCACGACGCCTTCCTGGACGCCCTCGCCGACGTCGCCCGCGCACTGCGCCCCGGCACCGATCTCGGCCCGCTCAACAACGCCGCCCAGCTGGCCTCGGTCCGCGCCCTGCTCGACCG
Organism: Streptomyces sp. NPDC026092; assembly: GCF_040638605.1. Taxonomy (NCBI): domain Bacteria; kingdom Bacillati; phylum Actinomycetota; class Actinomycetes; order Kitasatosporales; family Streptomycetaceae; genus Streptomyces; species Streptomyces sp. NPDC026092. The sequence continues at coordinate 230,848 of NZ_JBEZYN010000008.1, forward strand.
GCTGCCCGGCCACGCCCGGATCGTGGCCGGCGGCACACGGCCCGCGGGGCCCGGCTTCTTCCTCGCCCCCACCGTCGTCGCCGGGGTGCGCCAGGACGACGAGATCGTCCAGGAGGAGATCTTCGGGCCCGTCGTGACCGTGCAGTCCTTCAGCGACGAGTCCGAAGCGCTGCGGCTCGCCGACGACGTACGCTTCGGACTGGCCGCGAGCGTATGGACCAGAGACCACGACCGGGCGATGCGGGCGACGAGAGCCCTGCACACCGGGATCGTGTGGGTGAACACCCACGGCACCACGGTCTCCGAAATGCCGCACGGCGGAGTCAAACACTCCGGATACGGCAGCGACCTGTCTCTCTCCGGCCTCCTCGACTACACCCGGCCCAAGCACGTGATGATCTGAGCCGCGGTCCCCTCCCGGCCCCTTGCGGACGACGTCGAGGAATTGCCGCGCCGTCTCGCGGAACGCCTTCGCACTGCCGGCCATGAACAGGGTCTCGGCATGCAGGCGCTGGTGCAACAAGGCGCGGTGGGCCGCCGCTGCGTGGCGACCAGGATCCGGGCCATGCGCGGACCAGCCGCCTGCGGCTTGGCCGAATCGTGGCCGTTTCCGCTGGTCAGCGACCACGCGAGGCGTGTACCACCAGCACTCGAAGAACCTGCTGGTGTCGTACTCGCCGAAGAAGCTCGGCTTCTTCTAGGAACCAGAGAGAAGCGCCTGACCTGGGCCTTTTCCCGTCAGGCGCCTCTCGGCAGCCTCATCCACGTCACGCCTCGACAGCGGGGACGTGGCCGAGGGGCGGAGGTGTTGCGAGGGTGCGTGCCGCCCAGAGGGTCTTGCCTCGTCCTGTGGGCCTCACGCCCCAGCGCTGGGTGAGGTGGGCGGTGATGAACAGGCCCCGGCCGTTCTCGTCCGTGTTCAGGGCGCGGCGAAGGTGCGGACTGGCGCTGCTGTCGTCGGTGACCTCGCACACGAGCGTGCCGTCGTGGATGAGGCGCAACTGGATCGGCCCCTTCGCGTAGCGCACGGAGTTGGTGACCAGCTCACTGACGACGAGGGCGGTGTCGTCGATGACGTCCTGGGCCAGTCCCCATTCCGCGAGTTGGTCCACGGCTCTCCTGCGCGCCTGGCCGACGCTCTCCGGACTGTTGGGGAACGTCCACGCCTTCGTCCGGGAGTCGCCCAACGTGCGGGTGCGGGCCAGCAACAGATAGGCGTCGCGAAGCGGCTGCTCGGGCGCGAGGGCCTCGGCAGACCTGTCGCACGCGGCCTGAAGAGAGAGCTGCGGTTCGGCGAACAGGTCGGTCAACCGGCTCAGCAGCGACTCGCGGCCGCCGGCCGCGGTCAGCAGAGCGGTGTTGCAGATCAGCAGGGTGCTCCCTTCGGGCAGGACGCGTTCCGTGAGCGCGTACTCCGCCATGCCCTGCCCGAGAGGCGGTCCGGCCGCGACATCCAGCAGTTCGACGGCGCCGCCCGGATGCACCAGAACCGGTGACGGGTGACCCGCGCTCGCCGCGGTGCACAGGCGGGTGACCGGATCGTAGACGAGGCAGAGGCAGGTGGCGGGCGTTCCGTCGCCGCTGTCGGGTGCGGCCGTGTCCGGCGGGGTGCTCGGGCGACTGGCGAGGTCGTGAAGACGCTGGAGGATGTCGTCCGGCGGCAGGTCGAGGTCGGCCAGCGCCTCGATCGCCGCGCGAAGCTCGCTCATCGCCGCCGGACACGAAGTCCCGGACGTGGTGTCCCCGGCCACGAGGGCCACCCTGGCCCCGGAGAGGGAGATGGCGTCGGACCAGCCGCCGCCCGTGCCGACCGGCAGGTGGGTGCGGGCGAGCTCGACGGCCGTCACGACGGATGCCTGCGCCTGGGCGAAGCCACCGGACAGGATGCGGGCGGCCGAGCGCTCACGCCCGTAGAGGCGAGCGTTGTCCAGGCACTGGCCCGCGAGGGTGGTGAGCTGCTGCGCGAGCCTCAGGTGCCGGTCGTCGAACGGGGCCGGTTCGCGCCAACGGTAGAAACAGGCCAGGCCGAGCACCACACCCCGCGCGCGGATCGGAACCAGCAGCATGGAATGCGCGCCCGCGCTCAGGATCCGGGCATGCCGCGGACGTCGGGGATCGAGCCAGGGGGCGTCCGGGCGCAGTCGTCGGATCAGCTTGGGGGCCAGGGTGTCCAGGACGGTTCGGTACGGCGTGCCGGGTGGGTACACGTCCACCTCGCCGACGGCGGGGACGCCCTGCTGGTCCGGTCCGGCGACCGAGCGGTATCCCACGCGTCGCACGGTCTGGTCCCGGTCGAGAGCGTCCGCGAGGGGAGCCCGGCCGCCCATGACCACGTCGTAGACGTCGACGGTCACGGTGTCGGCCAGAGCCGGTGAGACGACCTCGCAGAACTCGGCCGCCGTACGGAAGATGTCGAGCGTGGTTCCGATCCGCGCGGCCGCCTCGTTCTGCAGGCGCACCTCCGCTTCGGCCCGCACCCGGGCGGTGATGTCGGTCAGCGCGGTGGCCAGCCCCAGCACGGTGCCGTCGGCCCGCTGCAGGCGGAACGCGGACACCGAGAGGACGGTTTCGACCGGAGGGACACGGCGGTCGCGGAACCGGATGGTCAGGTCGAGCTCGGGCGCCCCGGTCTCCAGCACCCGGTGAGCGGCCTGTTCCACGGCCGCGGGGTCGGTGATGTCGAAGGCCCGGACGATCTCCGGCAGCGTACGGCCGAGCAACCGGTCGACCGGGAACTCCGGTATCAACCGGGCCGCCGTGTTCACCCGTACCAGACGCAGCTCCTGGTCGTAGACGTGCAGGCCCAGGGGCGACTGGGAGAAGAGCGCGTCCAGTACGGCGCCCTCCAGCCCCTCGGGGACGGACCGGCTGTCCGGATGATCTTCACCAGCCACTGTGTGAACGCCCATTCGACGAGACGGGTGGAGCGCGCCGTCTCCCATGCAACGCCCACCCCACCCGCGCGGCCACCGCAGTGGAGTGGCCGGGTGATGGCGGCAGGTCCCGCCGGGCGGGCCTGCTGAGGCGCGGTCGGCCGGAGCGCTGCGTACGCTGGTCGGAGGGGGTTCCTCGGGACGAGGATCGGATGGACCGTGAGGCCGGAGATCGACCACGGTGCGTTGTTCGCCGCGACGCCCAGCCCGTATCTGGTGCTGGCACCGGATCTGGTGATCGTGGATGTCAACGAGGCGTACCTGCGGGCGACCGGCCGCACCCGGGACGATCTGCTCGGGCAGCACGTGTTCGACGCGTTCCCCGACAATCCCGCCGACCCGGGCGCGGACGGGGTGAAGAACCTCGGGGCGTCCCTGGGGCGGGTGCTGGCCACCGGTGAGGCCGACACCATGGCGGTGCAGAAGTACGACATCCCCGTCGCCTCGCAGCCCGGTGTGTTCGAGGAACGCTGGTGGTCCCCCGTGAACACGCCGGTCAAGAACGCGGACGGGCGGGTCGCGTGGATCATCCACCGCGTGGAGGACGTGACGGCGTTCATGCGGTCCCGCCGGTTCCGGGTCCGGAGCGAGGGGCGGCGAATCACGGAGCGTGAGGAGGGGATGGAGGCCGAGCTGTATGCCCGCGCGCGGGAGCTGCAGCGGCTGAACGAGCAGCTACGGGCGGCGCACGCCCGGGAGCGGGAGGTCGCCGTCACCCTGCAGGAAGCGATGCTGCACTCCCCGGACCTGGCGCGGCGCAGTGACGTGGCGGTGCGCTATCTACCGGCGGTCGGTTCGCTGAACGTGTGCGGCGACTGGTACGACGGCGTCGACCTGGCCGACGGGCGGTTCACCGTTGCCGTGGGCGACGTCGTCGGGCACGGCCTTGAGGCGGCCACTGTCATGGGCATGCTCCGCAGCGCGCTGTCGGCGGCCAGTCGGGCGGTGGCCGGGCCGGCCGGGGCCCTGGAAGTGCTGGGCATGTACGCCCGCTCCGTGGAGGGCGCGCTCGCCGCCACCGCGGTCAGCGTGCTCGTGGACACCCGCTCCAAACTGCTCGTCTACTCCAGCGCGGGGCACCCGCCGCCGGTGCTGCTGCACGCGGACGGCACGCGCGAGCTGTTGGACCAGGCCACCGACCCGCCGCTGGGAGCCAGACCCGAGCACGTTCCCCGGCCGCAGGCCGGCACCCCGTACGGCACGGGTGACACCCTCGTCCTCTACACCGACGGATTGATCGAGCGCCGCGACGAGGACATCGACGCCGGCCTGGACCGGCTCACCACCGCCCTGGGCGACCTCGTCGGCCTCGACCCGGATCAGCTGGCCGACGCGCTGCTCGCGCGCCTCGGCGTCGCGAGCGGAGCCCGCGACGACATCGCCCTCGTCATCGTCCGCGTCTGAGCCCGCGAAACGACTGGCACCGGACGCGTACCGCATGCACACGCCGTCTACCTCCGTGGAGTGGGGACGAGGCGGAGCAGCCCGTGGAGGACAGCGTCGATCGTGTCCTGGGCGGGCTCATCGGTCACGTGGGTGAGCAGGCGGGCCAGGGTGCGCAGCACGTGGGGCGAGGCCATCACACGGGGGTGCAGGACGGGCCGGAAGCCGTAGCGCGAGAAGACCAGATCCCCGGCGACGTTGCCCAGCCGGTAGTAGCGCGCCCACCGGCGCCGGATCTCGGCCGGGTACTGGTGCAACGCGTGTTCCCGGCGCGGTCCGGCCGGGCGGGCCAGTGCCAGGGCGATGATGTCCGCCGCCACCTCGGCGGCCTCCATGGCCTGGGCGATGCCCTCGCCGCTCCACGGACTGACCATGCCGGCGCTGTCGCCCACGAGCAGCACGCCCCGCCGGTACTGCGGGCGTCGGTTCAGTCCCATCGGCAGCGGCGCGCTGCGCAGAGGCGAGTCGGCGGTCTCCTCGTCCAGCCCCCAGTCCGCGGGCAGGCGGGGCAGCCAGTGGTCCAGGGTCGCTCGCAGGTCCACCGGCCTGCGCCGCCGTTGCTGCGGCAGGACACCGAGGCCCACGTTGACCCGGCCGTCGCCCAGGGGGAACACCCATCCGTATCCGGGCAGGTCCCGTCCGGTACGAGGACAGCGCAGGTCGGCCCAGAGCTCCAGGTAGGGGTCGTGCGTACGGGCCTCACTGCGGTAGTACCGTCGGGCAGCGGCTGCGACGGGCCTCCTGTCGTCCCGTTCGAACCCGAGGCCGAGAGTCGTGCGCGCCGAGGCGCCGTCGGCGGCGATCACCAACGGCGCCCGGTAGCGGACCGGCTCCTGCTCCGGTCCGCGGGAGGCGGACACGCCGATGACGTGTCCCGCCCGGTCGGTCAGCGGGCCCGTCACCTTCACGTGGGTACGGAGACGCGCTCCCGTGGCACGGGCGTGCGCGGCGAGCAGGTCGTCGAAGTCGTGCCGGCTGCGGGTGAGTCCGAAATCGGGGAGGGCACCCAGGCGCGGCCAGTCGATCTCCGCCTGGTGGCCGCCGCAGACCCAGCGCATGCCCTTGTTGCGCATCCACCCCGGTGCGTCGATGTCGATGCCCATCCGCACCAACTGGTACACGCTGCGCGGTGTCAGGCCGTCGCCGCACACCTTCTCCCGGGGGAAACCGGACTTCTCCAGGAGCAGCACGTCCACGCCGGCTCTCGCGAGGTGCACGGCGGCGGCGGAACCTGCCGGCCCCGCCCCCACCACGATGACCTGTGCCTCTTCGTCACCGGCGTCTTCAGGACCCGACCTGCCGGCGTCGCGGCCGTCGCCGGCCTCGCCACTTTTGGTGATCACCCCACCACTATGCCCAGGGTGGGCGTCGGTGGAACGCGTGGCACGGTCGAACCGGCACGGCGCGGGACGCTACGCCGGGTCGATGCGGGCGACGTTGCCGCCCTGCGCGAGCACGTACAGCTCGCCCTTGCGGCCCTGCACGAACGAGACGACCTCACCAGCGTTGACAACGAGGTCGTTCACCGCGGTCACCGTGCCGTTCTTCATCTGGAGCGAGCGGAGGGTGCCGTCGCAGTAGTCGCTGAAGACGTACTGGCCCTTCAGGGCCGGGATCGCGTCCCCGCGATAGACGAATCCGCCGGTCACCGCGCACCCTAGGCCGCCGCGGGCGTATTCGTGGATGGGGCGCACATGGTTCGCCGGCTCCGTGCCGCCCCGGAAGGGATGGTTGCCCTCCATCTGGGACCAGCCGTAGTTCTCGCCGCCCTTGTCGCGCGCCGGCGCCCAGTCGATCTCCTCCCAGTCGTTCTGGCCGACGTCGCCGATGAGCAGGTCGCCGGTGCTCGAGTCGAAGGAGAACCGCCAGGGGTTGCGCAGCCCGTAGGCCCAGATCTCGTCCTTCGCGTTCGGGTCGTTCACGAACGGGTTGTCCGCAGGAATCGCGTACGGCGTGCCGCCACGCGGGTCGATCCGCAGCATCTTGCCGAGCAGCGTGTCGAGGTTCTGCCCGTTCCCATGCGGGTCGCCGCCCGCGCCGCCGTCGCCGAACGCGATGTAGAGGTATCCGTCGGGCCCGAACGTGATGTCGCCGCCGTTGTGGTTCGAGTACGGCTGCGTCTGGGTGAGGACGGTGCGCCGGGTCTCCGGCCGCAGCTTGCCGTTCCGTACGGCGAACTCGTCGATGGTGCTGGTGCCTTCGAGATTCGTGTACGAGATGTAGAAGTGCGCGCGTGCGTTGTCGAACGCGATGCCGAGGAGGCCGCGTTCACCGTCGGTGGTGGTCTCGGCGGAGATGTCGAGCACGGGCTCGCCGAGCCCTTGGTCGCCCAACACCCGGACCGTGCCGGCCCGCTCGGCGATCCAGACCTTGCCGCCGGGGCCGGCGGCCCCTGCGATCGGGTTCTGTGCCGTGGCCACCTTGGTGAGCGCGATCTTGGCGACCTTGTGCCGGGGTGCGCGGTCTTCTGCGGACGCTGTGCTCAGGGCGAGGGAGGCGACGAGGCAGACGGCGCCGATGATCGCCGAGCTTGTCGTGCGAACTTTCACCGTGATCCTCCTGGAGGCGGCGAACGGGGGCACCCGGCTGCTCGAGACGGTAGTAAGTCGGCGTCGCCCGCGCCAGCGCACAACCGGGGTGGGGGAAGTCCGTACCACTGGCCACGGACGAGACTACTGGGACCCGGGCAATTGGTATAGGCCAAGGACTCGCGAGGGACGGAGTGGATGTGGCCCCATATGATCCACACGCGTACCGCACACCCAGGGAGCCCGCCCATGCACCGCTTCGATGTCGAGACACTGACCGCCGGCCGGTGGCGCAACGGCGGCGGCGCGACCAGGGAGATCGCGGCGTGGCCGGCGGGCACGGAGGAGTTCGGATGGCGCGCGAGCGTCGCCGACATCGACGGGGACGGACCGTTCTCGACGTTCCCGAGCGTCGACCGAACACTCACCCTGCTCGCAGGCGACGGCGTGCGGTTGATCTGTCCCGGGGTGTTCGACCGGCTGCTGTCGCGCGCGGGCGAGCCGTTCGCGTTCTCCGGCGACGACGCGCTGACCGCCGAACTGCCCGGCGGCGCCTGCCGGGTACTCAACATCATGGTGCGGCGCGGCCGCTGGACCATCCGCGTGGACCAGGTCACCGGTCCAGTCGTGCCACCCGCCGGGCACGCCGGGGTGCTCTATGTGCGGCACGGCCACTGGCGGATGAGCACGGACGGGTCCGTCCTGACAGCCGGCCAGGGTCTGTGGTGGGACCGAGACGACAACGCGCCGGGCGGAGCGGCCACACCGCTCTCACCCGACGCCGCCGCCCTGTGGGCCGACATCGCGCCAGTGGGATGACCACGCGGGCGCTGGGAGCACTCGGACTTCCCCGTCGCCGACTCTGCGGGGCGGCCTAGGGTCGGATCCCGTCGCAGGCGATCCGTAGGTGGCGCGGCCCGCGCAGTACGGCGTTCTGGCGGTACGGGGGCGGGTCGTCCAGCAGGCGCGGGTTCTCCAGTCTCCGGGCCAGCTCCGAAAGGGCGAGCTGGGCCTCCAAGCGGGCGAGTGGTGCGCCGAAGCAGCTGTGGATGCCGCTGCCCAGGCCGAGGTGCTGGATGTCCGGGCGATCCGGGTCGAAGCGGTCCGGGTTCTCGAAGCGCCGCGGGTCGCGGTTGCCGGACGCCACGACCAGCCAGAGGCCGGAGCCCTTCGGGATGGTGACGCCGCGGACCTCGATGTCGGCGAGGGTGGTGCGCCCAGGCAGCAGTTGCACCGGCGGCTCGAAGCGGAGCAGTTCCTCGACGATGGGCACGGCCAGTCGCGGTTCGGTGCGCAGCCGCTGAAGGACGTCGGGATGGCGCAGCAGGGTCAGCATGCCGTTGGTGATGAGGTTGACCGTGGTCTCGTGCCCCGCGATCAGGAGCAGCGCAGCCGTGCTCAGCAGTTCCATCGTGGCCATCGGGCCGTCCGGGCCCTTCGCCGTCGCCAACTGGGAGAGCATGTCGTCCCCGGGGTTCTTGCGGCGCTCCTCGATCAGGCCGGCGAGGTACATGCCCAGCTGCATCCGGGCCTCGTGCGCCGCACCCTTGTCGCGCTCGGCGGGATCGGCGTCCGGGTCGGGGTCCAGGCTGGCGGCGAGGGTGTCCGCCCAGGTGTGGAAGCGTGCCTCGTCCTCGCGCGGCACTCCGAGCAGCCTGCAGATCACCGTCACCGGGAACGGGTAGGAGAACTCCTCCACCAGGTCGATGTGCCCCGGGTCGCCGAGACGGTCGATGAGGCCGGCGACGATGTCGTGGAGCTCGGGACGCATGCCGTCGACCCGGTGGGGGGAGTGCGGCGGTCCGAAGTGGCGGTTCGTCATGCGTCGCATCCGGTCGTGCTCCGGCGGGTCGAGCCGTAGGAAGCTCGGCGGCAGGGCGCTCTCCTCGGGGGCCGGCTCCGCCAGCGGGTCGGCGCTGCCGGACGCCAGGTTGCGGGCGTCCGAGCTGATCCTCGGATCGTGGAGAAGGCTGCGGATCTCGTAGTACGTGCTGATCACGTACGGCCCGTCGGTCTCGTGATGGACCGGTGTCCTCCGCAGCTCCTCGTAGATCGGGTACGGGTCGGCCCGGTTGGCGTAGTCCAGGATCTGGTGCAGCAGGGTGGGCGTCATGTCAGGTCCTTGTGGCCGTGCGGGTCAGTGCGCGGGGGTGAACGTCATCCGGCGGTCGGCCGGCGAGTATCCGCTGAGGGTCACGGTCGGGCCGTGGCTGGGGATCGACGGGTCGGGGAAGTCCGCGTCCATCGGCCGTTGTCCGTCCGCGTGCCGGTCGACCGTCGGGAACTGCGGCGGAAACGGCGCGGTGCGCTCGATGAGTTCCCGGTAGAACGGCAGCCACCGGCCGTGGTCGAAGGAGACGGCACCGATGACGCGCCCCTGGTACCCGTAGACCCCGACGAACCGACGGCTGTCCAGTGAGCCCTGCGCGATCAGGATCTCCGTCGCCATCGACGGCACTCCGACCGACTTGATGTTGACGCCGAACTGGGAGGACCAGAAGGCCGGCACGTCCATGTGCGGTCGCCGGTCGATGCTCTCGCTGAGCATGTTGTGCGCCGCGATCCCGGCCTGGGCGACGGCGTTGCCCCAGTGCTCCAGCGACAGGAACTGGTACCCGAACAGGGGATGGGGGCAGCGGGCGACGTCGCCCGCGGCGTAGATGTCGTCGGTGACGATTCCGCGGATGTCGAAAGCCCGGCAGCCCGCGTCGCAGGCGATGCCGCGGGGCCCGGCGCCGAGCCCGGAACCGTTCAGCCATTCGGTGTTGCGGAGGGCACCGAGCGAGACGACCACCACGTCGGTCTCGACGGTGGAGCCGTCGGACAGATGCGCGGCGCGGACCCGTCCCGAGGCGTCGCCCTCCAGGGCGGTCACCATGACCCCGCACCGCAGGTCCACACCGTGCTCGCGCTGGAGATCGGCGGCGACCGTGGCGATCACCCCGCCGAGCGCGCCGACCAGGGGTGCGGCGCCGCGTTCGGCGACGGTGACGGGGATGCCGCGTTCGCGGCAGGCGGAGGCGACCTCCGAGCCGGCGAACCCTCCCCCGATGACGAGGACCCGCTTGGGTCCCGCGTCGAGCCGCCGGGCGAGCGCGGTGCCGTCGTCGCGGGTCCGCAGCACGAAGACGCCGTCGAGTTCCGCCTCTTCCTCGCGCGGCCACGGCCGCGCCCGGACACCGGTGGCGATCAGCAGCCGGTCGTACGGCACCTCGCCGCCGTCGGCCAGCCGCACCGTCCTCGCGGCCATGTCCAGGCCGGTGGCGGGAACGCCGAGCCGCCAGGTCGCGTCGAGGGATCGGAGCCGGGGCAGCGCGGTGCGGTCGGCGCGCGCCCTGCCCAGCAGCACGCCCTTGGACAGCGGGGGCCGGTCGTACGGTTCGCAGGGCTCGTCGCCGATCATCGTCAGAGACCCCGCGAAGCCCTTGGCGCGCATGGTCTCCGCGGCCCGTAGGCCTGCGAGCGAGGCGCCGACGACGACGATGCGGCCCTCGCGTCTGAGCTGCTCCAAGGCTCCGTCACCGAGCACCGGGCACCGCCTCGGCCGGCTCGTCCACGGCATCGACGAGGATGGCCTGCACGGGGCAGGCCGCGGCGGCCTGGGCCAGCTTGTCGCGCAGTGCGTCGTCGGCGTCCGGGTCGTACAACAGCGCCTCGTCGCCGTGCATGGTGAAGATCTCGGGTGCGAGGAACGCGCACTGCGCGTACCCCTGGCAGCGGTTCAGATCGACGGCAATGCTCACCACGGGATCGGTTCCTCTCCAGCCCGGTCGAGCCCCCTGCGCCCACTCTCGTCGGCCGGGAGAGCCACAGCCACGGGAGCGGGGCGACCGAGTGACCGGTGCGGCCCGATCAGGTCGAGGCGGCGGACCGTGACGCGGAGGGATGCCGGCCCCACAGGCTGTGCAGGCTGAGAACGAGCACCCAGGCCGGGAAGACCAGCTCCGACCAGGGCACGTTCGCTCCCACCACGAGCAGCGTCAGGCCCGCCAGGTAGCCGACGACGGTGAGCGGGCGAGGCAGGACGCGGAGCCGGTGGCCGATGGTCGAGGCCGTGATGACGAACACCGCCGCCATCCGCATGGCGTAGGTGGTCAGCAGGGCGTAGGCGACATCGCGGCCGAAGGAGGAGCCCTGTCCACCCTCGTCGAGCACGCTCCAGGCAGCCGCCGCGGCGCCGAACAGCGTGGCGACGAAGACCAGACCGCTGCCCAGGAACACCGTGGAGACGAACTTGTCCTCGCGCTCGCCCGCCTGCTCGCGCAACGCGCCCATGAACCAGAGGAACGCGATCCCGGCGAACGGGATCAGCTCCAGCGCCGTCCGCACGGCGCTCCGCCGGCCGGCGTCCAGGGTCACTTGCGCCCCGTCGACGCCGCTCGGCACGGCGATGCGTACCAGGACGATCGCGGTGGCCGTCAGGATCGCGAACACCGTCCCCGCCACCCCGGCGGCCCATGGCGTCGCGAGGCGGTCGTGCTTCCGCTCCATGGTCTCCCGCTTCCTGCCTGTGCCCCCTTCGTCCAGACACCCGTGATCGCGGACCGCGCGCCACCGGAATCACCCGACAGGAAGAGCTCGGTCCGCCATACAGGCCAGGGTCCCGCTCCGTCAGCCCGGCCCGGAGGTGTCCCACGTGAGGATCATGAGGGAGACGTCGTCCTGGATCTTGGGGGCGAAGCGGCTCAGGTCGGCCCAGATCTCGTCGGGCAACTCGTCCATGCCGACACCGGTCATACGGGCCAGACGCTCGACGAACGGGTAGAAGGCACCGGAGGCGTCCCGTGCCTCCAGGACACCGTCCGAGGCCAGGAGCAGCCGGTCCCCGGGCAGCAGCGACACCGTCCCGGCGGTTCCGGGCATGACATCGGCGAGGCCCAGTCCCAGGGGTGGTCCGGGGTCGAGTTCCAGGGTGCTCACGGCTCCGCCGCGCAGCAGGACCGGGGGCGGATGGCCGCAGGCCAGGACACGGACCTCCCGCCCGTACGGCGCGAAGTCCAGAAGGACGGCCGTGGCGAAGAGCTCCGCGTGCTCCGTCCGCGCCGCGTCGACCACGAGCCTGCGGTCAAGGCGCGCCGCGATCGACTCCGCGTCCACGTCGTCCAGCACGGCCTCGCGGAACGCCCCCAGGACGGAGGCGACCGTCGCGACGGCCGACAGACCGTGCCCCTGCACGTCGCCGAGGACCGCCCGCACCCCGTGGGGACCGGGCCGGACGTCGAAGAAGTCGCCTCCGACCAGCGTGCCGCGCTCGGCGGCGCGGTACAGGCTCGCGCAGCGCACGCGCCCGACCCGCGGCCGTACGTCCGGGACGATGGCCCGCTGGACCGTCTCGGCGACGGTACGTTCCAGGTCGAGCTGCTCGTCCCGGCGCCCGCGGACGAAGGAGACGAAGATGCTCAGGACCGCGACGAAGCCGAGGGTGAAGAGGTCGGTGTTGCCGGGCTGGTCCAGATGGAAGAGGGGAATGGTCAGCAGCCCGATCGTCGCGGCACCGAGGAAGGCCGTGGCCAAGGGGCCGTAGGCCAGGACGGCCAGCGGAGGCACCGCGCCCAGCAGGAAGCCGATGTCCAGCGGTACGGATTCGGTGAGGGAGGCCGCTCCGACCCCGCAGAGCAGCACCACGGGCAGGACGCGCACCCAGCGGGGCGGCGGGGCCCCGCGCAGCCAGCTCCGCCGGTGCGCGCCGGTCGCCACCTTCCTCGGCTTCACCACGCCACCAGGCTCCTACGCGGGAGTGCGCAGCGCACTCCGCGGCCGTCGGTGTCGCCGGCGGGCAGACGCGCGCGACAGGGGGTTCTCCCAGACACAACGCCTCGCCTCGCGCCCCCCGGGGATCGGCCTTCTCGGTAGCCTGACCAGGCTGCTGTACGCGGTGCCCATGCGTCGGGCCGGCTCGTGCGGGGGCTTTCGCCAGAGACGGAAAGTGATGAGGCTGCCATGGGAGAACCGACGAAGCCCGAGGTCGCCGTTCCGCACGGTGACGCTCCCACTGAGCTGACCGTCCGGGACCTGGTCGTCGGGGACGGGCCCGAGGTGAAGCCGGGCATGGTGGTCAGGGTCCACTACGTCGGGGTGACCTTCGCGTCGGGCAAGGAGTTCGACGCCTCCTGGGACCGGGGTGAGCCGTTCAAGTTCGCCCTCGGCGGTGGCAGGGTCATCAAGGGCTGGGACCGGGGGGTGAGGGGGATGAAGGTCGGCGGCCGGCGCGAGATCATCGTTCCCCCGCGTCTCGGCTACGGCAATCAGTCACCCTCGCCGTTGATCCCGGCCGGCTCGACCCTGGTCTTCGTGGTGGACCTGCTCGACTCGTACTCCGGCACGACCGGGTGGAGCAACACCTAGCGCCCGCGACGCGCGCCGCGTCGTCTCCCGGGCTCGGTGCCGCCGGGCCCTTCACCCTCTCTCCGGCTTCCGCCTCCGCAGCGTGGGACTCAGCTCAGCACCAGCAGCACCGCCAGGGCGACGAGGAGGGAGTCGATTCGGTCCAGGAGACCGCCCGACCCGGCCAGCCAACTACCGGCGTCCTTCGCGCGGGCACCCCGCTTGACCATCGACTCCAGCAGGTCGCCGAGCGGACCGCCGACCGCCACGGCCACCGCCGTCTGCCACGTCAGGGAGGACAGGACGGCGAGGGCGCAGAGTCCGGCCGCCGCCCCCGCCAGCGTGCCGCTCCACCGCTTGGCGGGTGACAGGGGGGAGAGCCGGGGGCCGCCGAGGCGGCGGCCCGCCGCGTACGCGACGATGTCGGCGATCGACACGGCCACGAACAGGACGAGGCCGAGGGCACCCAGGTGCACGAGACCGGCCAGGAGCCCCAGCCACACGAGCCCGAGCAGGCCCGCCTGCATGCGGCGGAGCCCGTGCTCCGCGTCCCCCGTCACCAGGGGCACCCCCGCGATCGCGAGCGCCCCGACCGCAGCTACCCGGAGCACCTCCCCCGGGGCCAGCCAGGCGGTCAGGACGAGCCCGACGACCGCCGCGCCGAGCACCACGCGGTCCACCTGGCCCAGCCGCAGCAGCCCGCCGAACTCCGCCACGGCGACCACCCCGACCACGGCCGCGAGGACCGCGATCCCCGGCGGACCGAGCCAGAACGCGGCGGTGACCAGCGGCACTCCGACCGCCCACACGCACCAGCGGAGCATCAGTTCACGCTGCCGGGTCGCCGCCACGGCGACCCCTCCGACGGCCAGTGCCCCGCCGAGGTACGGCACGAGACCGGCGACCGCCGTCACGAGGAGACCCGCGCCGGCGCGCCCGACAGCACGGCGGCCGGCGCGCGCAGCGCGTCCAGGGCGCTCCGGCACGCCGCCACGATCCGCGCGTTCTCCGCCGTGTCACGGACGGCGATACGCACGGTCCGCCCCTCGTACGCCGGGGACATCGGCGACAAGTCCCGCAGGTACACGTCGTGGCGGCGGCACTCGCGCACCAGCCGGGCCGCGCTCGGCCCGCCCGGCGGCAGGGTCACCGTGAGGAAGTTCGCCACCCCCTCGTCGACCGAGGAGAACCCGTCGAGCTCCGCGAGCCCGGCGGCGAGCGACCGGCGCAACACAGCGGTGCGCGCCCAGCGTTCCGCGTAGTACGCGGGGTCACGCAGCGCCGTCACGGCGGCCAGCTGCGCCGGCAGGCTCACTGGCCACGGCGGCGTCCAGCGGCGCAGCTCCCCTGCCGTGTCCGGGGCGGCCACCAGATACGCGGCCCGCATCCCCGACAGCGCGTACATCTTCGACAGCGAGGTGCAGACCACGACCCGGGGGTCGACCGTGGCGAGCCCGGCCAGTGAGTCCGCCGGATCGACATAGCCGAGATACGCCTCGTCGATCCACCACCGGGTCCGCGCGGGCGAGGCCTCGATCACCGCGCGCAGCGCGTCGGCGGGAGCGTGGCGGCCGGTCGGGTTGTTCGGATTGACCACCACCACGAGGTCGTACCGTCCATCGCGGGTCGCGGCGGCGAGCCTGGCCGGGTCGAGCAGCCAGCCGTCCTCACGGCTCAGCCGGAGCCGGTCGACCTGACAGCCGATCACCCGCTCGGTGACGTGGGCGTACTCGCCGTAGCTCGGATCCAGCAGGAGCACCCGGCTCCCCGGTGTGAGCCACCGCCCGAACGCCCGGAAGATCAGGTCGGACGAGCCCGCCCCGACGACCAGCGACTCCACTGGAAGCCCACGGACCCGGGCGATTTCCGCGAGCAGCCCTTCCGCACCGGTCGGCGGCGAGGTCCGCGCCGCCCACCCCGGATCCTCCGACAGGACCGCGCGGACATCGGGGGACGGCGGGAACCAGGCGTCCAGCACATCGGCGGCGACCACCTCGTGACGGCGGGCCAGGGTCCGGAAGTCCGTACCGATCGCCGAGAAGAACGCACCACCGTGCTCGCAGCCGTCCGCGCGCGGCGCGAACGGCACGTCCAACTGCCAGTCGAGCCCCGCCCGCAGCCGCTCCAGGGTCCGACCGTGCTGCCCCCCGACCATCTTCGTCAGCTCGGCCACGGAGCCGCTCAGCACCTCGAACGAGACGGCACCCGAGCGGACCGTGCGCCCCACCGGCCGCAGTCCGGTGGCGAGGTACATGTCGAGCAGCTCCGTGCGCCCCATCGCCACGACCTGGCGTCCGCCGTGCGCCGCGACCCAGCGCAGCGCCGCGTACATGAGGAGCGGCGCCGCCGCCGTGGAGCGCCAGCGCTCCTCGACGGTCAGGACGCGGATCTCGAACGGCGCTTCCTCCGTCAGGACCGGCAGTTCCTCGCGTGTCAGGTACTTGTCCAGCGAATAGCGGCCGACCCACGGCGGGGTGAGGCTGACGAAGCCGATCCGGGCCTCGCCGCGCGCGGCCACGAGATACACGTTCTCGCCGTCGAGGCCGTCGCTCAGCCGCCCGGACGGATCCACCGGATGCTGCCCCAACTCCTCCGCGTACACACGATGCCGCAGCTCGTGGATCCAGTCGCGATCGCGAGCCGTGGCAGCGCGCAGTTGAAGGGCTGGAGCCTGGTCCATACGTGTCCTCCTGAGACGGTCGGGTTTCGCGCACCAGCATCGTGGAGGCCGGCACATGACACCTGAGTATGCGTACTCACCGGATGACAGGGCTGGGCCGGGTCCGATCAGGTACCGGATGCTGTTCCGCAGGATCTGCTTGTCCGCCCCCTCGCAGGGTGGCCCGGCCTGCCGGCAGCCCCTGCCGGGCCGGGTTCACGCTCGGATCGCCCTTGCCTCCTCGCGAGCCCGTAGGGCTGAGGTGTTGTCGCCTGACAGGTCGTGGGTCTTCGCCAGGGTGTCCAGGGCGGTGGCGAGCCAGGTGGTGGAGCCGATGGATCGCCACAGTCGGATGGCGGCTTCGGCTCGGCGGCGGGCGTGGTGCGGGCGGCCGACCGCGAGGTGGGCCTCGGCCAGCGCGTACAGGGTCGCGGCCTCGCCCCAGAGGTTGCCGAACTCGCGGTAGGTCCACAGGCTCTTCGCAAGGAGGCGGCGGCCCTCGCCGTGTTCGCCGAGGCGGGTGAGGACGTCGCCCAGCCAGCAGGTGGCGTGGGTCGCGGTGAGGCGGTCGCCGAGTTCCTCGCTGATCGCGGCCGCCTGCCGGTAGGCGTCGGCTGCGTCCGCGTACGCTCCGCGCGCCCGGTGGCTCTGGCCAAGGCAGCGCAAGGCCTGGGCCTCCCCCGGCAGGTAGCCCGCGCGCCGGCTGACCAGCAGGCACTCCGTGAACCG
Organism: Streptomyces sp. NPDC026092; assembly: GCF_040638605.1. Taxonomy (NCBI): domain Bacteria; kingdom Bacillati; phylum Actinomycetota; class Actinomycetes; order Kitasatosporales; family Streptomycetaceae; genus Streptomyces; species Streptomyces sp. NPDC026092. Next base: position 247,464 of record NZ_JBEZYN010000008.1, read on the forward strand.
GGCCACGGCGGCGTCCAGCCGGCCCTGCTCCAGGTCGATGACGCCGAGGCCGTTGGTCGCGTACACCAGACAGTTGACGTTCCCCGCCGACTCGGCCAGCCGGACGGCCGCTTCGAAGTGGTGGACGGCGGAGGCGTACTCGCCGAGCAGCCGGTGCACGTACGCGAGGCCGGCCGTCGCCCCGGCCCGATAGGCCGGTGCCTGCCCCTCGGCGAGCTGCAGGGCTCGCTCGAAGTGGTGCAGGGCTTCCGGGTACCGGTCCAGGATGGTGGTGAGTTCGCCGAGGCACCGGTGAAGTTTCGAGGCGCTGTGGTCGTCGCCGTTGCTCTCCGACACCTTGAGCGCCCGGCTCTGGAGCCGCCCCCAGTCGTCGAAGTGGCTGCCGACCTGGAAGAACGCCGTGAGCGCTGTGGCGAGTCCGGCGGCGGGTGCGGTCTCACCGCGGTCCAGGGCCTGTTCCACCACCCCGACGAGAAACTGACGTTCGTCGTCGAACCAGGCCGGCGGGTCGGCGAGCAGCGGACCGGCGTCGGCATCGGAGAGCCGCCAGGAAGCCAGGTCCTTCTGCGGAATGCCCTGGAAGTCGACGCTGAGGGCGTCCGCCGCGTGGTCGGTGAGGTGCAGACTCGCCCCGAGCAACCGGCCGAGCGCGGCCGTGCGGTCGAGGGGCGAGAGACCTCGTTCGGCCTGCTCCCGAGCGAACAGGCGTACCAGGTCGTGGAGTTGGTACCGGATCCCGGTCGCGCCGACCGTTCCGGTCTGGACGAGGTGCACCTCGACCAGGTCGTCGAGAACAGCCTCTGCCTCGTCGAGGTGGACGTCGAGGAGTGCGGCGAGCGCCCAGGCGGCGAAGGCCGGTCCCGGGAGCAGGGCCAAGGTCCGCAGCGCACGTTGGGCCGACGCGGACATCCCCTGGTACGTGAGTCCGAGGCTGGCCCGTACGGCGATGTGGCCGACCGCCAGCTCGTCCAGCTTGCGCTGCTCGTCGGCGAGGGCTCGCGCCACCTTGCTCAGGGGCCAGTGGGGTCGCGCGGCCAGGCGGGCACCGGCCACCCAGACGGCCAGGGGCAGCCCGCCGCAGGTCTCGACGATGGAGCGAGCCGCGTCGGGCTCCGCGTCGGTCCGCCCGGGTCCCAGCATCTCGCGCAACAGCGCGAGTGCCGTCGCGGAGCTCAGCACGCCGAGGGTGATGCGGCGGCCGCTCATCTCCGCCAGCGTCGTCCGGCTGGTGATGAGGGCGGCGCACTGCCCGCCGCTCGGCATGAGGTCCCGCAGCTGCTGCGCGTCGGCCGCGTTGTCCAGGACGACGAGTACCCGGCGCTGGGCCAGCAGGGTCCGGTAGAGGTGGACGCGGTCGGCCAGTTCACCGGGGACGCTCCCGCCACTCGCACCGAGGGCGCGCAGGAAGGTGCCGAGGACCGTGTACGGCTCGGTCGGCTCGTCGCCGAAGCCCCGCAGATCGGCGTGGAGTTGACCGTCGGGAAAGCGGGACGCGAGTCCGTGTGCCGCGCGGACGGCGAAGGCCGTCTTGCCGACTCCGGCGGGTCCGGTGACGAGCAGCGTCACCGGACCCGTCGTCGTCGCGTCACCGTCGAACGACCGGTACACATCTGCCAGTTCGCGTTTCCGACCGACGAAGAGCGACAGGTCCGGGGGCAGAAGACGGGGGACGAGCTGCCGTCCCGTTGCGTGCGGCGGGGAGACCGGCGCGGCGACGGCCGACGGTGCGGTGGAGAGGGGTGCGACCGGGCCGCCCCGTGCCAGTTCGGGGTCCGCCGCGAGGATGCGCGCGTGCAACCGTCGCAGTTCGGCACCCGGGTCGATCCCCAGCTCGTCGGCGAGTCGCCGGCGGGCGCGTTCGTAGCCGTCCAGTGCCTCCGCCTGCCGTCCGCATCGATACAGGGCCAGCATCAACTGCCCCACGACCCGCTCGTCGAGGGGGTACGCGGCCGCGCGGTCGAGCAGCTCGCTCACCAGGCGTCCGTGCTGTGCGAGGCGTAATCGGACGTCGACGAGTTCCAGTTGGGCGGTCAGCCGTTCACCGTCGAGGCGGTCGCGCTGCGCGTTGAACCAGGGGGTGTCGACGCCGGCGAACGCGCTGCCCCGCCACAGGCCGAGGGCCTCGCGCCACACCGCCTCGGCCTGTTCGTCGGTGCCCGCCTTCCGGGCCAGGCCGGACAGCTCCCGGAAGCGGTGGACGTCCACCGAGGCGGGTTCGACGGCCAGCCGGTAGCCGCCGCCCCTTTCCCGGGTGAGGGGCGTGGCCGCGTGGGTCGGGCCGCCGCCTTGGACCCCCGGGTCGCCCGCCAGTACGTGTCGCAGGCGGGAGACGTATCCGTACAGTTTCGTACGGCCATGAGGCCCGTCGGCCTCTCCCCAGACCCGGTCGACGAGCGCGTCCGACGACACCACCCGGTCCGCGTCGACCAGGAGCGCCGCGAGGACCCGCCGCTGCATCGCGTGCCCCACGTCGACGGGGACTCCGTTCCGCCGTACCTCGATCGGCCCGAGGACCCCGAAGCACGTGGCCATCAACTCCCCCTTGTGTTCCACCGATTGCCCCCTTGCCGCCACTTTGAGGGGCCGCTGATCGGTGGGCCAAGGCGGATTCCAGCATTTCCGAAGGTTTACCGACGGCCTCCCCCGCACGCTGGGTTCCGAGGTGAACGCCCGGAACGAGGGCGGCCTCGACGGATCGGCTCCGACGAGTGCAGCGTCGCGGTGACCGACCGCATCAACAGCCGAACCACACCCGGGAGTTCCGGGATCCTCCATCAGAAGGGAACCTCGTGAAGAAGCGCCTCGCGGGCGCGGCTCTCGCCGCCGCCCTGCTCGCCGCACCGCTGGCCGTCGCGGCCCCCACGACCGCCAGTGCCGCGCCCGCCGCCTGTACGTCGCCGAGCTGGGGCCCGTACGACCCCGGCTACTCGTTCACGGTCGGCGGCAAGACCTCGCCGCTGCGCTCGGGTCCGAACGCGGACTGCGGCACGCGACTGACCGTGCCCGCCAACACCGAGTTCTCCATCGACTGCCAGTACGAGAACAGCGCGGGGAACCTCTGGTACCACGGCGATGTGTACGTCTCCGGCCGTACCGTCACGGGCTGGATGTACTCCGGCAACCTCGGCAGCGTATACGAGTCCAACTACGCGTGGTGCTGACCGAGTTCACTGCGGCAGGACCATGCGCGTGCAGGTCGTCGTGACCGGCAACCCCAGCACCCGGGCCCCGGGACACGGGGCTCGGGGCCCGGGAAGGGGGCGGGTGCGCACGGGGCTTCCCGTGCGCGTCCGTCGGCGTACCTGAGGTGTGTTGAGTACGGCGTTGAGTACGGCGTGGAGCGGGACCTGGGTACGGAGGCTCAGGCCACCGCGCGGGGCGCCGGGGAGCATGGCGGCAGACGCAGCCGCCGACCTCGGGGAGAGAACACGTGCTCAGCCGCCTCGCCAGAACCCTGGTGCCCGCCGTGGGCCGACTCACCGTGACCACGGATCCACAGGCGGAGTTCGCCCCCGGCAGCATCGTCGTCGCGAACCACACCTCGCTCGCCGACCCGGCGATCGTTCTCGCCGCGCTGCACCGCCTCGGCATCGAGCCGGTCGTGGCCGCCACGGCCGGCCTGTGGCGTATCCCGTGGCTCGGCCGGGCGCTCGCCCGCGAGGGTCACATCCCGGTGTACCGCAACAGTGCCCGCGCCGCCGACGCTCTCGACCTCGCCTCCGAGGCCCTGTGCGCCGGGCGGCTCGTCCTCATCTACGGCGAGGGCGGCCTGCCCACGCGCAGGGACGCCGGCGAGGAGCCGCCGGAAGCCTTCCGCACCGGCATCGCCCGGCTGTCGCTCCGTACCGGCGCGCCCGTCGTGCCGGTCGGACAGGCAGGCGCGCGCCGGGTGGTCTCGGGCGGTACGGCCAAGCAGCTCGCCGGCCTCGCCACCGCGCCCGTGCGCCGGCCGGGGCTACGGGTTCACGTCGGGACGCCGATCGTCCTGACCGGCGACGCGGCGTCCCGGACGGAGCAGGCCCACACCGCCGTGACCACCGCGTGGCGCAAGTCCCTGACGGTCTGACCCGCCACCTGCCACCGCGGGAATCACTCGGCCCGGGGCTCGTCCGAGGCCAGGATGGACGTCTCCAGCTTGCCCAGGAGGCGGGCGATCTGGCGGCGCTCGGCCGGTGACAGGCCCGCGAGCATCCGGCGTTCGTTGTCGAGGTGCTCGGCGAAGACGGCGTCCACCGTCGCCAGGCCCTTGTCGGTGAGACGGGAGTATACGATCCTGCGGTCGTCGGCGTCGCGTTCGCGGACGATCAGGTCGTCCTTCTCCAGCCGGTCGATCCGCAGGGTCACACCGGCCGAGGAGACGAGGCCGGAGTCGGCGAGCTGTCCTGCGGTGAGCCGGTAGGGCTCGCCCGCCCGTCGCAGGGCGGTCAGCACGTCGAAGCCGGCCACGGACAGGCCGTGCCGCTCGATGGAGGTGGTGAGCCGGGTGCTGTAACGGAGGAAAGAACGGTGCAGCCGGGCCAGTACTTCGAGCGGGCTCGTGTCCAGGTCCGGGCGTTCGCGCGCCCAGTCCTCGATCACCTTCGCCACGGCGTCCTGGTCCGCCGACTTCGATGCAGCCATCCCCAGCCCCTCGTGCGGGTTCTCACGGTGCTGAGAATCTTACCCCTGAGGGGTTGGGCGGAAGGGGGTGGCGGCCCGAGCGGTGATCTCCGCTCGGACCGCCACCCCCTTCCGGGTACGTCAGGCGTTCATCTCCTCCAGCGTCCTGCCCTTCGTCTCCACCGCGAACCAGGCGATCACCGCACCGACCGCGGCGACCACGGCGAGCTGAGCGAAGACCACCGAGAGGCTGCCGCCCGCGGCGATGACCGCGCCGACGGTGACCGGGCCGATGATCACGCCGAGGCGGTTCCACAGGCCGCCGAAGGCCGCCCCCTTGGCCCGGTTGGCGGTGGGGTACAGCTCGGGCGAGTACAGGTAGAGCCCCGCGTTGATCGCGTAGAGGAAGAAGGTCGTGCAGGACGCGAAGACGGCGACCTGGCCGCCCGAGGTCGCGCCCGCCAGGGCGAGCGCCCCCAGGGAGAGCCCGCCGCCGGTGAGCGCGGCGATCAGTGCGGGCCTGCGGCCGATCCGGTCGACGAGCAGCGCGACGACCAGGGTGCCGAGCAGGCCGGTGACGTTGCTGAGCAGGGTGTAGACGAGTGCCGTGGTCAGGTCGAGGCCGAAGTGCTTCGTGTACAGGGACGGCAGCCAGGTCGAGATGCCGTGGTTGACGTAGTAGGCGACGAACCAGAGGCCGGACAGGACCGCCGTGCGCCGCAGATAGCGCCCGCGGAAGAGGTCGCCCCAGCGCCCCGGGGTGGTGCCCTCCTCGCGTACGTCCGCGTCCGGCGCGGGCAGCGGCTGCGCGGTGGCGCGGGCGACCTCCGCCTCGATGCGGGCGATGGTCTCCTCGGCCTCCTGCGTACGCCCTCGGGAGAGGAGCCAGCGCGGCGACTCGGCGACATGGCGGGGCAGCAGGGCGGCGATCAGTACGGGAAGGGTGCCGATGACGAACATGGCACGCCAGCCGAAGTTCGGTACCACCCACACCGCGACCAGCGTCGCCGCGGCGAGGCCTGCCGGGAAGATCATCTCGTACAGCAGGACGAAGCGTCCGCGCTTGTCGGAGCGGGCGATCTCGTTGATGTAGGTGGCGGCGACGGGCACGACTCCGCCGATGCCGAGGCCCTGGACGAACCGGAAGAGCGAGAACGTCTCGATGGTGCCGGAGAAGGCGACGGCGAGACTGGCGAGACCGGTGACGGCGACGCCGAGGGCGACGGTACGCACACGGCCGATCCGGTCGCCCATCCATCCGGCGGCCAGGGCGCCGATGAGCATGCCGAGGGAGGCGGAGGTCACCGCGAGGGTGGCCTGGCCCGTGGTCAGGTGCCATTCCTTCATCAGCACGGGCAGCGCGGAGGCGGCGAGGAGCTGGTCGAACGCCTCGAAGAAGGTGACGGCGCCGATGAGGAAGCGGACCTTGACGTGCCAGCGCGAGTGGGGCAGCCGTTCGAGTCGCGCGGCTATGGAGCCGAGGCCTGGCTTGCCGGCCACAGTCGTCATGGAGGGAGTCCTTCCGCGAACAGAGGAGTTGCCGAGACAGTAAGGGGCACTACCTAAGGGGTCAATGGTTAAGGTCTTAGGAATCTCCCCGTTACCTGATCGCCGTCGACGCGCTGCGCGATCGACACCCCGCTCAGGGCCACCACGGTAACGACTTTCCCTTCGGCTCTTGCGCGGAGATATTTAAGCCCTTAGATTTCAAGCGCTTCGGCAATCCGGGAATCCCTCTCTGCCGAAGCCCAACGTCCGCCGCCTCACCGGAGGTTCTGCCGTGCCTCAGTTCCCCACCGACATCCTCATAGCAGGCCAGTGGCGGCGCGGTGCCGGCGACCCGGTCGACACCGTCGACCCGGCGACCGGGCGGGTCGTCGCCACCGTCCACTCCGCATCGGCCGAGGAGGTCGCCGAAGCGGCCGAGGCCGCCGCGGAGGCGGTGGCGGACCCGGCCTGGCGGGACCTCCTCCCCCACGAGCGCGCCCGGCTGCTGCACCGGATCGCCTGGCTGACCGAGGAGGCCGCAGGCGAGCTCTCCGCCCTCCAGACCGCCGACACCGGCAAGACCCTCGCCGAGACCCGGGCGCTCGCCCTCAGCGCCGCGGGCACCTTCCGGTACATCGCGGCGGCCCTGGAGACGGCCGAGGACGCGCTCACCCCGCCGCGCGGGGCGTACCTGACGATGAGCGTGCACGAGCCGATCGGTGTCGTCGGGGCGATCAACCCGTGGAACTCGCCCATCGCCAGCGACGCGCAGAAGATCGCCCCGGCCCTGGCCGCCGGCAACGCGGTCCTCCTCAAACCGGCCGCCTGGACGCCCCTGGTCTCCCTGGCCCTCGGCCGGCTGATCACCCGGGCGCTCGCCGAGTTCGGCCTGCCCACCGCGCTCCTGTCCGTGCTGCCTGGCAGCGGCCGGGTGGTCGGTGACGCCCTCGTACGCCACCCCCTCGTCGCCCGCATCGGGTTCACCGGGGGCACCTCGACGGGCCGCTCGATCGCCGCGATCGCGGCGCAGAAGCTGATCCCCGCCTCCCTGGAGCTGGGCGGCAAGTCGCCGACCATCGTCCGGGCCGACGCCGACGTCGAACAGGCCCTGGCCGGTGTGCTGTTCGGGATCTTCTCGTCCAGCGGCCAGTCCTGCATCGCGGGCTCGCGGCTTTTCGTGGCCCGCGAGATCTACGACTCCTTCGTCGGCGAGCTCGTCGAGCGCGTCCGGAAACTGCGCGTGGGACCCGGCACCGACCCGTCCACCCAGGTCGGCCCCCTCGTGCACCACCGCCACCGCGACGCCGTCGCCGCCTACGTCGACCTCGCCCGGTCCGAGGGCGGGCGGGTGCTGTGCGGCGGATCCGCGCCGGACGGTGAGCGCTACCGGGACGGCGCGTACTACCTGCCGACCGTCCTCGAGGGCCTGCCGAACTCCTCCCGCACCTGCCAGGAGGAGATCTTCGGCCCGGTCCTCGTGGCGCTCCCCTTCGACGACGAGGACGACCTGGTCCGCCAGGCCAACGACTCCGTCTACGGGCTCGCCTGCGGCATCTGGACCCGCGACGCGCGAGCGGCCTGGCGGCTGGCCAGCCGGATCGACGCGGGCACGGTCTGGATCAACACGTACAAGCAGTTCAGCGCCGCCACCCCGTTCAGCGGCTGGAAGGAGAGCGGCCTCGGGACGGAGAAGGGCCGTGACGCGATCCGCGCCTACCAACGGCAGAAGTCCCTGTACTGGGGCACCTCCGACGCTCCCCTTCCCTGGGCCAACTGACCCGGCACGCCCCTGGGCCACCCGTCCCGGCACGCCCGCCCTCTGGAGAGACTCATGCACCGCACACCGCCCGGTCCGATCGCCCGGCTCCGTTCCCTGCGCTACGTCGAGCTGCACACGCCCGCCTTCACCGAGGCCGCCGACTTCTACGAGGAGGTCTGGGGGCTCGAGACCGTCGAGTCCGCCACCGGCGCGCGCTGGCTGCGCGGGACCGGCGACGAGCACCATGTCCTGCACCTCACCGAGAGCGAGCGCGTGGGCCTCGGCCGGATCGCGTTCTCCGTCGCCACCCCCGCCGAGGTGGACGAGGCCGCGCGGCGCCTCGAAGCCCGGGGCATCGTCCCCGTCCTCGGCCCCGGACCGCTGGACCAGGCGGGCGGCGGCTACGGGCTGCGGTTCACCGACCCCGAGCGGCGCCTGATCGAGATCAGCGCCCAGGTCGAGGCGGTGGCCCCGCGCGGCCGGGACGGCGCGGTACCGGTCGGCGTCACCCACGCGGTGCTCAACACCACCGACATCGACGCGGCCGTCGCCTTCTACTGCGACGTCCTCGGGCTGCGCGTCTCGGACTGGTCCGAGCACCAGATGGCGTTCCTGCGGTGCAACGCCGACCACCACTGCATCGCCTTCAACCAGGCCGAGTGGACCTCCCTCAATCACGTCGCGTACGAGATGAACTCGGTCGACCACTTCATGCGGGGTCTGGGGCGGCTGCGCCACCACGGCATCACCCCTCAGTGGGGCCCCGGCCGGCACGGCCCCGGCAACAACACGTTCTCCTACTTCACCGATCCGTCCGGCCTTGTCTGCGAGTACACCTCCGAGGTGGCGCAGATCGTCGAGGACGCCTGGATCGCCAGGGTGTGGCGCCGCGTGCCGGAGCTGTCCGACCTGTGGGGGACGGCCGGCCCGCCGTCGAAGGAGATCCGCTGCCACATGGCGGGCACGCCGGACCCCGGTCCGCTCGCCCCTGCCCCCACCGTCACCGACTCCCGGAAGGACTTCGCATGAGCACCGTACGCAAGGTGGGCATCGTCGGCTGGGGCGCGATCGGCCGCGTCGTCGGCACCGCGCTCACCCAAGGAGAGGTGGGCGGCGCCGAGTTGGTGTGCGTCGTCGACAACCGCCCGCTGGGCGAGGCCGCGCCCGCCCCTCAGGTCGCCTTCGAGGAGGCCCTGGAACAGTGCGACCTCATCGTGGAGGCCGCAGGGCAGGGCGTCGTACGGGAGTGGGGCGAGCGGGTCCTCGCCTCCGGCACCGATCTGCTGGTCGCCTCGACCGGGGCGCTCACCGACGAGGAGCTCGCGAAGCGGCTGCTCGCGGCGGGCCCCGGCCGGGTGTACTTCACGGGCGGCGCGGTGGGGGGCCTCGACCTGCTCCAGGCCGTACGGTCCCTCGGTCCCGTGGACGACGTCCGGTTGACCACCACCAAGCTGCCCGCGACGCTCGAACAGCCGTGGATGAGCGAGGAGTTGCTGCTCCGGATGCGGACGGCGACCGGTCCTGTCGAGGTCATGTCCGGCACCGCGCGCGAGGTCCCGGTGAAGTTTCCCCGGTCGACGAACGTCGCCGCCTCGGTCGCGCTTGCCGTCGGCGACCTGGACGCTGTGCGGGTCCAGGTCGTCGCCGACCCGGCGGCGCACCGCACGCGGCACGTGATCGAGGCGTCAGGACCGCACGGCACGTACCGCTTCGAGATGGAGCACGTGCCGGACGCGGACAACCCCGCGACCAGCCAGGTCGTGCCGTACGCGGTGCTGCGCAGCCTCGCCGCGATCGCCGGGCGCACGGGGCAGATCCTGTGAGCGGCCCCGTCGACGTGCATGTCGAGGAGGCGGGCGAGCACGGTCCGCTCCTGCTGTGCCTGCACGGCATCGGCTCGTCGTCGGCCGCGTTCGCGCCGCAGCTCGCCGAACTCTCGTCGTGCGCGCGGGTCGTGGCCTGGGACGCCCCCGGTTACGCCAAGTCGCCCGACCCCGAAGTCCCGCTCACCCTCGACGACTTCGCGGACACGGCGGCCGGCCTCATCCGGGAGCGCGGCGGACGCGGCCATGTGCTCGGCGTCTCCTGGGGCGGGGTCATCGCCCTGCGGCTCGCCGCCCGTCACCCGGAGCTCGTCGCCTCGGTGATCGTCGCCGACTCCAGCCCCGGCTCGGGTACGGACGAGGACAAGGCCGCGGGCATGCGGGCCCGCGCCACCGAGCTGGCCGAACTCGGCCCACGGGCGTTCGCCGAAGCACGTGGTCCGCGCCTGATGTCGCCCGGCGCCCCGGACGAGCTGGTCCGGCGGGTCGTCGACACCATGGCGGCCTCGGTGCGGCTGCCGGGTTACGCGTACGCCGCCGAGTCCATGGCCGCGGCCGACCTCCGCGCCGAACTGCCCTCGGTCGCCGCACCCTCGCTGGTGCTCTGCGGCGACCAGGACCGGGTCACCGGCATCGAAGCGAGTCAGGCCATCGCCGGAGCCCTCCGCAGGACCGCCTTCGTGATCGTCAAGGACGCCGGTCACCTGGCCAATCAGGAGCAGCCCGGGCGCTTCAACGCCTGGGTCCTCTCCCACCTCCGTATCACCGCACGCATCCCCGAATCCCCGAACAGGAGCCGTTTCCCATGCCTCTGACCACCACCGCGTACGACAACGGCGGCGACCTCGCCGCGTACACCGACTCGCTCATCGCCACCAAGGCCTCCCGCGTGGCGGACTTCGGCACCCTGTCCTTCCAGGAGAAGGCGGGCCCGCAGTACCGTCGGGGCCAGATCCGCTACGTCGGTTCGGGCGCCACCGGCAACCACGAGAGCGACAGCCGCATCCTCCCGTCCGGCGGCTTCACCTTCTCCAACATGCTGCTCCCGCCCGGCGCCGAGGGCCCGGCCCACACCCACCACGACGTCGAGGAGGCCTTCTTCGTCCTGGAGGGCGAGGTCAAGGTCGGCATCCACCGCGGCCCCGACGAGGTCGAGTACCGCACCCTCGGCTACCGCGACATGATCGTCGTCCCGGCCGGCGTGACCCGTTCGCTGAAGAACGAGGGCGACACCGACGCCCTGTTCTGCGTCGTCATCGGCACGCAGAAGCCGCAGGTGCCGACGTACCCCGAGTACTCGCCGATGCACGGTGTCACCCGTGACTGACCCGCGGGTCGTCGTCGTCACCGGGGCGGGCCGTGGCCTGGGCATGGCCATGGCCCGCCGGGCCGGCGAGGACGGCTTCCGGGTCGTCGTCGCCGAGCTGGAGCGGGAGCGGGGAGAGCGGGCCGCCGCACGGCTCCGCGCGGAGGGCGTCGACGCGCGCTTCGTACGCTGCGACGTCGCCGACCCCGCGTCGGTGGACGCGCTGGCGGCGGCCGTGCGCGAGACCGGACCGCTGTACGGCCTCGTCAACAACGCGGCGCTCGCCAACGGAGTGGGCGGAAGTGAGTTCCAGGACATCGACATCGAGGTGTGGGACCGGCTGATGGCGGTCAACGCCCGCGGCCCCTGGCTGGTGTCGAAGGCCCTGTACCCGCTCTTCGGCTCGCCGGGCCGGATCGTCAACATCGCGTCGGACGCCGCCCTTTACGGCTCGCCGCGCCTGGCCCACTACATCGCCTCCAAGGGCGCGGTCCTCGCGCTGACCCGGGCGATGGCCCGTGAGCTCGGCGACAAGGGGATCACCGTGAACGCGGTCGCCCCCGGGCTCACCGAGTGCGAGGCGACCGAGACCGTGCCCGCCGAGCGGCACGACCTCTACCGCGCGAACCGGGCGGTCTCCCGGCCGCAGCAGCCCGAGGACCTCATCGGGGTCGTCTCCTTCCTGCTCGGCGAGGAGTCCCGCTATCTGACCGGACAGGTGATCGCCGTCAACGGCGGATTCACCATGAACTGACTTGTAGGAGTGACGACTTATGGATCTGGGCCTCGCCGACCGCACGATCGTGGTCACCGGCGGCAGCTCGGGTGTCGGCCTGGCCACGGTCCGCGCCCTGCTCGACGAAGGAGCCCGCGTCGCGACCTGCGGGCGGGACGCCGACCGGATGGCCAAGGCCGCCGCCGGGCTCGCTGCCGGACGTGACCGGCTGATGACCGAGGTCTGCGACGTACGAGACCGTGACGCGGTCGACCGTTTCGTACGCCGTGCCGCCGAGGAGTTCGGGGGCGTCGACGGGCTCGTCAACAACGCCGGGCAGTCCCGGATGAAGCGGCTCGACGAGGCGACGCCCGAGGACTGGCGCGACGAGCTGGAGCTCAAGTTCGCCGGGGTCCTCAACCCGCTGCACGCCGCCCGCCCGTACCTCGCCGCCTCCGACGCGGCGAGCATCGTCAACATCAACGCGGTCCTCTCGAAGCAGCCCGAGACCCGTCTGATCACCACCAGCGCCGCACGCGCCGGCATCCTGAACCTCTCCAAGTCCCTGTCGATCGAGCTGGCCGGTGACGGCATCCGGGTCAACTCCGTGTGCCTGGGCCTCATCGACACCGGCCAGTGGTCCCGCCGCCACGCCGCGGCCGGCACCGGGGAGAGCTACGAGGACTGGCAGGCCGAACTGGCCGCCGACCGCGGGATCGCACTCGGCCGTCTCGGCCGGGCCGAGGAGGTCGCGTACGCGGTCGTGACCCTGCTCTCGCCCCGCGCCTCGTACATCACCGGCACCGGCATCGACGTCTGCGGCGGCGTCGGCCGCTCCATCCTCTGAGGAGACACCATGCGTCACGACAACGGAGGAGACCTCCTCGTCGCGGTCCTGCGCGAGCTCGGCGTCGACACCGTCTTCGGCATCGTCAGCGTGCACAACCTGCCGCTGGTGGAGGCCGTCGACCGCGAACTGCGGTTCGTGCCCGTGCGGCACGAGGCCTCGGCCGTCAACGCGGCGGACGCCTACGGAAGGGCCCGCGGCTCGATCGGCTGCGCGCTGACGTCGACCGGTACGGGGGCGGGCAACGCCGCCGGTTCGCTGATCGAGTCGCTGAGCGCGGGCAGCTCCGTGCTGCACATCACGGGCCAGGTGGAGAGCGAATTCCTGGGCAGCGGACGGGGGTTCATCCACGAGACCAAGGATCAGCTCGGCATGCTCACCGCCGTGTCGGCGTACGCGGCGAGCGTCCCGGACACCGAGCAGGCGGGCCGGATCCTACGCGAGGCGGCGCGGGCGGCGCTTGCCGCGCCGGGCGGTCCGGCCAGTGTCGAGTGGCCGATCGACCTCCAGTACGCGGCCCAGACGGACGCTCCCGCGGAGCTTCCCGCGCAGGTCCGTCCCGCGCCCACGGTGGGTGAGCTCGCGGCCGCCGGCGCCCTCCTGGCCTCGGCCCGCCGCCCGCTGATCTGGGCGGGAGGGGGTGCGGCAGGCGCCCGCGACCAGCTCGCCCCGCTGCTCGAGGCGACCGGGGCCGGGCTGCTCACCTCCAACTCCGGTCGGGGCACAGTGCCCGAGGACCATGAGCAGGTCATCGGCAACTTCGCCACCACCCCCGCCGTACGGGCCCTGCTCGCCGACGCGGACGTTCTGGTCACCATCGGCACGCACTTCCGCTCCAACGAGACCGCCGACTACACGCTCGATCTCCCCTCCGCACACATCCAGATCGACGTCGACGCGGCGGCGCTCGGCCGCGTGTACCCGGTCGCGCACCCGCTGCACGGGGACGCCGCGCCCACCCTCGCCGGTCTGGCCTCGTACGCCCGGCCCGCCGAGGCAGGCTGGCGCGAGCGCGTCGCCTCCGTCCGTACCGAGGTCCGGGAGGCGCTCCACACCTCCATCGGCCCCCAGGCCGCGATCTGCGACGCCATCCGCGCCGCTCTGCCCCGCGAGGCGGTCGTCGCGCGCGATGTCACGATCGCGTCCAGCAGCTGGGGCAACCGGCTCCTGGAGATGTACGGCACGCGGGACAACGTCTTTCCCCGGGGCGGCGGCATCGGGCAGGGCCTCGGCATGGGCATCGGTGCGGCGCTCGCCCGGCCCGACGCGCCGACGGTCGTCATGGCGGGCGACGGCGGGCTCGCCGTGCACCTCGGGGAGCTCCTCACCCTCGCCCAGGAACGGCCCCGGCTCACCCTGATCGTCTTCAACGACGGCGGTTACGGCGTGCTGCGCAACATGCAGGACCGCTACGGCGAGCGGCGTTCGGGTGTCGACCTCACGACCCCCGACTTCGAACTCCTGTCCCGTGCCTGCGAGTTGCCCTATCTGCGGATCGCAGCCGAGGAGCACGCCGGCCCCGTCATCCGCCAGGCCGTGGCCTCGGAGGGGCCGACGCTCGTCGAGGTCGACCTCGCGGCCCTGGGACCGATGAAGACCCCGTTCACCCCGCCGGTGCGCATCCCGGGCCAGTAGCCCGCGCCCCGTACCACTCCCTCACCGGAAGGAGGCACAGACCATGAGCGAGAACGCGCTCAACGAGAACGGGCTGCGGCTCATCGTCCGCCGTATGACGTGGGAAGCCGAGGGCGTCCTGTCCGTCGAACTCACCGACCCCGACGGCAAGCCCCTGCCCGCCTGGACGGCCGGCGCCCACCTCGATGTCCACGTCGGCGGGCAGGTCCGCCAGTACAGCCTGTGCGGTGACCCGCAGGACGTGGGCGCGTACCGCATCGGCGTGCTCAACGAGCCCTCCTCACGCGGAGGTTCGCGCTACGTGCACACGACGCTCCGTCCCGGCCAGACCGTCACGGTCTCCGAGCCGCGCAACCACTTCGCCCTGGAGGAGGCCGACGCCTACGTGTTCGTCGCGGGCGGCATCGGGATCACACCGCTCCTCGCGATGGCTCGGGAGGCCGCGCGACGAGCCGCCCCCTGGCGCATGGTCTACGGCGGGCGGAGCCGGGCGTCGATGGCGTTCGTCTCCGAACTCACCGTGCTCGGACCCGATGTGACGTTCGTACCGCAGGACGAGGCGGGCCACATCGACCTGGACGCGGCTCTGTCCGGGCTCTCGGACGGCACGCTCGTCTACTCCTGCGGCCCCGAACCACTGCTCACGGCCGTGGAGGCCCGGTGCCCGGAGGGCCGGTTGCGGCTGGAGCGGTTCGCCGCCCCGGCCGTCGAACGGACCGGGGGCGACGAGGCGTTCGAGGTCGAGTGCCGCAGGTCCGGCCTCACGCTCAGCGTCGGCGCGGACACCTCGATCCTCGACGCGGCGGAGAGCGCCGGAATCGCCGTCGACAACTCCTGCCGCGACGGGATCTGCGGCTCGTGCGAGACCCGCGTGCTCGACGGGACCCCCGACCACCGCGACTTCCTGCTCAGCGAGTCGGAGCAGGCCGCGGGCGCCACGATGATGATCTGCGTCTCGCGGTGCGCCTCGGGCCGGCTGGTCCTCGACCTGTGACCCCGCCTCCCTGATTCCCGATTCCCGATTCCTGATCCCTGATCCCTGATCCCTGATCCCTGATCCCCTGCATTCTCAGGAGACACCGTGACCGCCGACACCACGAGCGACGCGTGGCCGTACCTGGACGTCCACCAGTCCCGTACGCACGAACCCACCGCCTACGAGTACAAGCTCGCCGCGACCCTCGAAGAGGTCTTCACCCACGAGGGCCACGAGCCGGCCGACGTGGTGCGCGGGCTCAACGCCCGCAAGGTCCATGCCGCCGACGGCGCGCCGTGGACCGAGGAGTCCTTCCGCGCCGAGATCAACCGACTGGGAGCCTGACGTGACGCTGTCGTCCACCGCCACCGCCGACCACATCTACGCCACCGGTCTGCGCAACCAGTGGCACCCCGTCGTCCCTTCGCGCTTCGTCGCTCCGGGCGCGATGCGCAAGGTGACCGCGCTCGGTGAGCAGTGGCTGCTGTTCCGCCGCTCCGACGGCCGACTGTCCATGCTCGCCGACCGCTGCCCGCACCGGGGCGCCCCTCTTTCGCTCGGGAAGCACCTCGGTGACCGGGTGGCGTGCTGGTACCACGGCGTCGAGGTCGAGACCGACGGGACGGTCTCCTCCGTCCCCGGGCTGCCCGGCTGCAACCTGGAGGGCAAGAAGCTCGTCACCTCGCTGCCCGTGCGCGAGGTCGGCGGCGCGATCCTCGCCTACTTCGGCGACGGGAACCACCCCGAGCCGGTGGACCTGACGCTGCCGGAGCCGCTGACGGACCCGGAGGTGGACGCGTTCCTGTGTTACGCCGAATGGGACGTGCCCTGGCGGTACGCCGTGGAGAACCTCCTCGACCCGATGCACGGCGCCTTCCTCCACCACGAGTCGCACACGATGTTCGACGGCGACACGACGGCCAAGTTCCGCATCCGGGAGACCGACCGCGGCTACTTCTTCGAGAAGACCGACCAGCGGGGCGTCAACTTCGACTGGGTCGAGCTGTGCCGTACCGGTGTGGACTGGGTCGACCTGTCCATCCCGTACCCGCCGTCGGCCGGTCCCGGCGGACCGTTCGGCATCGTGGGCATGGTCTGCCCGGTGGACGCCGAGCGCAGCGGGGTCTTCTTCTGGCGCTACCGCCGTGTCGCCGACTGGCAGCGCGCGACCTGGCGCTTCCTGTATCGGACGCTGGTCGAGAAGCGGCACTGGGAGGTCCTGGAGCAGGACCGCGTGATGCTGGAGGCCATGCCCGCGGACGCCGACCAGCAGGAAAACCTCTACCAGCACGACCTTGGGGTCGTACGGCTCCGACGACTGTTCCGGGCAGCTGCGGAGGCCCAGTCCTCGGCATCTTCCTCGTCGGGCGCCTGACCGACGGACCGCCATCCCTGATACGGGTGTGCCCCCGCCAGCCCCGAGGCGGGACGAGGCACACCCGTAGGGAACGGCGCTGGGGCGAACCGGCGCTGCCGGCCGTTTCGAGTCGGTCGTGACGAGTGACACTGGTGCACCGCACCGGAGTTGTGGTTTGCTCGACTCATGAGCCTTCTCGTGATGCGTCGACACGTGGACTACGTGCGCGTCACGACCATGGCCTGTTCCGGCTGACATCGAGGCCTCGACCCGGCGTCCGGACAGCCACGCGCTCACCCCGAACAGCTTCTGGGTGCCCCCTGACGGCCTCGTCCTGCCCCGCGGCCCGTTCCTTCCGCCTTGCCTTCCGGACTTCCGGCCTTCTGGCAGTGGACGCGCGGCCGTGCACACACCATCCGCATCAGCAGGAGGAGACGCATGAGCGTCCGTGACATCCCCGACACCCGCGAGACCGTCGACACCGACACCACCGGTACCCCCGATCCGGCGCGCTTCGCCGTGGAATGGGAGGAGTGGCACCGGGACAAGGACGCCCGGCTCGCCGCCGAGCACGGTTTCCTCGCGGTGACCGGTCTGCACTGGCTCTCCGAGGAGCCGCAGAGCTTCCCCGGCACGCCCGGCATCTGGTCGACGGGGCCCGAGGGCGTCAGCGTCGAACTCGACGAGGAGACGGAATTCGTCGTCGACGGCACGGTGGTGCGGGGGAAGCACCTCTTCGGCGTCATTCCGGAGCGCGGCGGTATCAACGCCGTCTGGAACGACACCGTGATCGAGGTCGCCAAGCGCGGCGGCCACGACGTGGTCCGGCCGCGCCACCCCGACCACCCGCTGCGGACCGCCTTCACCGGGACGCCCGCGTACGCCCCGGATCCGCGCTGGGTAGTCACCGGCCGCTACGAGGCCTTCGACGAGCCGCGACCGACCACGGTCGGCGCCTCGGTCGAGGGGCTGCGGCACGTGTACGACGCTCCGGGCCGTATCGTCTTCCGGCTGGACGGACAGGAGTTGAGCCTGACCGCGTTCAACGGGTTCACACCCGGCAGCCTCACGGTGCTGTTCACCGACGAGACCTCGGGCGTCACCACGTACGCGGCCAACCGCCAGCTCGGTGTGGACGAGCCCGGACCCGACGGGGCGGTCGTGCTCGACTTCAACCGGGCCACCAATCTGCCCTGCGCCTACACCGACTTCGCGACCTGCCCGCTGCCCCCGGCCGAGAACCGGCTGCCCGTGGCGGTCGAGGCGGGGGAGCGCATCCCGCGGGAGCGCGGCTCGGTCGACTGACGGAACGCGCACGTGTTGCCGCGGTATGGCGACGGCATGACGAACTCGTGGCGGCATTGCACGTCGTCCCGTTGTCGCCGTACCGCGCGCCTAGCATCTCGGGAACGGCCCTGTCACCTGCTCGGTGCAGGGCCACTCCCCCGTCGCTGCCAAGGGCAGGATCGCCATGAGCATCTCCCCCACTCCCACCACCCCCCTCACCGTCGGCCAGGCTGAGCCGCAGCTCCCCGAGCTGTACGTGGTCGACGTCCGCACCCCGGGCGAGTTCGCGTCCGGCCACCTGCCCGGCGCCGTCAACGTCCCCCTCGACCGCCTCCAGGACAGCGTTTCCGATCTGCGGGCCGCCGCTGCCGACCAGACCCTCCTCCTGGTGTGTGCCTCCGGTGCCCGCTCCGAGAAGGCCGCCTCGGCGCTCGCCGCTCACGGGGTCGCCGCGGCGAGCCTGTCCGGCGGCACCGGGGCATGGGCCGCCGCCGGCCACGTGCTGGAGTTCCCGCCCGGCCCCGTACGGGCGGTCTGGGGGATGGAGCGTCAAGTCCGCTTCACCGCAGGCATCCTGGTCCTGCTCGGCCTGGCCCTCGGTCTGCTCGTCCACCCGGCGTTCCAGCTGTTGTCGGCCGGAATCGCCGGAGGCCTGGTCTTCTCCGCCCTCACCGACACCTGCGGCATGGCCGTGGTCCTCAGCCGGCTTCCCTTCAACCGAGGGGGAGCAACACCTCACGCGTGACCTGTTGGTCGTCACAGAGGTGCGTCGCGCAAGTCCCTGACGTACCAGTCGAACCGTGCGGCCTCGTCGCTGCGCGGCTGCCTTCCGGGCGTGAATCCCGCCCGCCGCGCGACTGCGGCGGATGCGGGATTGTCCGGATCGACCTGGATCACCGCCTCCTGCCCGCCCTCGGTGGCCGCGTACCGGGCCGCCAGGACGACTGCGCGGGTTGCCAGCCCACGCCCTCTCCACGACAGATAGAGGCCGTAGGCGACATTCACCTGGCCGGGAGCCAGGCCCTCTCCTGCGAACCGCAGGTCGATCGTCCCCGCGAGCGCCTCGCCGGCGGCCACCCGGATACCGAAAGCGCGCAGGGGGCCGGCCGTGCTCCACTGCTCCCTGCAGTGCCGGAAGTACGCTTCCACACCCTCGCGCGTGCCGGGACCGCCGTTGAGCCAGCGAGCCAGCAACTCATCCTCGCCCGCGAGATGCGCCTCCACATCGTCCAGGCTCAGCGGCGACAGAGTGATGATCCCGTCGAACAGTCTCACGTCATGCATCCGCCGATTCTTGACGCCGAAGCCGCGTCGCGCCATCGGATTCCGCGGGGCGTCCGCCCGGAGCCCCACCCACCTTTCGGGCCGGTTGTGAACGCCGTACTTCGCGCGTATGGCATGCGATTCAGTATGCGAGACGCGGTAGGACAAGACATTGACGTGTCCGGATTCCACTGCAAGTCTCTTGGCCGTGAGCAGTTCTGAGAACCTCGCCGCGCGGCTCCACGTCGATCTTCGACGTCAAGCCAGCGCCATCTGTGCTGTCGGTCGATAGACCCACCGGCAGGCCTCTTTCGCCTGCCCGCCGGATTTCCTCTCCGGCCAGTTTTCCTTTCCCGCCGTTCGGCGGTTCCCATTCCCTTGCCCGGAACCCTGGCACGCGCCTTTCCGTATAGGCGCCATCCAGCCGTTCCATCGAATGTGAACAGGATTCTCCATGACCACGATGGCGTCGACCCGACGACAGTTTCTCACTCTGCTCGGCCTTTCCGCGGTCGCGGTGAGCTGCGGCACGTCCGCCGCAGGGACCTCCGGCAAGGGCCAGACGCGGACCTTGCGCTACCAGGGCTGGGCAGGGCAGGTCACTTTGCCGGAGCTGGCCGAGGACCTCGGCTATCTGGGGGATGTGAACTTGGAGTGGGTCGGCAACACGATCAGTGGGCCGCAGGACATCCAGTCGGCGGCCACCGGCCAGACGGACTTCGGTGGCGCGTTCAACGGCGCGGTCGTCAAACTGGCCGCGAACAAGACCCCCATCAAGGCCGTCATCAGCTATTACGGCTCCGACCAGCACGCCTACAACGGCTATTACGTCCTCAAGGACAGCCCGATCCGCTCCGCCCGCGATCTCGCCGGCAAGAAGGTCGGGATGAACACCCTCGGAGCCCACGCGGAGGCGATGCTCGACATCTATCTCCAGCGCGGCGGGCTTTCCGGCGCGGAGATCGACAAGGTCGAGCCGCTGGTCGTGCCTCCGGTGAACACCGAGCAGTCGTTGCGCCAGAAGCAGATCGAGGTGGCCGTACTCGGCGGCATTCTGCGGGACAAGGCCCTCGCTACCGGTGGAATCCGGCCGCTCTTCACGGACTTCGAACTGCTCGGCGCCTTCAGCGCCGGCACGTACGTGATGACGGACCGCTTTCTCAAGCAGAACCCCGACACGGCCCGGACCTTCGTCACCGCTGTCGGACGGGCCATCGAGTGGTCGCGCACCACTCCGCGCGCCGAGGTCATCGCCCGGATGACGGACATCGTGAAGAAGCGCGGTCGCAACGAGGACACCTCACCCCTCAAGTACTGGCGGTCCTACGGCGTCGCCGAGACGGCGGGCCGGATCACCGGCAAGGAGCTCCAGCTCTGGATCGACTGGCTGGCCGAGCGCGGCGACATCCAGAAGGGCCAGGTGAAGGTGGACGACCTCTACACCAATGAGTTCAACGCCTCACCGGCCACCTCACCGACCACCTCCGCGTCGACGAGCGGGAGCTGATCCCATGCCGGCATCCACCACATCCACCACATCCGCCATATCCACTGCGTCCCCGACACCCAAGATCGTGTTCGAGGACATACGGAAGGTCTTCACGGTCAAGGACTCCCCGAAGTCCAGGGAGTTCACGGCCGTCGACGGTATCGACCTGGAGATAGCGGCAGGCGAGTTCGTCGTCCTCGTCGGGCCCAGCGGCTGCGGCAAGTCGACGCTGCTCGATCTGCTCGGCGGTCTCGCCCGGCCCACCGGCGGACGGATCCTGCTGGACGGCGAACCCGTCACCGGTCCCGGCCTGAACCGCGGCATCGTCTTCCAGCAGTACGCACTGCTTCCCTGGCGTACCGCGCAGGGCAATGTCGAGTTCGGCCTGGAGGCCACCGGTGTACCGCGCCGCCAACGCAGCGCACGGGCACGGGAGTTCCTGGATCTGGTCGGCCTGTCCGGGTTCGAGAACCGGCATCCGCATGAGCTGTCGGGCGGGATGCGGCAGCGGGTGGCGATCGCCCGCAGTCTGGCGTACGACCCTGACGTACTGCTCATGGACGAGCCGTTCGCCGCGCTGGACGCCCAGACCCGCGAGTTGTTGCAGGACGAACTGCTCCGCATCTGGCAGCGCACGGGGAAGACCGTCGTCTTCATCACGCACAGCATCGACGAGGCCGTCTATCTGGGGCAGCGCGTCGCCGTCATGACGTCCAGGCCGGGCCGCATCAAAGAGGTCGTGCCGGTCGCCCTCGGCTCCCGCGCCGGTACGGACGACATCCGCTCCACTCCCGAGTTCGCACGCCACCGTCACCAGATCTGGTCGCTGCTCCACGACGAGGTGGCCAGGGCCCAGCAGTTGGAGAAGCAGGAGGCATCCGTATGAGCCTCACGACCCGCACCACCACCACGCCCAGCACGCCCACCACCATCACACCCACCACCACCGACAAGACTCCCCCGCCCGTCCCTGCCCGCCTCGACGAAGGCGACCACTCCCCCGCCCGGCCGGTCCCCGTCCGCCAGGCGCTGCGACGGCTGACCTCCCTCCTCGCGACCGGGGTCACCAAGTCCGCGGCGATCGTGGCCCTGCTCCTGCTGTGGGAGACCGCTCCCCGGCTCGGCCTCGTCGACCGGACCTTTCTGCCCCCGTTCAGTGAGGTCGCCGTCGCCTGGTGGGCGCTGGCGGCCGACGGGCAGCTCGCCGACAACACCTTCGCCAGCCTGGTGCGCTCGTTCAGCGGATTCGGTCTGGCCGTGGCCCTCGCCGTACCTCTCGGTCTGCTGATCGGCTGGTACCGGCCCGTCGCCGATCTGCTCGGTCCGCTGCTCGAGGTGTTCCGCAACACCGCCGCGCTGGCCCTGCTGCCGGTCTTCGTCCTGCTCCTGGGCATCGGGGAGACCTCGAAGATCTCCATCGTGGTGTACGCGTGCACCTGGCCGATCCTGCTCAACACGATCAGCGCCGTACGCAGTGTCGACCCCACACTCCTCAAGCTCGCGAAGTCGATGGACCTGTCCGCACCCCGGCTCTTCCAGAAGGTCATCCTGCCGTCCGCCGTGCCCGTGATGTTCACCGGCATCCGGCTGGCGGGAGCCGGGTCGATCCTGGTCCTTGTCGCCGCCGAGATGATCGGGGCCAAGGCGGGGCTGGGCTATCTGATCAACGCCTCGCAGTACAACTTCGCGATCCCCCAGATGTACGCGGGCATCGTCACGATCTCCGCCATCGGCGTGACCTTCAACCAGCTCCTGGTGGTCCTGGAGCGGCGCCTCAGCTCCTGGCGCGTGTCCGCCGGCGACTGATCCGGCCCTCTTCCCCTCATCCGATCGCCCCACCACCCACGATCCGAGGAACCTCATGCCCGCGACCGGCCCCCGCCACCTCCATCTCAACGCCTTCCTGATGAACGCCGGCCACCACGACGCCGCCTGGCGCCACCCCCGTACCCAGCCCGAACGGGTCACCGATCTGCGCTACTTCCAACACCTCGCGCAGACCGCCGAGCGCGGGCTGCTCGACTCGGTCTTCCTCGCCGACGGTCTCGCGCTGTGGGGGAACGCCCGCTACAACGCGCTCGGCGGCTTCGAACCCCTCACGCTGCTGTCCGCGCTCGCGGCGGTCACCGAGCGCGTGGGACTGATCGCCACCGTCTCCACCACCTTCAACGAGCCCTTCCACACCGCCCGCAAGTTCGCCTCCCTCGACCACATCAGCGGCGGCCGCGCCGGCTGGAACATCGTCACCTCGGGCACCGTCAACGAGGCCCGCAACTTCGGCCAGGAGGAGCACCTGGAGCACCGGCTCCGCTACGAGCGGGCCCGGGAGTTCGTCGAGGTCACCACCAAGCTGTGGGACAGCTGGGAGGACGACGCGATCCTGCTCGACCGGGAGGGTGGCGTCTACGCGGACACCGACCGGGTGCGGCAGATCGATCACCGCGGTGAGTACTTCGGAGTACAGGGTCCGCTGAACGTTCCGCGCAGCCCTCAGGGCCACCCGCTGCTCGTACAGGCCGGTTCGTCGGAGGACGGGAAGGAGTTCGCCGCGCAGTACGCCGAGGCGGTCTTCACCGCCCAGCAGACCCTCGCCGACGGCCAGGCGTTCTCCAAGGACCTCAAGTCCCGGCTGGCCCGCCACGGCCGCGGCGAGGACCAACTCCTCGTGCTTCCGGGCATCGCCCCCGTCATCGGCTCGACGGAGGCCGAGGCACGCGCGCTCGAACAGGAGCTGACGGAGCTGCAGATCCCCGAGTACGGGCTCGCCCAGCTGTCCGGAATGCTCGGCACCGACCTGACGGGACTGCCCCTGGACGGGCCGCTGCCCGAGCTGCCCGAGGAACGGGACATCAACGGCAACAAGAGCCGGTTCACGCTCGTCGCCGAACTCGCCCGCCGCGACGGCCTGACCGTACGCGAACTCATCGCCCGCCTCGGCGCAGGACGCGGTCACCGCGTCTTCGCCGGCACTCCGGAGCAGATCGCCGACGAGCTCCAGGAGTGGTTCACGGAGGGCGCCGCCGACGGCTTCAACATCATGCCGCCCCTGCTGCCGGGCGGACTGGAGGACTTCGTCGACCACGTCGTACCGATCCTGCAGCAGCGCGGCCTGTTCCGTACGGAGTACAGCGGCCGCACGCTGCGCGAGCACTACGGCCTCGCCCGCCCCGCCAACCGGCTGGCCCTGGCGGCCGCGGCGCAGGAGCGACCCGCATGACCGGACTCGACCTCACCACGGACGTCCTGGTCGTCGGCGGCGGCCCCGCGGCGACCTGGGCGGCCCTCAAGGCGGCCCAGGCCGGTGCGGACGTGGTCCTCGCCGACAAGGGCTACTGCGGCACGAGCGGCGCCACGGCCTCGAGTGGCACCGGGGTCTGGTACGTCCCGCCGGAACCCGCGGCGCGCGAGGCGGCCATGGCGAGCCGGGAGGCGCTGGGCGGGTTCCTGGCCGACCGGCGCTGGATGGCGCGGGTCCTCGACCAGACGTACGCGGGCATGAACGAGCTCGCGGTGGCAGCTCGCTACCCCTTTCCCACCGGGCCGGACGGACAGCAGCTCAGGAACGGCCTGCAGGGTCCTGAGTACATGCGCAGGATGCGGATCCGCGTCCAGCGGGCCGGGGCGCGGATCCTCGACCACAGTCCGGTCACGGAACTGCTCACCGACCCCTCGGGAGCGGTCGCGGGCGCGCGGGGGCACCGGCGCCAGGCCGGACAGGCGTACCGGGTGCGCGCCGGGGCGGTCGTCCTGGCCACGGGCGGCTGCGCGTTCCTCAGCGGTGCGCTGGGCTGCAACGTCAACACCGGCGACGGTGCCCTGTTCGCCGCGGAGGTGGGCGCGGAGCTGTCCGGCATGGAGTTCTCCAACGCGTACGGCATCGCCCCTGAGGGCACCTCCGTCACGAAGACCGCGTTCTACTCCTTCGCCACGTTCTACCGCGAGGACGGGACGGTCCTGGAGGGTGCGGCCAGCCAGGGCGGCCGGTCGGTCATCGCGAGGACGCTGCTCAGCGAGAA
Source organism: Streptomyces sp. NPDC026092 (assembly GCF_040638605.1). Taxonomy (NCBI): domain Bacteria; kingdom Bacillati; phylum Actinomycetota; class Actinomycetes; order Kitasatosporales; family Streptomycetaceae; genus Streptomyces; species Streptomyces sp. NPDC026092. The sequence goes on from NZ_JBEZYN010000008.1 coordinate 272,024, forward strand.
GGTGTACTGCCGCCTGGACCGGGCGGACACGGCCGCACGGCAGGCGATGCGGCTGGCCCAGCCGAACTTCTTCCTCACCTTCGACCGGTTCGGCATCGATCCCTTCACCCAGCGCTTCGCCATCACTCTGCTCGCCGAGGGCACCGTGCGCGGCACCGGGGGCATCCGCATCACCGGGGACGACTGCTCGACCACCGTCCCCGGGCTCTACGCTGCCGGGGACGCCGCCACGCGCGAGGCGATCTGCGGCGGCTTCACGGGCGGTGGCAGCCACAACGCCGCGTGGGCCATCTCCTCCGGCACGTGGGCGGGCCAGGGCGCGGCGCGTCACGCCTTCTCGCTCGGCTTCCGCTCCGCGGCGCGCCCTACGGTCGCGGCGGGCGAGGCCGCGCTCCGGCCCACCGGAACACCGGGCCCGGCCGGCGGCTTCCGTGAGGTCGTCACGGCAGTGCAGGCGGAAGTACTGCCGTACGAGAAGAACTACCTGCGCCACGGCGAGCGGCTCACCGCCTCCCTCCGGGTCCTCGACGGCGTCTGGGAGGAGCTGCGGGCCACACTGCACGCCGAGGGCGGGGACGTGGTGCGGGCCCGGCAGGCGGCGGCGATGGCGGCGCATGCCCGCTGGATGTACGCGGCGGCGCTCGCCCGCACCGAGACCCGTGGCATGGCGAAGCGGCTCGACTTCCCGGCGCAGGACCCCGGGCAGCACCACCGCATCGTCACCGGCGGTCTCGACCGGGTGTGGACCCGGCCCGAGCCCCTGACCACCGCACCGGTGACCACCACACCGGACGTGCCCCTGGAGGTGGCCTCGTGATCGAACTGGTCTCGGCCGAACGCTGTATCACCTGCGACAAGTGCATCAAGGTCTGCCCCACCGACGTCTTCGACCGGGGCGAGGACGGCGTGCCGGTACTCGCCCGCCGCGACGACTGCCAGACCTGCTTCCAGTGCGAGGCGAACTGCCCCGCCGACGCGCTGTACGTCTCACCCCGGACCAGTCCCCTGTCCGCCGACGACCCCGCGCGCGACGAGGAACACCTGGCCCGTACCGAGCTCCTCGGCAGCTACCGCCGGCACATCGGCTGGGGACGCGGCCGCACACCCGGCGCGCTGCGCGCCGTCGGCCCTCCCCTCGGAACGCCCGGTTCCCAGGGCGGCCACTCACTGCCCATCACCTCCTGAACACCCCCTGCATCGCCTCCCGAAAGGACCCCTTCCATGACCACCAGCACCGGCTTCGACGTCCGCAGGATCGGAGGCCGTATCGGCGCGGAGATCCTCGGCGTGGACCTCGGCGCCGACCTCGCCCCCGCCGTCGTCTCCGAGATCAACTCCGCGCTCCTGGAACACAAGGCGCTCGTCTTCCGCGACCAGCGGCTCGACGAGGCGGGCCAGCTCCGCTTCGCGTCCCTCTTCGGCGAACTCACCACCGCGCACCCGACCGTGCCGTCCGTCGAAGGCCAGCCCCAGATCCTGCCGGTCGACGGCGACGAGGGCATCCGCGCCAATCAATGGCACACGGACGTCACCTTCGTCCGTACGCCGCCGAAGGCGTCCACCCTGCGCGGCATCGTGGTCCCGCCGTACGGCGGCAACACCCTGATCGCCAACTCGGGCGCCGCCTACCAGGACCTGCCCGAGCCCCTGCGGGAGCTGGCCGACAAGCTGTGGGCGGAGCACACCAACGCCTTCGACTACGCCGCCTACGCGGCCCCGAAGAGCGAGAAAGCGGCCGAGCACCGCAAGCAGTTCGTCTCCCGGAGGTACCGCACCGCCCACCCGGTCGTCCGGGTCCACCCCGAGACCGGGGAGCGGGGGCTGTTCATCGGCGGCTTCGCCCAGAGCATCGTCGGGCTCAGCCCCTCCGACTCCCGCGACCTGCTGCGCCTCTTCCAGTCGTACGTCACCCGCCCGGAGAACATCCTGCGCGTGGTCTGGCAGCCGGGCGACCTCGTCCTGTTCGACAACCGCATCACCCAGCACTACGCCCCCGACGACTACGGCGACCTGCCGCGACTGCTGCACCGCGTGACCGTCGCGGGCGACGTCCCGGCCGGTGTCGACGGCACGCTCAGCCATGTCATCGAGGGCGACGACGCCGCCCACTACACCCCCGCGGCGGCCTGAGCCCCGAAGAAGCACGGATCCCCCTGAACACACGTCGAGGCGCCTGACCTGGGTTTCCACCCGTCAGGCGCCTCTCGTGCGTCCATCTTCGGCTCCCCGGACGCGTGTCCTCCGGATTCGGTTGCGTGATCACGATCACTCTTGTTCCTGGGTTTCCGTGTCAACCGGGGGACCCTCGGCAGGCGTATGCGGGGTGTAGTCGGAGATCCGGGAGTGTTCGTTGACCGTCGAGGAGTTCGAAGAGTTCTACGCCCACGCGGTGGCGCGGCTCACGGGCCAGTTGTACGTGATGCTCGGCGACCTGCACGAGGCGCAGGACGTCGTCCAGGAGGCCTTCGTCAAGGCGTGGAACCGGCGGCGGCAGCTCGACCGGGACGGACAGCCCGAAGCGTGGATCCGTACGGTCGCGTGGCGGCTCGCGGTGAGCCGTTGGCGGTTCCGTCGGCGTACGACAGAGGCGTGGCGGCGCGGCGGCGCGCCGCCGTCGGTCGAGGGCCCCGAGCCGGACCACCTCGTGCTCGTCGACGCGCTGCGGGAACTCCCTCCGCAGCAGCGGCGCACCCTCGCCCTGCACTACCTGTGCGACCTGAGCGTCGACCAGGTCGCCGCCGAGACCGGTCTGTCGACCGGCACCGTCAAGACCCACCTGTCCCGCGGCCGGGCGGCACTCGCCCACCGGATCGAGGACCCGCGCGGCGAGCGTCCCCGCGCCGAAGACCAGCGGGGCGAGCGCCCTGGTACCGACCACCCGTCCGGCGAGGAGGCACACGGTGAATGAGTCCCGCGACCCGTCCCACGACGGCCCGTCCCACGACCCGCTGAGGTCGCTCTTCGAGGCAGCCGCCGACGCGGGCCGGGCCCGCGCCGCCTACCCGTCGGCCGCCGAGATCAGCGCCCGCGGGCAGCGCGTCCACCGGCGCCGTCTCGCGGCCCTGGCCGTGGGCGCGTGCCTCGTCCTGGGCGGCGGGGGCGCCGCGCTCGCCACCCTGCTGCCCGGCTCCTCGCAGCCGGTCGTGCCCGCGATCACCCCGTCGGTGAGCGGCCCGACTCCGTCCAGTACGAGCACGAGCGACACCCGCCCGCCCGCCATCGGCACCACCACCTCCCCTCCACCCACCCCTCCCGGCTCCGTCGCGCCGGGCGCCACGACCACCGCCCCGCCCGACAGGCCCTAGGCCCGTACCCCACCCCGCCCTTCCGGGACCGCCACCGCACCTCAGGCCGTCCCGCGCCCCGTCACGCCCTCAGAGAGAAGCAGACGCCCCCTATGACCCTCATAGAACGATATGCCCGGTCCCCCGTACCGGCGGCGCCGACAGCAGCCGTACGCGAGCCAGGCCGTGAGGGTGCTCGACGCCTCGGCCTCGACGCGGGCGACCGTGACGTCCTGACGCTCTATCTGTTCACGCGCGTCGCCCTCCTCCTCACGGCGTACTGCACGGCCTGGCTCTTCCCCCGCGATCCAGAGTCCCACCACCCGGAGCCGTTCGGGGCCGTCGTCGGACAGTGGGACTGGAACCACTACCTCAACATCGCCCGCGACGGCTACTTCCCGGACGACCCGGCGGCCAGGCCCGCCGAGTGGGACAACAGGGAGGCCTTCTTCCCCGGCTTCCCGCTCCTCCTGAGGGCGTTGCACCCCTTCGTACGCGACTGGACCGCCGCCGGACTCCTCATCTCCTTCGTCGCCGGAGCGGTCGCCGTCCTCGCGATGGGCCGCATCGCCCGGCTCCACCTGCCCCGGGTGGCCGACGCCCGCCGAACCGTCGTCCTCCTGCTCGTCTCGCCGTGCGCCGTCTTCCTCGCCGTCGGCTACACCGAGTCCCTCTTCCTCGCCTTCGCCCTGCCGGCCTGGCTCGCCGCACTGCGCCACGACTGGCGGCTCGCCGCGCTCCTCCTGGCCTGCGCGACCACCGTGCGCGTCAGCGGCCTCTTTCTCCTCGCCGCACTCCTCGTCCACTTCGCCGTGACGGCCCGTCGGCGCGGCGAGCTGCGCCAACTGCCGTGGCTGGCCCTGCCCGCGCTCCCTCCACTCCTCTACTTCTGGTACCTGTTCGGGCACACCGGCGACTGGATGGCCTGGAAGCACGCCCAAGAACGCGGCTGGTACCGCGAGTTCCACGCCCCGTGGGAGGCCTGGAGCACCACCTGGGAGGCCGCCTTCGACCACGGCTACACCGCCCCGTACGCCCTCCTGTGGCAAGCCGAGCTCATCGCCATGGGCGTCGGCCTGGTCGTCGCCGTCCTCCTCGCGCGCGCCCGCCGTTGGCCCGAGGCCGTCTACATCGCGCTCAGCCTCTGGGCGCTGGGCACCTCGTACTGGTACATGTCCATCCCCCGCGCCACCCTCCTGTGGTGGCCGCTCTGGATCGGCCTCGCCTGCTGGACGTCCCGCAGGCCCCGGCTCTTCGCTGCCTGGCTCTGCGTGTCGGTTCCGCTCTCCGTGGTCCTCGCCGTGGCCTTCTTCGCGGGACGCTGGGCGGGCTGACCTGCTGCCGCTGCCGCCGCCGCCGCCGCCGCCGCCGAAAACGTACCGCCTATCCGGTCCGGTCCGCCGTGCCGACGGGGTCGGACGCGCCGAAGGCGCGCCGGTAGGCGGCGGGCGAGACGCCGAAGGCCGTTCGCATGTGCGCGCGCAGGGAGTTGCCGGAGCCGATGCCCGCCCGGTGTGCCACAAGGTCGATGGGGAGGTCGGTGGTCTCCAGGAGCTGCTTGGCCAGTTCCAGGCGCTGCGCCGTGAGCCACTGCACGGGCGTCATCCCGACCTCGTCCCGGAACCGGCGGGTGAACGACCGCAGGCTCATCCGGGCGTGCTCGGCGAGTTGGCCGAGGGTGAGCGGCTCCCCGAGGTGTTCGAGGGCCCAGGCGCGTGTCGCGGTCGTGCTGGCGAGGGTCGGCTCGGGCACGGGCCGGTCGATGAACTGGGCCTGCCCGCCGTCCCGCCACGGCGGTACGACGCACATACGGGCCGCCCGGTTCGCCGCCGCGGCGCCGTGGTCCCGGCGGATCATGTGCAGGCACAGGTCGACCCCGGCGGCCACCCCGGCCGAGGTGAGCACGTCGCCGTCGTCGACGAAGAGCACCTCCTCGTCGAGCTTGACCTCGGGATACGCCTGCCGGAACTCGGGGGCCAGATTCCAGTGGGTGGTGGCCGGCCGGCCGTCGAGCAGACCCGCGGCGGCGAGGACGTACGAACCGGAGCAGATGGACACCAGGCGCGTCCCTGGCCGGATCCCGGCGATGGCAGCGGCGACCTCGGGCGGCAGCGGGCCGCCGCGCCCCAACTCGGGCATGGCGTGCGTCGGCGGTACGACGACGGTGTCGGCGGCGGCGAGCGCCTCGGGGCCCGCCGCGGGCTGGACGACGAAGCCGGCGTCGCTCAGAACGGGCGCGCCGTCGGCGGTGCAGACGGTGACCTCGTACAGGGGGCGGTCCTCGGCGTCCTGGACGCTGCCGAAGACGCGGGACGGGATCCCGAGCTCGAAGGGCGGCACTCCGGGCAGGGCGAGCACCGCGACGCGGTGCGGTGTCGGCGCTGTCGGGGTCGTCTCGTCCATTTCCAAGCCCATGGCCAAATCCTGGCACATAGTGGCCGGAGGGCCAACACCACGCGAGGCCGGGAGGCGGGATCGTGAACGAGTCGCCGCCGGAGAGGTTCCGGCGGACGCCGATCGAGAAGGAACGAGGCGGAGAAGCATGCGTGCGGTGGTCGTGGAGCAGTGGGGCGGTCCGGAGAAGCTCGTGGAGCGCGAGGTGGAGCGCCCGGAGCCGGGCCTGAACGAGGTGCTGGTGCGGGTGCACGCCGCCGGCGTGAACCCGGTGGACTGGAAGACCCGCGCGAGCGGCGCCCTCATCGAGTGGGGCACGCTGCCGATCGTCGGCTGGGACGTCTCCGGCACGGTCGAGGCGGTGGGCCCCGGCGTCGGGCACCTCCACCCGGGCGACGAGGTCTTCGGGATGCCGCTCTTCCCCCGGCAGGCGGGCGGGTACGCCGAGTACGTCGTGGCGCCTGCACGCCACCTCGCGCCGAAGCCGGCGTCCCTCACCCACGTCGAGGCGGCGGCTCTGCCGCTCGCCGCGCTGACCGCCTGGCAGGCCCTCGTGGACACGGCGGACGTACAGCCCGGTGAGCGTGTGCTCGTGCACGCGGCGGCCGGCGGTGTGGGCCACCTCGCCGTCCAGATCGCCAAGGCACGCGGGGCGTACGTCATCGGCACCGCCAGCTCCGCCAAGCACGAGCTGCTCCGGGAGCTCGGCGCGGACGAGGTGGTCGACTACCGCGAGGCCCGGTTCGAGGACATTGTCTCCGATGTCGACGTCGTTCTGGACGGGCTCGGCGGCGAGACGGCCGAGCGTTCCCTGAAGGTGCTGCGGACCGGGGGTCGGCTCGTCACCCTCCCCGGCCCGGACGACGTGCCCACCGCGCCCGACGGGGTACGGGCCGCTTGGGTCCTGGTCGAGCCCGACCACCTGGGCCTGCGCGAGATCACCGCCCTGGTGGAGAGCGGCGCGGTGCGGCCGGTCGTCGACACGGTCCTGCCGCTGTCCGAGGCTGCGAAGGCCCACGAGCTCGGCGAGCTGGGGCGTACGACCGGCAAGATCGTCCTGTCGGTCGTCTGACCTCCGGCGCGGCCGCCGAGCGGCTCACGGCTGCGGGGCGAAGGGACCGTGGAGGGCCGCCCATTGCAGCAGCAGGACGGTCTTGCCGTCGGCGATGCGTCCGTCGAGGGTCATGGCGAGGGCTTCGGTGAAGGGGAGTTCCAGGACCTCGATGTCCTCGCCCTCGGCCTCGACTCCGCCGCCGGCCCCGGTCCGGTCGGCCGGGGTGTAGGGGGCGGCGAAGAAGTGGAGGCGTTCGGTGACGGAGCCGGGGCTCATGTAGGAGTCGAGGACGTGCGTGAGCGGCCCGAGGACTACACCGAGTTCCTCGGCGCTCTCGCGCCGGACGGCGGTGTCCGGGTCGTCTGCGTCGAGCAGCCCGGCGGCCGCCTCGATGAGCATGCCGTCGGGGTGGCCGTTGACGTAGGCGGGATAGCGGAACTGCCGGGTGAGCAGGACGCATCCGCGGCCGGTGTCGTACGGCAGGACGACCGCGCCGTTCCCCCGGTCGTACGTCTCGCGCTGCTGGGTCTCCCACCGTCCGTCGCGGCGACGGTAGTCGAAGGTGGTCCGCCGCAGGACGTGCCAGCCCTGCGAGGTGAGTTCGACATCCCGGACGACGACGTCCGGGTTGCGGCGCAGGTCGCGTCCGGCCCGGTCGAGACCGGTGCGGCCGCGGTGGTCGGGGGTGTCGATGCCGGGGCGGGCGGATACGGTTCGGTCGGTCATGGGGCGCTACAGTACCTGCAGAAACGTGCAGAAACAGGAGAGAGTGTGCATGCTGGCTGCTGAGCGACGTGACCACCTGCTCGCCCTGCTCGCCCGCGAGGGCAAGATCGTCGCCAAGGACGTCGCCGCCGACCTGGGGATCTCCGAGGACAGCGTGCGGCGCGACCTGCGCGACCTCGCCGCCGAGGGGCTGTGCCAGCGGGTGTACGGGGGCGCGCTTCCCGTCTCTCCTGCGGTCGTCGACTACGCGGCCCGGCAGGCGGTCGCCCCGGACGGCAAACAGAAGGTCGCGTCGCTGGCCGCGGGCCTGGTGCGGCCGGGCGGTGCCGTGATCCTCGACGGCGGTACGACCGCCCTGGCCGTCGCCCGGGCCCTCCCGCAGGAGCTCGCCTGCACGGTGATCACGCACAGCCCCACGGTCGCCACGGCTCTCCTCGACCACCCGCGTGCCGAGCTCTTCCTCCTCGGCGGCCGCGTCTTCAAGCACTCGGCGGTCACGTGCGGCGCCGCCGCCGTCGAGGCGGCGCAGAACGTCTCGGCCGACCTCTGTCTGCTCGGCGTCACGGGCGTCCACCCCGAGGCGGGGCTGACCACCGGTGACGCCGAGGAGGCGGCCATGAAGCGCGCCCTGTCCGCGCGGGCCGCGGACACGTACGTCCTCGCCTCCTCCGAGAAGATCGGCACGGCGTCCCGCTTCCGCGTCCTCCCCTGGCCGAAGGTCACCGCCCTCCTCACGGACGCCGCCCCGAACAACCCCGTGGTGAAGCAGATCAAGGCACTCGGCGTGGAGGTCCTGACCGCCGACCGGTGACAGGCCCCGCGTCGAGGCTCGTGTTCGGGTCGGGTGCCGTCACATGTTCTTCATGGCGTGTGCATGGTCCTGGTACCGCTCCCCCGCGCATGATCGGCGGAGTTCCGCCCTCCCGCACCCGGACCCGAGGAGCAGCCCTCCATGTCCAGCCGCCGTACCTTCCTGGCCGGTTCGACCGCCGCGCTCGGTCTGACCGCCGTCACCGCGACCGCCGGCCCGGCACGCGCGACGCCGTCCGTGACCGTTCCGGACCCGAGGGAGGGCTCGGCCACCCGGCCGCCGAACTTCGTCATCGTCCTCGCCGACGACCTCGGCTACGGAGAGCTCGGCGCGTACGGCCAGAAGCTGATCACCACCTCCCGCCTGGACCGGCTCGCCGCCGAGGGGCTCCGCTTCACCGACGCCTACTCCACCGCCGCCGTCTGCGCCCCGTCACGCGGCTCGCTGCTGACCGGACTCCACACCGGCCACGCCACGGTCCGCGCCAACCCCTCCTCCGGCGGCCAGGGTTCACTCACCGCCGACGACACCACCTTCGCCGAGGTGCTCCGGGCCCGCGGCTACCGCACCGCCGTGATCGGCAAGTGGGGGTTCGGACCGGAGGCCGCCGGCCAGGACAGTCACCCGGCAGCCCGGGGCTTCGAGGAGTTCTACGGCTACATCGACCACAGTCACGCGCACCAGTACTACCCCGCGTACCTCTGGCACAACGACGTCAAGGAACCCATCCCCGCCAACGCCGGTGGCGTGAAGGCGGTGTACGCCCCGGACCTCCTGGAGCAGCGCGCGCTGGAGTTCATCGGCAGCCACGCCTCCGAACCGTTCCTCCTCCTGCTCACCCCGAACGTCCCGCACGCCCCCAGCGACATCCCCGACTCCAGCGCGTACGCCGACCGGAGTTGGACGGCCGCGAACAAGGGGCACGCGGCCCAGGTCACGTACTTCGACTCGCTCGTCGGCAAGGTGATCGACCGGATCCGGGAGCTCGGCCTGGAGCAGGACACGATCGTCCTCGTCACCAGCGACAACGGACCGCACGAGGAGGGCGGGGTCGACCCCGACCTGTTCGACGCGAACGGCCCGCTGCGCGGCTACAAGCGCAACCTCTACGAAGGCGGCGTACGCGTTCCCCTCGTCGCCTGGGGCCCCGGCCGGGTCCGGCAGGGCACGAGCGACCGCCCCACCCCGCTCACCGACGTCCTCCCCACCCTGGCCGAGCTCGGCGGCGCCCCCTCCCCCACCGACGTCGACGGGCTGTCCGCCGCGCCCGTGCTCGCCGGCAGCGCGAACGCGGCGCGCCATGGGCACCTGTACTGGTTCCGCGACGAGCGGGGCGTCACCAGCCGGGCCAACGCGCAGGACGGTGGGCGTGCCACCTGGCTCGCCGAGGCGGTCCGCAAGGACCACTGGAAGGCCGTACGCTTCGCCCCCGAGCGGGACCGCAACCTCCCCGACGCCCAGTGGCAGGTGGAGCTGTACGACCTGGCCACCGATCGCGGCGAGACGCGGAACATCGTCGACAAGCACCCGGCCAGGGCGGCGGAGCTGGTGGCGCTGATGCGCGCCTCGTGGAAGGACGCCTACCCGCGGGTCCCGTTCGGGGCCCGGCTGACCCTGCCCGGTCCGGCCGTGCCCGCTCAGGCGTTCACCGTGACGGGCACCCTCGACAACGGTTCCTCCCGCCCGTGGACCGCGGCCTCGCTCGCTCTGCGCGCCCCTGCCGGCTGGACCGTGACCCCCACCTCCCCAGTGACCGCGGACCACCTCGCCGCCGGTGGTCGGCTCACGGCCTCCTGGCGGGTCACGCCGCCCGCGAACACCGCCCCGGCGAAGACCTGGACGCTCACCGCGGAGGGCGGCGCCCTCACCCCGGCCGGACCGGTGCGCTATCCGGCCACGGGTACGGTCCCGACCCCGCCCGCTGCCCCCACCCGCGACTCGTACCTCTCCGACCTCGCCTGGATCAGCGCCTCGAACGGTTGGGGACCGGTGGAGCGCGACACGTCCAACGGCAAGAACGCCGCCGGCGACGGCCCGTCGATCGCCTTCGCCGGTACGACATACCCCAAGGGCCTGGGCGTCCACGCGCCCAGCGACGTCGCCTTCCATCTCGGCGGCGGCGCGGTCCGGTTCACCTCACTGGTCGGCATCGACGACTTCTCCGCCAAGCAGAGCACCCTCGGCGCCACGCGGGCCAAGGTGTACGGCGACGACCGTCTGCTGCTGACCACCCCGACCCTCACGGCGGCCACCGGCCCGGTCCAGGTCGACCTGGACGTGCGCGGCGTCCGCGTCCTGCGGCTCGTGGTCGAGGACGCCAACAGCCGCACGTCCTTCGACCACACCTCCTGGGCTCTGGCCCGTGTCACGGTGGCCTGACTCTTGCCCGTGCTCGCGCTACGCGGGGTCGGCGGCCACCCGGAACCCGATGTTGCCGGTCGAACTGTCCGGTGTGTTGGAGCTCCGGGCGGCCACCCGGTAGCGGTTGCAGTACGAGTCGTGGCACAGGTACGAGCCGCCGCGCATCGCCCGTGACCTCTCCTCGCCGGGGGTGAACCAGTCCGCGCACCACTCCCAGACGTTGCCGACCGTGTTGTAGAGCCCGAAGCCGTTTGGGCGGAAGGAGGTCACGGGAGCGGTGCCCACGTGGCCGTCGGCGGCGGTGTTGGGGGTCGGGAACTCGCCCTGCCAGATGTTGCACATGTGGCGGCCGCCGGGAGTGAGTTCGTCGCCCCACGGGTAGCGGCGCTGTTCCAGGCCGCCGCGGGCCGCGTACTCCCATTCGGCCTCGGTGGGGAGGCGGGTGCCCGACCAGGCGCAGTACGCCATGGCATCGTGCCAGGACACGTGGACGACGGGGTGGTTCTGCCGGTCGGTCACCTGTGAGCCGGGGCCTTCGGGACGGCACCACGAGGCGCCCTCCACCGCCCGCCACCACGGAACGCCCTGCACAGGCGGGGACACGGCGGACACCTCCTCTCCGAGGAAGGCCCCGAAGGTGAAGGAGAAGCCGAAGCGCTCGGCCTCGGTGACGTGTCCGGTCGCCTTGACGAAGGCGGCGAACCGGGCGTTCGTCACGGTCGTCGCCGCGATCCGGAAGGGTTCGACGACCGCCTCGCGGACCGGCCCCTCGGCATCGCCCGGAAACCCCTCCGGGTCGTCGGTGCCCATGAGGAAGCGCCCTCCGGGCAGGGTGAGCAACTGCCGGGCCACCCGGGAGGGCGGGAGCGGTCGGCGAGGAGGTGCGAGGGTCGCGACGGGGACGTCGGAGTGACCTGGGGTGCAGCATGCGGGCATGACGGCTCCGTCGGAACGATGAAAGGCCGGCCCCCGCACTTCGCGACACGGGTGCCGGCCGATGGTCGACGTGGCGGCGCGCAGTGAGGTTCCTGCTGCCATGACCACGACGGTAGGCGAGCGGGAACGCCCGTTCCATGTACGGCGGATGAAATGGGGTGTGCCGGCCCAGACGCCGTCGGTTGCGGACTGTGGGGGTGAGGAGCTCCAAGCGCGCGCCGACGTGGCGGTGTTGTGCCATGGCGGGATTCCGCCCCTCCACTTCCCTGCCGCGAAGGCGGCTCCTGGATTCAATGGGCTCCCTGTGAAGTTCCCGACACCTTCAGGGAGTTGGTTCAGCGGATGAGATCGAGATCGAGGACCGCAGCCGTCGTCGTGGCCAGTGCCGCCGCGCTGCTGGCCACCGGGCTGCCCGCGGCCGCCGAGCCGGAAGCCTCACGGCCCGGGTCCGCTCACGCGAGCCTGCCGGGGGGTGCCGTGCCCGGGCAGCGGAGCGTCACCCTGGTGAGCGGTGACCGGGTCACCTTCGCCGGGAGCGGCACCGACCTTCAGGTCAGCGGCGTGACTCCGGGAAAGGGCCGGGAGCACATCGCGTTCACACGGGCCAGAGTCGGCGACCACGAGTACGTCGTCCCCGTCGACGCCACGCAGCCGCTGGCCGACGGACGGGTGGACCGACAGCTCTTCGACGTCACCGCGCTCGCCGCGCAGGGGTACGACGATGCCGCCCGAGCAGACATCCCGCTCATCGCGACAGCCCACGGCTCGCCCGCGCTGCGCGGCTCCACCCAACGGGAGACGTATCCGGCGTTCGGGCTGACGGCCCGTACCGTACGCAAGTCGGAGGCGGCGACGGCCTGGCAGGGCTTCCTCGCGGCGACGGGCACGGCCGGCGGCGCAGCACGCACCGCCGCGGCCGGGAAGCTGTGGCTCGACGCCAAGGTGAAGGCGAGCCTGGACCGGTCCGTCGCCATGACCGGCGCGCCCGAGGCCTGGCGCAAGGGCCTCGACGGCAAGGGCGTGAAGGTCGCGGTGCTCGACACCGGCTACGACCCGGCCCACCCGGACCTGAGGAACAAGGTCACCGCGGAGCGGAACTTCACCTGGGACGAGAGCGTCGCCGACCGCAACGGCCACGGCACGCACGTCGCGTCGACCGTCGCCGGAAGCGGCGCCACCTCACAGGGCCGGTACAAGGGTGTGGCGCCGGGGGCCGACCTGCTCGTCGGCAAGGTCCTCGACGGTGGCGGCTCCGGTTACGTCAGCTGGATCCTGGAAGGGATGGAGTGGGCGGCCGCTCAGGACGCCGACATCGTCTCCATGAGCCTCGGCTCGAATCTGCCGAGCGACGGCAGCGACCCGCTGTCGCAGGCGGTGGAGACCCTGTCGGCCGACGGCGGACCCCTCTTCGTCGTCGCCGCCGGCAACGACGGCGCTCCGCGCACGATCGGTGCGCCGGCGGCGGCGCCCAGCGCCCTGACGGTCGGGTCGGTGACGAAGGAGGGCGCCATGTCCTCGTTCTCCTCCCGCGGTCCCGCCGTCGCCGACGGCGGCGTCAAGCCCGAGATCACCGCGCCGGGCAGCGCGATCACCGCGGCCCGCGCGGCGGGCACGCTCGGCGACGCCGCGGACAGCGCGTTCTACGCGACGCTCAGCGGGACGTCGATGGCGACCCCTCATGTCTCCGGTGCGGCCGCCATCCTCAAGCAGCGGTATCCCGACTGGGACGCGTCGCAGCTCAAGGCGGCCCTTGTCGCCAGCGCCGACCCGGTCGCCGCCGCGGGTGTGTACGAGCAGGGCTCGGGCAGCGTCGACGTGCCCGGCGCGCTCGCGTCCCGGGTCACCACCGCCCCGGCCGCGGTCTCCGCCGAACTGCCCTGGCCGTACGCGGGCACGCCCACCCGCACGGTCACCTATCGCAACAGCGGCGCCAAGGACGTCCGGCTCAGCCTCTCCGTGAGCGGGAAGGCCCCGGTCACGCTCACCGCGCGGCAGCTGACGGTCCCGGCGGGCGGCACCGCTTCCGCGACCGTACGGATCGACACGAGCAGAGTCTCCCCCGGCGCGCACAGCGCCTGGATCACCGCGCGGGGCAACGACGCCAGCACGGCGCGTACACCCGTCGGTGTGGACGCGGAGGGGCCGAGCGCCACACTCACCCTCGAACCCGCGGCGAAGCGGGCCGGTGTCGAGGCGGCGTACACGAACCTCGTCGTCCAGAACGAGAAGACGGGTGAGTCGCAGCTGGTCGGGCTCACGACGGAACCCGAGGAGATCCGGGTGCCGGTCGGCGACTACCGGGTCTTCGGCGGGGTGTGGGAGTACGTCGCGCACGGCGCGGCGAGAGTGCCCGAGACCTCCGTCGCCGTCGCCCACCGTGTCTCCCTGACCGGCGACCGGACGCTGAAGTTCGACGTGTCCGCGGCGAAGCCGGTGACCATGGGCATCGACGACCCGGAGATGCGGATCGACGAGCAGGGCTCGGCGACCGGGATCGTCTCGTCGACCGCGGCGGGCGCGCCCACGGGTCTTGCCGCCCCGATCTTCGGCGGCTCGTACACGTCGTACGCCGTGGGAAGCGCCCGGATACCCGGGCTCACGTACTTCGCGGCAGCCTCCTGGGAGCAGCCGTACGTCCTCGCCACGACGGTCGGCGGCGCCGCGGCCCCGGTGGACGTGCCGGTGCGTCTGGTGTCCTGGGGCCGCATGGACTGGGACCTGGAGAAGCGGGTCGTCGACGTGGGCAGCGGCGCGGACCTGACGGGCCTGGAGCTGAAGGACCGGATCGTCCTCTTCGAGACGGGCTGGTCCGTGCCCTGGGAGGAGCGGGACCGGCGCTACGCGGCGATCAAGGCCCAGGCGCCGGCGGCGATCCTGATGTCGGGGTACGCGTCGTTCGACCCGGCCGATCCGCCGCTGGGCGTCGATGCGCTCGGCGTGGCGCTGCTGCGCGAGCGGCTCGCGCAGGGCGAGGTGACGCTGCGGATCAAGGGCGAACGCAACGGTGACCGCACCTACTTCACCTTCCACAAGCAGGACGACGGTGTGCCGGCGGGAGCGCACTGGCAGGACCGTCGTCGTGACCTGGCCGCCGTGGAGCACAGCTTCCGCACCACCGGATTCCCGAACGATCCGAAGGGGATCTACGGCTGGGTGACCCACGAGGGCCTGCGGCTGGCGCAGCAGTCGACGCTGTTCCGTGCGCCGCACCGGATGACCGCGTACTACACGCCTGACGTGCCGTGGACGACGGCCACGTTCGAGTACGCGATCGACGCGGACGGCCCGCTCGGGGTGCAGTACTCGAACCCGACCGTGTACCGCGAGGGACGCACGGTCGAGGACAACTGGCTGACCGGCCCGTTCAACCCCTCACTGTCGGCGGAGGGCCCCGACGGCCGGGCGCAGGCCACCCGCGACGGTGACAAGCTCCGTGTCGCACTGCCGATGTTCTCGGACGCGGGCGGCCACCGTTCGGATCCGGCGCGGGATCTGGAGTCCGGGGAGACGGTGCTGCGCGACGGCTCGGGACGCGTGCTCGCACGCAACGACGAGCCGGGGCAGGGCGTCTTCGACGTACCGCGTCGCGGGCAGTGGTACGAGCTGACGTCGACGGCGCACCGCGACCATCCCGACTGGTCTCTCGGTACGCATGTCACGGGCGTCTGGCGGTTCCGCTCGGAGCACACCGCCGATGAGCGGCCGCTGCCGCTGCTCGACACGCGCTACGACATGGCCGGCCTCGACGGCGACAACTCGGTCGCGCAGGACCGGGAGTTCACGTTCGGTCTGGGCATCGGACGCCAGGCGGGTGTGCGGGGCGGCACGGACGTGGACCGGGTGTCGGTGCGGTACTCCACGGACGACGGCGCCACGTGGCAGGAGGCGCGGGTCTCCGGGCGGGACGGCGAACGACGGGTGACCGTACCGGCGTTGGAGACCGGCTGGGTCTCGCTCGAGGTCACGGCCCAGGACCGCTCCGGCGCGTCGCTGACGGAGACGGTCACCCGGGCCTACCGGGTCGGCTGCCCGGAGTACTGGTGCGCGTACGCTCCGACCTGGCCGCACTGGCCGGCCGGATAGCGCGCAGGCGAGAGAGCACTGCGGGCCGGCCTTCCGAGGCGGCCCGCAGGGCTGCGTCAGGCCGGACCGCCCCGGGGGTCGCTCCGCCAGCGCCGGATCACCTGCAGGCACACGGCCGCGGCCACGACGAGACGCCGCTGCTCGCTCCCGGCCTGCCGGTCCAGGTCGACCCTGTAGCCCTGCAGCCCGTCGAACGAGCGGACGATCGACACCGTGACCCGACCGACCTCGCCGCCGCTGGAGTCCCGCACCAACCAGGTCTTACCCAGGAGAGCCGTACGCGTGAGCCGCAACGCGCCGCTCCCGGCGCGTATCTCCAGCAGCCGGGTGTGATGGATGCGGCCATACGCGTGGACCTCGCCGATCGGCTGACCGTCGGCGTCGGTCACCTGGAACCGCGGCCGGCCGAATGCCTTTCCGGAGACGAGGTCGACCCCCAGCAGGGGCCGGCCACCGAGGTCCCGGAGGGCGTACGCGAGCTTGCCGCACTCATGGAGGTGCGCCAGGACCGTGCCGTCCTCGGCCGCCAGGTGCATCTTCGGACCGCGATAGGCGCGCAACACGGACCGCCGCGGTTCGGCGAGAACCACCGCACCAAGCCCGAACACCTCAGGAAACGGCCCCACTTCGCCGCCACCCATACCGACCCCTCCCGCAGGCCCTGCTCCCCACTCCCCATTGCCGCCGAGTATGACGCTCAACCCACGCCGACGACCCTGGAACGCTCATCACCGTGACGCTCCGATACTGAATGATCACCGCCTGGCCATCCCGTTCAGGCGACCGCTCGCATGCAGGCCAACGTCGGCCACAAGCACGTGTGCGCCACGAACAAGTGTGAGGGCGTGGCGTTGCCCACACCGAATGTCCATAGGGCGTGGTCTACGCGCGTCGGAATAGGTGCCGGTATATCGGAAAACACCATGCGGAATCCTTTCCGTTGGAGATACGAACACAACCGTTCGGCAAGAGGCGCGAATACCTCCCGGACCAGGAGAGAA
Source organism: Streptomyces sp. NPDC026092 (assembly GCF_040638605.1). Lineage (NCBI taxonomy): Bacteria > Bacillati > Actinomycetota > Actinomycetes > Kitasatosporales > Streptomycetaceae > Streptomyces > Streptomyces sp. NPDC026092. The sequence goes on from NZ_JBEZYN010000008.1 coordinate 288,674, forward strand.
TTTCGGACGCACTGTCCAAAAAAGATCAAGAGGAAAAGATCCGTGCGACGAAGACTCTTCGGCATGACCGCCTCCGCGGCCGCATTCGGTCTCCTGGGCTCGCTCGTCACCGCCTGCGGCTCGTCCGGGAGCGACGGGACCACCTTGCGCCTGGTGGTTCCCGAGTACGGCACCACTCCGGCCACCAGCTCCAAGGCCTACTGGGACAAGCTGACCGCCGCCTTCATCACTGCCCATCCCGACAAGAAGATCGAGGTGACGCTCTACCCGTGGGCCGACGTCGACCGCGAGGTCACGCGCATGGTCAAGGAGGGCAACGCTCCGGACGTGGCGCTGATGGGCGCGTACTCGGATTTCGCCGCGCAGGGCCGTCTTTACGCCGCCAACGAGGTCATGTCGATCAAATCGGAGGCGAACTTCCTGCCGCCGCTCGCCGAGGCGGGCTCGGTCGACGGCACCCTTTACGGCCTGCCCTTCGTGGCCAGCAGCCGACTGCTCTTCTACAACGAGAAGCTGTTCGACGAGGCCGGAGCGAAGCCGCCGCAGACCTGGTCGGAGCTGAAGGACGCGGCCGAGGCGCTGAAGAAGGAGGGCGTGCTCTACCCGTACGCGCTGCCGCTCGGCCCGGAGGAGGCGCACGCCGAGGCCCTGATCTGGGAACTGAGCAACGGCGGTGGCTACACCGACAGCACCGGTGCCTACAGCATCGCCTCCGAGCCCAACACGCAGACGTTCCGCTGGATCAAGGACAATCTGGTCGTGCCGGACCTGACAGGACCGGTCCCGCCGGCCCAGCTCAACCGGCAGGACGCCTTCGCGGCCTTCCTGCGCGGCGACGTCGGCATGGTCAACGGCTACCCGTCGCTCCTTCACGACGCGAAGGCGAAGGGCCTGAAGGTCGGCACCCTGCGCATGCCGGTGTCGGACGCGATGCGCGACGGGGAGGAGCCGCCGGCGGCGGGCATCGCCGACTGGATGATGGCCTTCAAGCACGACGGCAATCGCGAACTGGTGGGCTCGTTCCTGAACTTCGTCTACGAGGACAAGAACCTCAGCGAGTTCGCCGGGCGCTACCACCTGCTGCCGTCGACGGTGTCGGCCACCCAGGCGTCCCAGGACGCGGCGGCGGACCCCAGCGACGGGCAGTTCCTTGCGGCGCTGCGCAGTGCCCAGCTCTACCCGGTCAACGAACCGTCCTGGCTGCAGGTCAGCGACACCATCAAGCGGAACATAGGAAAGGCCGTCGCGCCGTCCGCCGACCCGAAGAGCGTGCTGGAGCAGATCGCCCAGCAGGCCGCCCGGGACGAAGCTCAGAAGTAGCGGCGCCGCCGCGATCCGCGGGGACCCATCTCCTTACTGCCCGCCGCCAGTTGTCCTCTTCCGGCCCCTTCGGTCTTCACTCGACCTGGCCGAACGGCGTCGACCCGACGCCCCTCTCGTCGCTCGCGAGGCGCCCACAAGGTGCGCGGGGCGACGACCTTCTCCCTCCGGCGTCGACCGGGCCCGCACAGTAACGCGTAGAAACTTTGCGGCCGCTCTTGCCCGGCATAGCAAACGCTTACATCCTGGCGGGCAATCGGTGGCCGAACGCCCGCGCAGAGCCATGCCCGGACGCGGTTCCCCTCGGCACACCCCCTCACGCCTTCGGAGGACACATGCCAGGACCGTTCGCACGAGTGCTCACCGGGCGGGTCACCGCCCTGCTGACCGCGTTCCTCGCGGTCGGCGCGATGGTCTCGTACGCGCCCGCCACCGCGGCGCCACCAGGGCAGGGCAGCACGCCCGCCACCGCGGAACTGGCCGCGGGATACACGCTGGTGGAGAACGACTACCGGGCGGACGCCGGGCTCGGGACCTGCCTGCGGACGTTCTCGGGCAGCAACGCCGTCGAAGTCGGCGACTGCACCGCCCAGGGCGGCCCCACCGACTACACCTCGATGCGCCAGTGGCAGGCCGTCGACCAGGGCAACGGGTACGTCCTGGTGCAGAACAAGTACCGGGCCGACGCCGGGCTCGGGAACTGCCTGCGGACGTTCTCCGGCAGCAGCGCCGTCGAGGTCGGTGAGTGCACCGGGCAGGGCGGCGCCACCGACTACACGTCCATGCGGCTGTGGCAGGCCGTCGACCAGGGCAACGGGTACGTCCAGCTCCGGAACAAGTACCGCGCCGACGCCCAACTGGGCAACTGTCTGAGGACGTTCAATGGAAGCAACGTTCCTCAGGTCGGGGACTGCACCGCTCAGGGCGGTGCCACCGACTACGGCTCCATGCGCGGATGGAGCGCCGACGCCTTTCTCGCGGGCTGGCCCGTGCGGCCGGTGACCGGCCAGAAGAGGGTGCTCCTGATGGCCACCCACTGGAACGACACCACCCCCGTCGACCCCGCCCCCGTCGAGCAGGCGGTCCTCGGCACCGGCTACCCCTCACTCCGCTCGTACGTCACCGAGGTGTCCGACGGGAAACTGAACCTGACAGGTGATGTGCTCACGGGTGTGGACCTGGGCGCGCGTCCCGCCACCTGCGTGTCGGCGGACATCCGTGCGTCGGCACGGGCGGCGGCCCTCGCGCGGGGCGTGAATCCGGATGCGTACGACTACCTCTTCATCGACATCTCGCGCCATGCGGGCTGCTCCTTCGAAGGGCTCGCCTCCATGCCGGGGAACTGGATCATCTCCAACGGCGTGGGCCACAAGACGTGGATGTGGACCCACGAGTTCGGCCACAACCTGGGCTTCCAGCACTCCGACACGCTGCGCGCCTGCCCCGTCTCCGGCACCGTGACGCGGGTGAACGCCTCCTGCACGGTGGCGGGCGGGGACGACCCGACCGACACCATGGGCGGTGGGGGCATGCACCTCTACCCCGTCGACTACCGCCAGTTCGCCGGCTGGACCCCCGACGCCCAGGTGGTCAGGCCGACGAGCAGCGGCACCTACCCGCTCGGCGTGCTCGGGGTGAGCGGGACCCAGGAGTTCCGTGTCCCTCGCGGTGACGGCGGGTACCTGTCGCTCGAGTACCGCCGCGCCACCCCGCCGTACGACGACTACCTCTCGACCGATCCCCTGGTCAACGGCGTGATCGTCCGCATCGTGACCGCCGGCGGCACCGTGCACAACCGGCTCGTGGACGCCACACCGGGGACGGCGACGACCGACGACGCGCCGCTGGCCGCGGGCATGACGCTGGCGGACGAGGTCGCGAACGCCGCGGTGAAGGTGTGCTCGGTCGGCGCCTCGGGGGCGGACCTGCGCATCAGCGTAGGCGGTACGACGCCACCGGCCTGCTGATTCCTCACCTCCCCGGACCTCGGCCCGCACGCGTCTGACCGCGCTCGAAGTACGCGATCAGCTCCGGGTCGAGGTCCGGGACCTCGCGTGGCCTTCCACCGTCCCGCAGCGACTCGGTGGCCCCCGCCCCCGTCGCGACGGCCATGCGGGCGGCCACCGGGGAGGTGTCCGTACGACCTCCCTCGCGGGCGAAGCGCACGAACTCGTCGATCAGGAGCGGGTCGGCACCGCCGTGTCCTGCGTTGTCCTCGGCGGCGGGCACGGGGTACTCGGCGTCGGCCTCCGAACGGTAGCCGGAGCGGTGGGAGTTCCACACCCTCACCACTCCCCCGGGACCGTCGCCGAAGTTCTCCAGCCGGCCACGGTCGCCGATGACGGTGTAGTTGCGCCAGTAGTCGGGGGTGAAGTGGCACTGCTGGTACGCGGCCAACACACCATTGTCGAGGCGCATGTTGACGAGGGACACGTCCTCGACGTCGATGACCGGGTTGAGCGCGCGCTGGGTGTGCGGCGGCCAGTGGCCGTCCTTGGTGTACCAGTCCTCGGCCTTGGGTTCGCCGGGCGCTCGGCGGTGCGGGTTGTCCCCGTAGACCATCAGCTCGCCCATCGCCTGCACCTGCCGCGTCGTCCCGCCCGCGAGCCAGTGCAGGACGTCGATGTCGTGGGCGGCCTTCTGGAGGAGCAGTCCGGTCGTGCAGCGCCGTTCTGCGTGCCAGTCCTTGAAGTACCAGTCGCCGCCGTAGCCGACGAAGTGCCGTACCCACACCGTCTTGACCTCGCCGATCTCGCCGCGGGCGATGATGTCGCGCATCAGGCGGACGACGGGCATGTGGCGCATGTTGTGTCCGACGTAGAGGCGCGTCCCGGTCTCGTACGCGGTGCGCAGGATCCTGTCGCAGCGTTCGACGGTGATGTCGAGGGGCTTCTCGACGAAGACCGGTTTGCCCGCGCGGAGCGCCTCGCAGGCGAGGTCGGCGTGGGTGTGGTCGGGGGTCAGGACGAGGATCGCGTCGATGTCGGGATCCTCCACCACCTTCCGGTGATCGCCGCTGATCACGGCGCCCGGGAACGCGACGGCCGCCTCCGTCCGTGCCTGGGCGTCGTGCTCCGCGAGGGCGGTGACGCGGGAGCCCGCTCCCGGCCGGTGGGCGGTGCGCGCGAGGGAGCCGCGCAGTCCGTGGCCAAGGACTCCGAGACGGAGGTCGGTCATCGATCGGCCCTTCTCTTTCACGGTGTGTCAGGTCCAGTCCGGGTGGCCGGGCATGGGCGGGTTCTCGGTGCTGTAGAGCCAGTCCTCCAGGAAGGGCCGCAGGGTCGGGTCGTCGGTGACCTCGACGGCATGGTCGATGAAGTCCTGGGTGTCGGCGTTGCCGCCGCGGTGCTTCACGAGCCAGGACGTGATGACGGCGTCGAAGTCCGCCTGGCCGATCTGCTGCCGGAGCGCGTACAGGGTGACGGCGGCGCCGTCGTAGATGTTGAAGCCGCCGAGCGCGGTGGGGAGCCCGGGCGGACCGTCCGTTGTGCGGACGGCGTCGAGCTTGGCGTACGCCGTCCGCATCTTCTCCTCCATCGAGGAGAAGCCCTGCTGGTCGGCCCAGAGCGCGGCGTAGTACACCGCCGGGCCCTCGTTCAGCCAGGCGCTCTGCCAGGTGGTCGGGGTCACGGAGTCGCCGAACCACTGATGGGTCAGCTCGTGGATCATCACGTTGGTGTACGTCCGTGAGGTGGCGGCGTTCTTGAACCAGCCCGGCCCGAACAGGGAGAGCGTCTGGTTCTCCAGGGCGTCGCCGTAGCCGTCGCGGACGATCTGCATCCCGTAGGTGGAGAACGGGAAGCGGACGCCGAGGGTCTGTTCCAGCCACTCGATCTGTTCGCCGGTCTGCTCCACGATCGGCTGGTACGTGGCGACCTGGTCGGCGGGGACGTAGTGGCGCAGCCTGATGCCGTGCGGCCCTTCTCCGGTCAGCATGGTCTGCCGCGCCACGGAGATGCCGAGGAGCTCCGGCGCCATGCGCGAGCCGAGGACGAAGTCCCAGGTGGTCTTCTGGTCGGCGACGGCCCGGGAGCCGATGAGGGTGCCGTTGGCGGCCGGCGTCCAGCCGTCCGGGGCGGTGAGGTGGAAGGACCAGGTCGCCTTGTCCCTGGTGGTGTCGTTGACCGGCGCGAAGGTGTCGGCGCGGGACGCCTGGGCGGCGGAGACGAAGCCGCCGTCGCTCATGTACCGCCAGCCGGGCGCACCGACCGGCTTCGTCTTCCCGTTGCCGTGGTAGGCGACGGTGACCACGAAGGGCAGGTCGTCGTGGAGGGCGCGGGCGGGGGTGACCGTGAGCTCCTGGCCGCTCTTGCCGAGCGAGACGGCCCAGGTGGCCGCCTTGCCGTTCACCGTCACCTCGTCGACGGCGAGCGAGTCGATGTCGAGGTTGAAGGAGGACAGGTCCTGGGTCGCGGTCGCGTAGATCTTCATCACGCCGCCGAAGTCGTACGTGACGGGGGTGAAGTCGAAGGAGAGGTCGTAGTGGAGGACGTCGTAGCCGCCGTTGCCGAGCGTCGGGAACAGCGGGTCGCCCGCGCCGTCCGCACCGGGCTTCGGATCGAACGCGTCCTGGGCCCGCGCGCCGGGTGCGGCACAGAGGGTGAGGGCGACGAAAGCGGTGGCCGTGAGGACGGCCGTGCGCAGGGTGCGGGTCACTTGGCGGTCTCCTTCGTGCTCTGCTGGGCCGCTTCCTCGAACTCGGCGCGTGCCTTCTCGCCGCCCTTGGCCAGCCAGTCCTTGACGAGGGCGTCGTAGTCCTTCATGGACTTGCGTCCGGCGATGATGTCCTTCAGGCCGTCGCCCTTGAGGGTGCCGAGGCTGCCGCTGCCCTCGGAGTCCCAGGTCGGGGACGTGAAGTCGAGGTGGTCGGCGCGCACCAGTTTGGGGATGAGCCGCGTGTACGCCTGGTGGGCGTGGGTCACGGCGTCCTTGTTCGTGGCGGAGAAGAGCGCCGGGGTGCCGGAGGAGAGCTTCCCCCAGGGGACGCCGACCTCCAGCGAACCGCGCGCGGTGAGGACGGGGTTGCCGCGGGCGTCGCGGGTGTGGTCGGTGCCCTCCACCCCGAAGTTGATGAGGGTGTACTCCTCGGTGCCGAACGGCGCGGCGATGAAGTCGAGCAGGCGCAGGATCGCCTCGACCCGCTCCTTGGGCGCCTTCTTGATGTACGTCTGGCTGAGGGTGGTGTTGTCGGACCAGGCCACGGCCGTGGGGCCGAACGGCACCATCGGCCGGACGTCGAAACTCTTGTCGACGGCGGCCATGGATTCGACGTAGCCGGTGGAGGGCGCCAGGTAGGGCGGCATGCCGTCGTAGACGTACGCGCCCTTGCCGTTCTTGAACAGGTCCGTGTACTGCGCCTTCTGGGCTCCGCTCATCTGGAGCGTGCCGGGGTAGTAGCAGCCTGCCTTGTACAGCTCGGCGGCCGTCTCGACCGCGTGGCGGTACGCGTCGGTCTCCAGGTCCGCGGTGAACTTGCCGGTCTTCTTGTCCATGGCCCACTGGTAGGGCGCGCCGGCCGACATCGCGAGCAGGTTGGTGACGCCCGCGACGATGGCGTACCGCTTCTCCTTGGGGCGCGTCAGCTCCTTGCACACCTCCAGGAAGCGGTCGAGGCTCGATAGGGCGTCGAGGCTCTCCACTCCGACCTCGCGGAACAGGTCGTGCCGGTAGAAGCCCGCGCCCGAGGTTCCGTAGCGGGTGATGGGGACGCCGTACAGCTTGTCCCCGTACAGGCACTCCTGCCAGGCGCCGGCCGGGATCGCGGCGAGGTTGGGGTAGGTCCTGACGTGGTCGCCGGAGAGGAAGGGGGTGAGGTCGGCGCACTGGGACGCGAAGAAGGCGGCCTTGTGGGCGACACCGCCCGTCTCCGGGTACATGAAGAGGTCGGCGAGATCGCCGCTCGCGACCATCGTGGAGAACTTGGTGCCGTAGTCGTCGGCCGGCACCGCGGTGATGTCGACCTGTCCGCCGAGCCGCTTCTCGATGGCCTGCCAGGCGGCGTTCTGCGCGCGGCCGGGCGCCGGGGGTACGAAGGTCTCCGTCATGGCCTTGATGGGTTGGACACCCTTCAACGGGGTGCCCCGGACGGAGCGGACCGGGGACTTGGGGTAGCTGAAGTAGGCGTGCGGGACACCGGTGGTGGTACCCGCCAGGTCGGCCGTGACGGAGTTCGCGGCGACCGTACGGGGAAGGGCGCCGCGGCTCTTCGCGACGGCTTTCCCCGCGGTGCCGCCGCCCTCGCCGCACGCGGAGAGGAGGGGCGCGGCGGCCAGTCCCAGGCCGAGGCCGAGGGAGGCGCGCAGGAGGGTCCTGCGGTCGAGCGACGCGGATCTACGGGCGAACGGCACGAGCGACTCCTTGGGGCGAGGGGTGATGGGTGTGTCGTGCGGGGAGGCGAGCGGGGCTCAGCCCTTGATGGCTCCGGTCAGCACCCCCTTGGTGAAGTAGCGCTGGAGGAAGGGGTACACGCAGAGGATCGGGACGACGGCGATCACCAGCACGGCCATCTGGACGGCCTGTTGAGGGGCGACGGACTCGCCGACCGAGGCGCCTTCCAGGGACTGGCCCTGCAGGACGAAGGTGCGGAGCACCATCGCCAGGGGCCACTTCTCCGCGTCGTTGAGGTAGAGCATCGCGTTGAAGAAGGCGTTCCAGTACGTCACCGCGTAGAAGAGGCCGATGACGGCGAGGACGGCCTTCGAGAGCGGCAGAACGATGCGGACCAGGGTGCGGAAGTCCCCCGCGCCGTCGACCTTGGCGGCGTCGTACAGCTCCTCGGGCAGGTTCATGAAGAAGGAGCGCAGGACGACGAGGTTGAAGGCGCTGACCATGGTCGGCAGGACAAGGGCGGCCAAGGTGTTGTAGAGGCCGAGCTCCTTGACGGTGAGGAACTTGGGGATGATGCCCGGGTCGAAGAGCATGGTGAACAGGGCGGTCATCAGGATGAATCGCGAGCCGACCACTTCGCGGCGGGAGAGTCCGTAGGCCATGCCGATGGTGGCCAGCAGGCTGCACGCCGTACCGACGAGCGTGACGACGAGACTGGTGAGGAGTGCGCGGGTGACGACCCCGCCGCTGAGGACCGTGCGGTACGCCTCCAGGGTGGGGTGGTCGGGCCACAGGACCAGGCCCGGGCTCCTGATGATGTCCGTCTGCGAGGCGAAGCTCGTACCGATCACCCCCAGCAGCGGGTAGGCGACCGCCGACACGACCAGGACCAGCACCACCCCCTTGAGGAGGAGGCCGAGGCGGGTGGGCTTCTCCATCCACGGGGGCCGTCCGCCGGAGGCCGCCGACGAGGCGGAAGCCGGGCCCGCCGTCCGGACGGGCGCCCTGTCGCCATTCGAGGCGCTGCCGGCCGTGGGCTCCTGCCTGGTCTTCTGTGAGTCAGCGGTCAGCACCTCGGTACACCCCTTCGTGGCCGAGCCGGTGCGCGAACTTGTTCGCGCCGAGGACGAGGACGGTGCCGATGACCGCCTTGACGAGACCGACGGCGGCCGAGGTGCCCCAGTCGTTGTCCTTGATGCCGTGGAAGTAGACGTAGGTGTCGAGGACTTCACCGGCACCGGGGCCGACCGCGTCGCGCTGGAGCAGGATCTGCTCGAAGCCGACGGAGAGGATCTGACCGAGGTTGAGGATGAGCAGCAGGATGATGACCGGTGATATGCCCGGCAGGGTGACGTGCCAGAGCCGGCGGAGCCGGCCCGCGCCGTCGATCGCGGATGCCTCGTAGAGGCCGCGGTCGATGTTGAGCAGGGCGGCGAGGATGATGATGGTGCCCCATCCCGCGTCCTTCCACATCACCTGAAGGGCGAGCAGCCAGGGGAAGGCGCCGGGATCGGTCGTCATGTCGTAGCGGGGCAGGCCGAGTTGGCCGAGAAGGTCCGGGACGACGCCCGCGCCGCCCAGGATCTGCTGGAAGATCGAGACGATGATGACCCAGCCGATGAAATGCGGCAGGTAGACGACGTTCTGCACGAACCGCCGGACCTTGTCGCTCACGATGCTGTTGAGCAACAGCGCGAGTCCGACCGGCACGGGGAAGAAGAACACCAGTTGCACGAGGGCGATCTTCAGGGTGTTGCCGGTGGCCGACCAGAACGCCGGATCGGCGAAGGCGGAGGAGAAGTTGGCGAAGCCGACCCATGCGCTCTGCGTGTAGCCCAGGTACGGCTGGTAGTCCTGGAACGCCACAACGTAGCCGAGCAGCGGCACGTAGTGGAACACCACGAAGTACAGCAGTCCCGGCAGGGTCAGCAGCAGCATCACCTTGTCCCGCTTGAGCCGTTGCCGCAGGGAGAGACGGTGCACGGCGAGGGGTGGAGAGGGCGTTGTGTCTGCCATGAGGCGGCAACGTAGTAACCGCTTACCCCGGGCGTCAAGGGATCCGACCCACGCCGATGTGGCTTGATGCCGCCTGACGCGGCCTGCCGATGAGAGCCGCCTGCTTGACGCTCCCTCGCGCAGTCCTTAGCGTTCGGTCACCTCATAGAACACGCTTACTGTCCGGAGGCAGGGTGCGAACCACTGATGAGGCGCCGGTACCCACCGGCCCCCTCGACGCCACACCGCCCCCGAGGCGGCCCCGTACGGTCCTGGCGATGGATGTCGCGTTCCTCGACGACGTCTTCCCGCCGGCCGTCCGCGCCCGCCTCGAGGAGATCGCGAACATCCAACCCCCCTACCTCCTCAAGGAATTCACCAGCCGTCGGGCTGTCGCCGCCCTCGCCGAATGCGAGGTGCTGCTGACCGGCTGGGGCTGTCCCCGCATCGACGCCACGGTCCTCGACCGGGCGCCGCGCCTCGAAGCGGTGATCCACTCGGCCGGCACCGTGAAGACGTTCCTCGATCGCGCGGCGTACGAGCGGGGGATCACGGTCTCCTCCGCGGCCGCGGCCAACGCCGTGCCGGTCGCCGAGTTCACGCTCGCCGCGATCATCCTGGGCGCCAAGCGCGCCTTCCCGCTCGCCCAGCTCTACCGCGACCGCCGCTCGCACCGCACCGCCTCCGACCTCGACCGGTTCCGCTGGCTCGGCACGCACGGCATCACCGTGGGTGTGGTCGGCGCGTCGCGCATCGGGCGCCGCGTCATCCAGCTGCTGCGCTCCATCGACGCCGAGATCCTGCTGTACGACCCGTACGTCGACGCGGCGGAGGCCGAGCGGCTCGGTACGACCCTCACCGACCTCGACACCCTCGTCGCCACCAGCGACGTCGTCACCCTGCACGCACCCGCCACGGACGCGACCCGGCATCTGCTCGACGCGCGGCGCCTGGACCTGATGCGGCCCGGCACGCTCCTGGTCAACACCGCGCGGGGCCCGCTCGTCGACACCGAGGCCCTCACCGCCCATGTGGCCGAGGGGCGCATCGACGTCGTCCTCGACGTGACCGACCCGGAACCCCTGCCCGTCGACCATCCGCTGTGGGAGCTGCCCAACGCCTTCCTCACCCCGCACCTGGCCGGCGCGCAGGGCAACGAGGTGGGCAGCCTCGGGGCGCTCGCCGTCGACGAACTGGCCCGCTTCGCGCGCGGGGTCCCGCTCAACCACCCCGTACTCCTCGAAGACCTGGAGCGCATCGCATGAACGGGCCCACGGGAACGACTCCGGGCACCACCCCAGGCGCCGGTCCCGGTGTCGGCGGGCAGCGGCGGGCGACCGTCGTCGACGTGGCCCGTCACGCGGGGGTGTCGACGGCGACGGTCTCCCGCGTGATGAACCAGAACTACCCGGTCGCCACGGCCACCCGCGAGCGCGTCGAGGCGGCCATGCGGGAACTCGGCTATGTGGTCAACGCCCACGCGCGGGCGCTGGCCGGAGCCTCGGGCCGTACGGTCGGCATCATCGTCAACGACGTGGTCGACCCCTTCTACGCCTACATCGCCCGGGGCGTCGAACGCGAGGCGACCGCCGGGGACCGGCTGTGCCTGGTCTGCTGCACCCAGGGCGACCCACAGCGCGAGCTCGCCTTCATCGAGCTCATGCTCGAGCGCCGCGCCGACGCGGTGGTACTCGTCGGCGGCAGCTACGCCGACCGGGCCTACCAGTCCGAACTGGCCCGCAGGGCACACGAGCTGGACGCGGGCGGCGCGAAGCTCGTGCTGTGCGGACGGCCTTCCCTGGGCGAGAACGACCCCACGGTGGGCGTCGAGTACGACAACGAGGGCGGCGCCTTCGCCATCACCGACCACCTCGTCGCCCAGGGGCACGAGCGCATCCTGTATCTCGGTGGGCCCGTCGGCCTCTCCACCACCATCGACCGGCTCGCCGGCCATCGCCGCGCCCTGGAACTGCGGGGCGTCGAGCACGCCCCGGAGCTGGAGCAACCGGGTGCGTTCAGCCGGTCCTTCGGCTACCGCCGGATGACCGAACTCCTCAGAGAGGGCCTGGACTTCACCGCCGTCTTCGCCGCCAACGACATCGTGGCGGCGGGCGCGCTGCAGGCCATGGAGGAGGCGGGGGTACGGGTGCCCCAGGACGTCTCCCTGGTCGGCTACGACGACGTACCCGTGGCCCAGGAGATGCGGCCCCGGCTCACGACGGTGCGGGTGCCCCTGGAGGAGATGGGCCGTCAGGCCGTACGCGTCGCCCTCAACGGCGGCGACGAAGACGACTGGCGCGCACCGACCACGGGCCGGCTGCGTCTGGGGACGCACATCGTGGTGCGCGACTCCGTGGCCGCGCCACGCCGGTGACATAGAAACAGGTAGTAACTCCCCGGGACCCCTTGCAACTTCATAGCAAGCGCTTACATGCTGGCGCCGCATCACCGCACCATCAGCAGCAGCACACCACCGCCTCCCTGCCCCAGGAGCCCGCGATGCGCCCCTCCTCCCCGCCCCCGTCCCCCTCCCGCCGTACGTTCCTCGGCGCGGCCGCGCTCACGGGCGCCGCTCTCACGCTCGGTACCGGAGGCCCTGCCTACGCGGCCGGCGGCTGCTCCGTCACCGCTGTCGGCCGACCGACCGCCGAGGCCGAGCGCCTGCGCCTCGGGCAGGCACTGCGGGCGAGCGAGTTCCAGCCCACCGGTCGGTACCTGCCCGCAGGTCGCGAACTCCGCGTGCAGGTACGGCCGTACGACGGGCTCGTGCCGACTCTCTGGATCGGCCAGTGGGACTACTACCACGCCACTCTCAAGGCGCCCCGCTCCTACCCGCTCTACCCCGGCACCCACACCGTCGTCGACCCGTACGGCGGCCCGGTCTACCTCACGCTCGCCGGCGACGGCGAGCGCGCGGGCGTCCGCCTCGTCTCCGGTGCGACGCCCATGCCGGTGTTCCGCCTCGGCCACACGCGGGAAGCGGAGTTCCAGCACGCGCTCGACGCGCTCACCGACGTACCCGTGGTCGAACTCCACGGCCCCCGCTCGATCATGACGCTGACCAGGGAAGGCGCCCTGCTCCACCGCGACCAGGACCACGCGGCGCTCCTCCGCCTCCTGGAGACGATCATCGACGCCGAGGCGGCCGTCAGCGGTCTCGACGGATCGAAGCCGGTTCACCGGCGCCAGGCCGGGCGCTTCCACTTCACCGAGGTGTCGGTGGTCCCCTCGGGCGTCGGCGCCTATGCCACCCACGGCTACAACGGCTTCCCGCGCGCCTACCTCGACCGCGCGATCACCGTCGAGGGGCTCCGCACGCGCGGCTGGGGCCTCTACCACGAACTCGGCCACCTCCATCAGCAGATGGCGTACAAGCCCGCCGGCCTCACCGAGGTCACGGTGAACATCTACTCCCTCGCCGTGCAGCGCGCCCTCGGCCAGACCTCGAACCTCCTCACCGTGAACCCCACCACCGGCCTGAACCACTTCCAGTCCGCCCTCGCCAAATTCGGTACGGCGGGCCTCAGCTACGAGAAGTCCTTCGGCGCGTACGAGAAGCTCGTGCCGCTGCGGCAGCTGGAGCTCGCGTTCGGGGCCGACTTCTGGCCGCGGATGCACCGGCTGGTCCGGGAGGAGAACCCCCAGTCGGACCCCTCGGAGACCGCCAAGAGGTACCGGAACCTCGCCGTCTACGCCAGCCGTGTCGCCGGCCACGACCTCACCGACTTCTTCGCGCACACCTGGGCGTTCCCCCTCGACGCCGAGGCCCGGGCGGCCCTCGCCGCCCTCCAGCTGCCCACCCCGGCCGTGGACCCGGCCACCCTGACGGACTGAACCGAAGGGCCACGCGATCATCATGGATCTCACCAGACGCCAGACCCTCGCCCTCTCCCTCGCCGGAGCCGCAGGCGCCGTCGGAGCCCTCGCGGCCTCGACCGTACTCACGCTCCCCGGCCCGGCCGCGCACGCGGCCGAACCCACGGCGGCGGACGACCCCTTCGAGCCGTGGCTCGCCCGTGCCGAACAGCAGCTCACGGGCGGCCCGTTCGACCCCGCCGACCCCGACTTCGCGGCGGCGCTCGGCGCCCTGGACGCTCAGGCCACCGCCTGGCTGCGGGCCCTGGACACCTCGACGGGCCGGGTCGCGCTGTGGCCCGACCTGTCCCCCGCCTCCAGCCCGGACAAGTTCGGCCAGAGCTACCCCCGGCTGCGTACGATCGCACTCGCCTGGGCCACGCCCGGAACCTCCCTCACCGCACGCGCCGACGTCCTCGACACCCTGGTCACGAGCCTGCGCTTCCTCCACACGGTCGGCTACCACCCGAACCGCACCGAGTCGGGCAACTGGTGGTTCTGGGAGATCGGTTCGCCCCGCGCGCTGATGGACACCTGCGTCCTGCTGCGCGCGCGCCTTCCGGCCGAGGACCTCGCCGCGTACCTCGCCACCGTCGCCCGGTTCGTCCCGAACCCCGACCGGCGCACCAACATCCCGACGCTCGCCGAGACCGGGGCCAACCGCGCCGACAAGGCGCTCATCGTCGCCCTGCGCGGTCTGCTCGCCCGGGACGGGGCCGTGGTCGCGCTCGCCCGCGACGGGCTGTCCGACGTCCGCGACGGCGGGCGCAACAGCCTCTTCGCCCATGTCACCTCGGGCGACGGCTTCTACGCCGACGGCTCGTTCGTCCAGCACGGCTCCGTCGCCTACACCGGGACCTACGGTTCCGTCCTCCTGGGCGGCGCGGGCCAGCTGATCGCCCTGCTCGCCGGGTCCGGGTGGGCCGTGAGCGACCCGCGCGTCGACGTGCTGTACGAGGCGGTGGACCGGTCCTTCACGCCCGTTCTCTTCGACGGTCTGATGATGGACGCCGTTCGTGGCCGCGCCGTCTCCCGGGAGCGCGCCCGGGACCATCAGGACGGCGCGACCACCGTGAGCCACATCGTCCAGTTGGCCGCCGGCGCCCCGGAGCCGTACGCCGCGCGGTGGCGCTCCGTCGCCCGGGGCTGGATCGAGCGCAACCGTGAGACTCCGTACGTCGGCCTCGTGGGCATACCCGCCTTGGCGCGCGCCAAGGCGCTGCTGACGGATCCGGAGGTGCGGCCCGCGGAGCGGCTGACCGGGCACCATGTCTTCGCGGACATGGACCGGGTGGTCCACCGGCGGCCCGGCTGGGCGTTGGCGCTGGCCCTGTCGTCGCGGCGGATCGCCGCTTACGAGGCGGGCAACGGCGAGAACCTGCACGCCTGGTACACCGGCGACGGCATGACGTACCTGTACGACGGGGACGACCTCGACGCCTTCGGCGACGCCTTCTGGCCCACGGTCGATCCCTACCGGCTGCCGGGAACGACGGTGGACACCCGGCCGCGCGCGGACATCGGCACCGGCGGCGGGACGGGCACCTTCCGGCCCGCCAACACGGTCGCGGGCGGCGCCGCGCTCGGCGGCCGCTACGGGGCCGCGGCGATGGAGCTGATCGCGGACGGCAGCTCCCTGCGCGCCAAGAAGGCGTGGTTCTTCCTCGACAACGCGGTCGTGGCGCTCGGCGCGGACATCACGGCGAGCGACGGGCGCACGGTCGAGACGATCGTCGAGAACCGCAACCTGCACGCCGACGGCGTCCCGGACCTGCGGGTCGACGGGCGGCGACAGCCCCGGGATCAGGGCTGGTCCGCGGCCCTCGCGGGCGCGGGCTGGGCCCATCTCGAGGGGGTCGGCGGCTACGTCTTCCCCGACCACCCCGGCCGGGAGGCCACCTCGGTGGTGCGCGCGCTGCGCGAGGAGCGCACGGGAAGCTGGCGGTCGCTGAACATCGGCGCGGACACCGGAGGGAGCACGACTCCGGTCACCCGCCGCTACGCCACTCTCTGGTTCGACCACGGCGTCTCCCCGACGGCCGCCTCGTACGCCTACGTCCTGCTCCCGGGAGCGTCGGCCGTGGCCACCGGCGTCTGGCACCACGCGCGTCCGGTGCGCGTCCTGGCCAACGACGCGACCGTGCAGGCGATCGAGGCGCGCAGGGACGGCCTGCTCGCCGCGCACTTCTGGCAGCCCGGTTCCGTCGCCGGGCTCACCTCCTCCGGCCCTGCCACGATCCTGGTGCGCCGTCACCGGGACGGCGTCTCCGTCTCGGTCGCCGACCCGGGCCGTACGGCCGAGACCCTGACCGTGGAGCTTCCCTGCTCGGTCCGCCGGGTCGTGCGCGCCGACGACTCCGTCACGGTCGTCCCCGGCCGGCGTCCCGTCCTGACGGTGCGGGTCGGCGGCTCCCGGGGCCACAGCCACACCGCCGAGCTCTCCTGAGAGGAGACCCCGCAGCCATGCCCGCACCCGACCCCGCACCGCATCTGCGCCTGCCGCCCACCGACCGCGTCCGCTCCCCGCTGACGGGCTGGACCCGGGCGCACTGGGAGGCCCTCGCCGACCGGCAGCTGGACGCTGTGCTCCCGTACGCGACACCGGGCTTCGCGCAGTACCGGCTGCCGGGACGGGCCAGTTGGTCGGGGGTGGTCCTGGACGGCCTCGAAGGGTACGCACGGACATTCCTGCTGGCCTCCTTCCGGATCGCGGGCGCGGGCGGGCACGGTGGCGGCGACGTCTCTCCCCACCTGATCGAAAGGTATACGGAGGGTCTGACAACGGGCACGGACCGTGACAGCGCCGAGGCCTGGCCGGTCCTCACGGACTGCTCCCAGCAGATGGTGGAGGCCGCGTCGATCGCGATCGGTCTGCACGAGACGCGCCCCTGGATCTGGGACCGGCTGGACGTCCGGGTCCAGGAGCGGGTCGTCGACTGGCTGTCGGGCTTCGTCTCCGCCCGCACCTGGGACAACAACTGGCGGCTGTTCCAGGTCGTGTCGGAGCAGTTCCTCGCCTCGGTGGGTGCTCCGTACAGCCGGAGCGACATCGACGACGGCCTCGACCGCATCGAGGACTGGTACGTCGGCGACGGCTGGTACACCGACGGCGACGGACGGAACTTCGACTACTACAACGGCTGGGCCATGCATCTGTACCCGCTGATGTGGGCCCGTATCGCCGGGCCGGACGGCGACGGCGGCGGACGCGCCGCCGTCTACCGCGACCGCCTGGCGCAGTTCCTGGCCACGTACCCGCAGTTCTTCGGCGCGGACGGCGCGCCCGTCCACCAGGGACGCTCGCTGGCGTACCGCTTCGCGACGACCGCGCCCGTCTGGATGGGGGCGCTCGCCGACTGCACCCCGCTCGCCCCGGGCCTGACCAGACGGCTGGCATCGGGCGTGGCCCGGCACTTCGTGGAGCGCGGCGCTCCGGACCGGCGGGGGCTCCTGCCGCTGGGCTGGTACGACACGTTCCTGCCGGCGACCCAGCCGTACTCCGGGCCCGCGTCGCCGTACTGGGCGAGCAAGGGGTTCCTGGGGCTGCTCCTCCCGGCCGACCACCCGGTGTGGACGGAACGCGAACTACCCCTGCCCGTCGAGCGGTCCGTGCAGTACACGACGTTGCCGGCCCCCGGCTGGCTGCTGCACGGCACCCCGCACGACGGCATCGTCCGGCTGGTCAACCACGGCAGCGACCACAATCCGCCCGAGGGCCCCGCCACGGACGACCCGCACTACGCCAAGCTCGCCTACTCCACGGCCACCGCGCCCGAGTCCGCGCCGCACGCCTGGGCCCGCACCACGGACAGCCACCTGGCGCTCCTCGCCCCCGACGGCACCCCGTCACGCCGACTGCGCATCCACCCCCTCACCTGCGAGGGCCGCCGCGCCTCCTCCCGCCACGACGCCCACGTCCCGGGCCGCGAGGAACCGTTCCCTGTCGAGTCGACGAGCGTGCTGCACGGCCCCTGGGAGCTGCGCGTGCACCGCGTACGGGCTCCCGCGGGCATCGCGGTCCGCGAGGGCGGATACGCGGTCGCGGACGGCACACGCCCCGAGTCCGCGCGGGGCCCCGGCTGGGCCCTGACCCGCACGGAGAGCGGCCTGACCAGCGTGATGGTGGGTCTCTACGGGTGGGACGAGGAGACCGCGATCGCGGAGGAGGTGGAGTCCAACGCCTTCGGCCCGTACTCGGCGACTCCCGTCCTGCGCGGGAGGACCGGTACGTCCGAAGGCCCGAGCGTCCACGTCTCCCTGGTGGGGCTGACCCGCGACTCCGTCCATCCGGAAGCCCTCCGTACGACGATCACGTGCGCGGTCCGGGACGACGGCACTGTGGAGGTCACGTTCCCGGAGGGCGAGACGCTGACGATCTGAGGGGTTGGATCTCCTGGACGCTCCACCGTCACCTTCGTCAACACCGGCGACGACGAAGGTCACGGCTCTGGGCCGTTCGGGGTGCCGACCATGGAAGGGAGGCACGGTGCGGTGCCTCGTGCCCTCTCGCGGCGGGCGCCGCGTCGCGCCGCCGCCCCCTTCGCGCCTGAAGGACGTCCATGCTGAGGATCCTGTACCTGGTGGGGGTCTCCTCCTTCGCCGTCAGCGGCGTGCTCGCCGCCCACCGCGCCCGCCTCGACCCCTTCGGCGGCCTCGTGCTCGCTCTCGCCGCCTCGGTCTCGGGCGGGACGCTGCGCGATCTGATCCTGGACCGGCACCCGCTCTACTGGACGCACGACTGGGTGCTGCTCGCCGTCATCGGCACGGTCGCCGTCACGACGATGATCTATCTGCGCCACTGGGAGGTGCCGCACCGCGCGCTGATGATCGTCGACGCGATCGGGCTCGCGGTGGTGACCGTCATCGGGGCCAAGGCCGCGGTGGACGCGCACGTGACTCCCCTCGCGGTGATCATCCTTGCGGTGCTGACGGGCGTCACCGGTGAAGTCGTCCGTGACGTGCTGTGCGGACAGTCCCCTCCGCTTCTGCTCCGCGAGGAGGTGTACGCGACCGCCGCACTGGCGGGGGCCGTCTGTTACCTCGTACTGGAATCGACCGGAGCAGGGGCCACGACGACCACGTTGACGGCTGCCGCGCTCGTGTTCGTCCTGCGCCTGGCGGCGATCTTCCGGGGACTGAACCTGCCGACGTTGCGGCCGGCCGTCAGGGACGCCGATGCCGATCGTTGATCGTTGATCGCTCGAACGTCCCTGCGGCCCGGTCAGTCGGTCGGTCGGTCAGACGGTCAGTCGGTCAGTCGGTCAGTCGGTCAGTCGGTCAGTCGGTCAGGGCATGTCCACGAGGACGCGGCCGTCGGTGGGAACGCGGGCGGCGGCGCCGTTGGCGTAGGCGGACTCCACCCGGGCCCGCTCCGTCGCGTTCGGGACCGCGTTCGTGCACGCCGTGCCGGCGCTCGAACCGGACATGAGCTGCGAGCACGGGCCCGGTTTGGTGTCGGGGAGGCCCAGGCTGTGGCCGAGTTCGTGGGCGGCGATGCGGGTCTTGTCGTAGCCCTGGGTCACGGCCTGGCTGCCGAGTTCGACACGGACCTGCCGACCCGGACGGACCGGGCCGAGGGTGGCCTGGGGCCAGCCGCTGGTGGCGACGATCACGATCTCGGCCCGGGTGCCCGGCGCGGCCTCGACCAGCTCGACGTTGGCGACGCTCGCGTTCCAGGAGGCGACTCCGGCCGCGATGGCGGCCTCCCAGCCACCGGCCCGACTGTCGTCGTAGCGAAGGGTCACCACGGCCGACGCGCTCGGCGCCGACGGCTCGGGCGCGGACAAGGAGGTGGGCGCTGCGTAGGCAGCGGTGGTCGTGGCGAGGATGACCGACGCGGTCACCGTGCCCGCCTTCAGCCATGTGCAGAGCGGCATTGCTTCTCCTTCACTCGTGGGGGCTCGGTACCTGGCGGGACCGAGAGTGCGGGAAGAGCTGCTCCGGACGGTCGGCGCTCCGGGGCCATTCGACGTCATGCCCCCGAGCCGTGGTCGCCATGCACCTGTCATTCACTTCGCTCGCGTCCACCGCTTGCCGTGCGCCCGCGACGGTCGCATAGTCCGAGGTATGGACGCGCGCGAGGTGGCGCTCCAACAGGCGTACGCGCATGCGGTCCGGTGGCTGGCGAGTCTGCCCGACCGCGAGGTGCCCGCCCGTGCCTCGGTCGACGAGATCGTGCGCGCGCTCGGCGACGAACTGCCCGCCGGCGCCAGCCCGCCCGCCGAGGTCGTCGACCTGCTGGCCACGGCCTGCGAGCCCGGGCTCACCGCGTTCCCCAGCGGACGCTTCTACGGCTTCGTGGTCGGCGGCACCGAGCCCGCCGCCCTCGCCGCCGACTGGCTGGTCAGCGCCTGGGACCAGAACTGTGTGATGCGTACGGTGACGCCCGCGTACACGGCGGTGGAGGAGATCGCCGGTGCCTGGCTGCTCGATCTGCTCGGCCTGCCGGGCGACAGCTCCGTCGGCTTCACCACGGGCGCCACGATGGCGAACTTCACGTGCCTCGCCGCCGGTCGGGACGCGGTACTGCGGGACGCCGGCTGGAACGTCGCCCGCGACGGCCTCGCGGGTGGCCCTGCCGTACGGGTCGTCGCCGGCGAGTCCCGGCACATGGCCATCGATCTGGCTCTGCGCTATCTCGGGCTCGGAAAGCCCGAGTTGGTGCGGGCCGACGGTCAAGGACGCCTTGAGCCCGACGCGTTGCGGCGGGCGCTGGGCGATGGCAGGCAGCAGGGTCCTTCCCCCACGATCGTCGTCCTCCAGGCCGGTGACATCCATTCCGGCGCCTTCGACCCCTTCGCGGAGTGCGTCGGCATCGCGCGCGAGGCGGGCGCCTGGGTGCATGTCGACGGCGCGTTCGGGCTGTGGGCGGCCGCCTCACCGCGGTACGCCCACCTGACGGCGGGCTGCGCGGACGCGGACTCCTGGGCGACGGACGCCCACAAGACGCTGAACGTCCCGTACGACTGCGGACTCGCGATCGTGCGCGATCCCTCGGCGCTCCGGGCGGCGATGGGCGAGCAGGGCGACTACCTCATCCAGCACGAGCACGGCGACCCCATCGACAAGGTTCCCGAACTGTCGCGGCGCGGCCGGGCGTTCACCGTGTGGGCAGCGTTCAGGTCCCTGGGCCGGTCGGGGGTGGCCGACCTCGTCGAACGGCTGTGCCGTCACGCCTCCGCGTTTGCGGCCGGCATCGCCGACATCGACGGCGCCACGGTGCTCAACGAGGTCGCGTTCACGCAGGTCTGCGCCGAGTTCGGCGGCGACGCCCGTACGGACCGGGTCCTGGCCCGGCTGCTCGACGACGGCACGGCGTGGATCAGCGGCTCCACCTGGCACGGCCGACGCGTCATGCGCATCTCGGTGAGCAACTGGTCGACCACCGACGAGGACGTACGGCGCACGCTGGAAGCGATCCGGCGTGCGGCCGCCGCCGACTGACCGACGCCGACCGACCACCGCACCCGGAGGGTCAGGCCTCGGGCACATCGCGGCGCAGGAGGTCCTCGAAGGTCTCGCGGCGGACCACCTTGCGGGCCTGGCCGTCCCGGACGAAGACGACCGGTGGGCGGCGGGCGCCGTTGTAGTTGTTGGAGAGCGAGTAGCAGTAGGCGCCCGTGACCGGGACGGCGATGACGTCGCCCGCCGCGGGGGCCGGCAGGTGGACGCCGCGGATGAGGGTGTCGCCCGACTCGCAGTGCCGGCCGACGAGGTCGCACGGTTCCCCGCCGCCCACCCGCGAGGCGACGGCGGCCTCGAATCGCTGACCGTAGAGCATGGGTTCGAGGTTGTCCGCCATGCCTCCGTCGACGGCGACCAGCGTACGCTCGCCCGGCTTCACCGTGACCACGCGGTACAGGGTCGTCGCGGCCTCGGCCACGAGGGAGCGGCCCGGCTCGATGACGAGACGGGCGCCGGCCGGGAGGTGCTTGCGGGCGCTGTCGGTCAGGGTGCGGACGTACTCCTCGACGGTCGGGGGGCGGTCGTCGTAGGTGTAGCGGACGCCCAGGCCGCCGCCGAGGTCGTACACCGCGTGCTCGCCGAGCTCGTCGAGCCGGGCCAGCGCTTCGACGGCGCGCTGGAACGGCTCGGTGTCGAGCAGCTGCGAGCCCACGTGGACGTGCAGTCCGTCGAGGCGGAGCCGGTCGCTCGCGCGCAGCCGTTCGGCGGCGCGCACCGCGTCGGGGACGGAGAGGCCGAACTTCGAACCGCGCTGTCCGGTCGCCATCGCCTCGTGCGTGTCCGCGTCGACCTCGGGGATGACCCGCAGCAGGACCCGCTGCCCGCTGTCGCCGACGAGGCGTTCCAGGCGGTCGATGTCGTGGAAGTTGTCCACGACGATCGTCCCGGCGCCGGCCTCCACCGCCATCGCCAGTTCCTCGTCGGTCTTGGCGTTGCCGTGCACGACGAGCTGCGCGGGGTCGACGCCGGCCGCGAGCGCCGCGACGAGTTCACCGCCGCCGGCCACGTCGACCCCGAGGCCCTCCTCGACGAGGGTGCGGACCACGGCCGTACAGGGGAAGGACTTCGAGGCGAAGACGGCTTGGCTGTTCGGCCAATGCTCGGCGAGCGCCCGCACGTACTGGCGCGCCCGCGCGCGCAGCGCGTTCTCGTCGACCACGACGGCCGGGGTGCCGAACTCATCCGCGAGGTCGCTCGCGCGGCACCCGCCGATCACCAGGTGACCCTCTTCATCCAGGTGGGAGCCCTGCGGGAAGAGGGAGACGAGGTCGGCGGCGGAGGCGGGCGAGGGTGCGGGCACGTTCATCAGCGAGGGTTCCCATCGTCGTCGGCGGTACGGTGCACGGCTATCCTGGCAGCCGCCGAGGAGGCCCGAGATGGCCGATCAGCCCATGAAACGAGGTCTGCGTTGTCCGAGCCGACAATGATGGCCGCCGCGGAGGCGGCCGGGGAGACGGGCACGCTGAGAGGGCTCGTGGACGGCTTCGGCCACGCCCCCGCGCGGGCCCTCGTGGCGCCCGCCGGTCTCGACGTCCCGGTGCGGGGCACCGTGATCCACGACGCCGAGGAGGACCTGGTGCCCTCGCCGGGCGCCCTGCTCCTCCTGGTCGGCGTCAACGTCCTGGACATCCGTGCCTCCGGGCTGCTGCGCCGTGCGGCGGACCGGGGCTTCGCCGGAGTCGTGGTGAAGCAGCGCGGCCGGGACGTGTCGGCGCTCGTCGAGGAGGCGCGGTCCTGCGGCATCGCCGTCCTCGCCGTGGCCGACGACACGTCGTGGCGGGATGCCGACGCCGCCCTGAGCGCCCTGCTCGCGGCGCACGGCAGCGGGGTCCCGACCGGTTCCGCCCCGGCCGGCGGCGAGGAGCTCTTCGCGCTCGCCGACGACCTCGCGGCCGTCGTCGGCGGCTCGGTGGCGATCGAGGACCTGGACCAGAACATCGTCGCGTACTCGAAGGTCGCCGGGGCCCGCATCGACGCCGTACGCGAACGGGGCATCCTCCAGCGCCGCGTACCGGACGTGCCGGAGCAGCGGCGGCAGTACCGGCAGGTGCTCGCGGCCTCGGGAGCGGTCCGATTCCCCGCCATGGGCGAGGAGTTGCCCCGGGCGGCCGTGGCGATCCGGGCGGGGACCCTGCCGCTGGGCACCCTGTGGGCGATCGAGCCGGAGGAAGGGCTGACCGCGACCGCCGAGAAGGCGCTGGTGGAGGCGGCCAGGCTCGCCGCGCCGCACCTGCTGCGCGCGCTCAATCTCCCGGAGGCGGAGCGGCGCATGCGGCGAGACACCCTGCGGGCCGTCCTGAACAACTCCGGCCCCTCGGCCGAGGAGGCGGCGGAGCTGCTGGGGCTGCGCCCCGGCGGGGAGTTCTGCCTGGCCGCCTTCGCCCCGCCCGCCGGGCCGGACCGGGTCCCGGTGGACGGTCCCCGGGGCGCCGTCGAGTCCGCGCTCCTGACGCACATCGAGCTGGTGCTCGTGCGGCACTGCGCCGCTCATCGCGCGGAGGCCACCGTCGCGGCCACGGCCGGCGCCGTCTATGTCCTGCTGCCGGCCACGGGGCCCGGCGCCGGCCGGCGCTTCGCCGATGCCGCGCTCGCCACCGTCCGGCGGGCGGTCGGGGACGGTGTGTGCGCGGCGGTGACACGGCCGTACGCCGACCTCGGCAACCCGGCCGTGCTGCGCCGTGAGGCGGACGGCGTCCTGCGCGCCGTCGCGCAGAACGGTCCGAACGGCCCGAACCGTCCGGCCGCCACGGCCGAGGACGTACGGCACCAGATCCTGCTCGACCGGTTGGGGGACGAGCTCGAACGCGACCCCTGGCTGCGCCTCTCCGCCGTGGACGACCTCGTGGCCCACGACGAGACCCAGGGCACGGAGTACGCGCGCACGGCCACGGCCTGGCTCGACGCCGTGGGCGACGTCGCGTCCGCCGCGGCACGGCTGCAGGTGCATCCGAACACCTTGCGCCACCGGCTGCGGCGGATTCGCGAACTCTTCCGCATCGATCTCGACGACCCCGATGTGCGGCTGGTCGCCTGGATCGAACTCAGGCGTGCGGCGGAGCGGGCTCGTTCCGACCGGCCGGCGGCGGGCCCTCGTCGGCGTCCGTAGCCACGGCGCCGTCCGCTCCGGAACGGGGCGCGGGCACGGGCGCGTCCGCTCCGGGGCGCAGCCGCGCATGCCGGCGCCCGAAGCCGAGGTAGAGGCCCGCCGCGAGGAGCAGCCAGAAGCCGAACAACGTCCAGGTGAGCCCGGGCAGCAGCCACGCCAGGTACAGGCACGACACCGCGGAGAGGACGGGGACGACGGGGTAGAACGGCACCCGGAACGGGCGCGGGGCGTCCGGGGCGATCCGGCGGAGCACGACGAGGGCGCCGGCGACGGCGATGAAGGCGATCAGCGTGCCCAGGCTCGTCAGGTCCGCGAGGTGCTGGAGCGGGACGAACGCGGCGAGCAGCCCGACCCCCGCGCCGACGATCCAGGTGTTGCCGACCGGGGTGTGCCGCTTGCGGTCGACGCGGCGGAAGATCTCCGGTACGAGCCCGTCGCGCGCCATCGAGAAGAGGATGCGGGTCTGGCCGAACAGCGTCACGAGCACGACGCTGAAGATGGAGACGACGGCTCCGGCGGAGAGCAGCAGGGCCGGCCATCCGGCGCCGGTCACGTCACGCAGGATCTCGGCAAGGACGGCCTGGCCGGCGTCCGCCTGCTTCCCGAACTCGCCCGCCGGCTGGGCGCCGACACCCGCGACGGCGACCGCTATGTAGAGGGCGGTGACGGTGAGCAGGGTGAAGAGCAGCGCGAGAGGGATGGAGCGGTGCGGATTACGCACCTCCTCACCGGCGGTGGAGACGGTGTCGAAGCCGATGAAGGAGAAGAAGACGCCCGAGGCGGCGACGGCCACGCCGCCCATGCCGTGCGGTGCGAAGTCGGAGAAGTGGTCGCTGTCGAACGCGGTCAGCGCGACGGCGACGAAGAAGACCAGCACCCCGATCTTGACGCAGACCATGACCGCGTTGACGACGGCGGACTCCCGCGTGCCCCGGGCCAGGAGCAGGGAGCACAGCAGGACCACGACGAGGGCCGGGATGTTGACGTAGCCCCCGGCGCCCGGCGGCTGGCTGATGGCGTCCGGAAGCGTGAAGCCGAAGAGGCTGCTCGTGACCTCGTTGAGGTACTGGCCCCAGCTGACCGCCACGGTGGAGACGGCGACGCCGTATTCGAGGACCAGGCAGGAGGCGACGAGATACGCGGCGCCCTCGCCGAGGGAGGCGTACGCGTACGAGTACGTGCTGCCCGCGACGGGGACGGCGCCGGCCAGTTCGACGTAGCAGAGCGCGCCGAGCCCGGCCACCACCGCGGCGAGGGCGAACGACAGGATCACGCCGGGGCCTGCCTTGGGCACGGCGGTGCCGAGGACGAAGAAGATCCCCGTGCCGACGACCGAGCTGATCCCGAGCAGGGTGAGCTGCCACAGCCCCATGCTGCGCCGCAGTGGAGGCCCGGCGGTCGCGGACTCTGTCGCGGAGCCTGCCTCCGCGATCATCAGGTCGAGCGGCTTGCGCCGCGTCAACTCCCTGGCCAGTGAGCCCATGGCGTCTCCTTCGGATCCCTGTGCACCCGCTCGTCCGCGGGTTCCGTGTGAGCCTGAGGCCAGGGCTCACCTGGAACAACGGGGAGGAGGCGCGTTCACGGACCGTCGGATTGGCCGATTCGACAAAGACAGGCGAAGGCAGAGTGCGCCAACCGGAGGCGGGCCCCGGCGCGTCGGCGGCTACGGCAGGGCGGCGCCGCGGGCGGAGATCCACAGGGCGTACCACTCGTCGTGGCTGAGGGCCGGCTCGGCCGTCGCGGCGTCGCGGCAGGCACGGATGCGCCCCGGGTTGGTCGTGCCGATGACGGGGGCGATACGGGCCGGGTGGCGCCGCAGCCACCAGAGGACGATGGTCTCCGGCGTGGTGCCCTTGGCGGCGGCGAGCGAGGAGACGAGGTCGGCCGTGGCCGACTCCTGCGGGGTCTGCTGGGCCCCGGCGTAGCGCCCCTGCGCCAGCGCGCCCCAGGCCTGGAGCGTGATGCCGTGGGTCAGGCAGTGCTCGACGGTGCCGGCGGGGAATCCGTTGGCGGCGGACTCGGGGGTGTTGACGAGGACGCCGTCCTCCAGCCAGGCGCGTCGGTGGAGGCTCATCTCCAGCTGGTTGGCCACGAGCGGCAGATCCAGGTGGGCCTGGAGCCGGGCGATCTGCGCGGAGTTCATGTTCGAGACGCCGAACCGGCGGACGAGCCCCTGCCGATGAAGGGAGGTCAGGGCGTCGCCGATGTCGGCGGGGTCCGCCAGCGGGTCGGGGCGGTGCAGGAGGAGGACGTCGAGGACGTCGGTGCGCAGCCGCTCCAGGCTCTCCTCGACCCGGTGGACGATGGAGGTGCCCCTCAGGTCGTACGTCCCGGGCCGGTCCCCTTCGGCCAGCCGGATACCGCACTTGGTCTGCAGGGTGATCCGCTCGCGCAGCCCGGTCGAGCGGGCCAGGACCTCACCGAAGACGGCTTCCGACTTCCCGTGCCGGTAGATGTCGGCGTGGTCGAAGGCGGTGATGCCGCTGTCGAGGGCCGCCTCGACGGCGGCCTCCGCGGCGTCGATGTCGGCGGCCGTGTGGGGGCTCGTGTCCCAGCTTCCGCCCAGGCCCATGCAGCCCAGGAGGAGTCGGTGGTCGGTGGTCTCGGTCTTCTCCGGCGTCGTCACCGGGGCACTTTCGCACAGGCGGCGAGCAGCCGCGCGGCCATTACGCCGCGTCCGCCTCCGGCTCCTTCGCCGGGCCGCGTCGACGGGCCCGTACGAACCGCACCAGGCGGGTGATGACGTAGCCGAGGAGCCACGGCAGCACCGTGATGCCGCCGACGTACACGAGCAGGTAGCCGAGGAGGTCGTCCAGGGCCGGCGGCGGGTCGAGGCCGCCGTCCACCCGTCTCGGCCGCTCCCACTTGCCCAGGGGGAAGATCATGAGGATCGCCGAGGTCAGCACCGGAATCAGCGGGACGAGGACCGACCAGAGCCGGGGCCGGCGGCCGGGCGCCGAGGCGCACCACACCCCCAGCGAGACCATGGCGAACGGCCCGAACAGCACCCACAGGAGTGTCGGGAGCATGAGCAGCGCCCACCAGTCGTCCGAGTGCCCGAACATCATCGGCGTCGCCCCCCTGCTTCGCCCACCCCTCACCCAGCAGGGTCAACCTACCGTCGGCGGGCCCCCACGGCATCCGCGTTTCGGCCGCGTAGATGTCAATCTACGCAGAGCTGACAGATCGCCACGAAAGGAAGCCTCATGCCGTCCCGACTCAACCCGTACCTCACGTTCGACGGAGACGCCCGGCAGGCCATGGAGTTCTACAAGGAGGTGTTCGGCGGCACCCTGGCGCTGAACACCTACGGCGAGTTCGGCGAGAAGGAGGCCGGGGACGCCGCCGACAAGATCATGCACGGCATGCTGGAGACCGACAGCGGCTTCACGCTCATGGCCGGTGACGTCGCCCCGGGCATGGAGTTCCGGCCCGGGAACACCATCTCCGTGAGTGTGAGCGGGGAGGACGACGGCGAGCTGCGCGGGTACTGGGCCAAGCTCTCCGGCGACGGCACGGTCGCCGTCCCGCTGGAGATGCAGATGTGGGGTGATGTCTTCGGCATGTGCATCGACCGCTACGGCATCACCTGGCTCGTCAACATCAGCGGCAAGCAGTCCTGACCCTGCGCCAGGCGCCCGGTGAGGGGTGGTGAGTCACGTCTCACCGTGGCGGCCGGGCTTGCCTATGCAACGAGTTGCATAGAAGGATTCCTCCGTGGCGATCGAGCACGCGATTCTTGTCTCCCTGCTGGAGAAGCCGGGTTCCGGTTACGAACTGGCCCGGCGTTTCGAGCGGTCCATCGGGTACTTCTGGACCGCCAGCCATCAACAGATCTACCGCGTCCTCAAGCGGATGGAGAGCGACGGCTGGATCGACGTCCGGGACGTGCCGCAGCAGGGCCGTCCGGACAAGAAGGAGTACTCCGTCGCCGGTCCGGGACGGGCGGCCCTGTCCACCTGGCTGCACGAGCCCATCGAGCCCGAGAGCGTCCGGCACGACCTCGCCGTGAAGATCCGCGGCGCGGCGTTCGACGACCCCGCCGCGCTGATCAGCGAGGTGGAGCGGCACCGGCAGGCGCACACCGAACGCCTCGCCCACTACCTCGCGGGCGAGGAGCGGGACTTCACGGGAACGGGACCCGGGGCGTCCGACGACCCGGGCGATGCGGGCAGGGAGCTCCAGCACGTCGTGCTGCGCGGCGGCATCGCGTACGAGCGGATGACGCTCGCCTGGCTCGACGACGTCCTCGCCACGCTCCACCGGCTCGATTCCGCACGCTGAACCACCACCCCTCATCCCTCACCGCACCGAAAGACGGAGCTCATGGCCGACTCGCTGCTGTTCAATCCGCACACCTACGACCCGGCACACTTCGACGCCGAGACGCGTCGGCTGCTGCGCGCGACCGTCGACTGGTTCGAGGAGCGCGGCAAGCGCAAGCTGATAGCGGACTACCGGTCCCGGGCCTGGCTTGCCGACTTCCTGGCCTTCTCGGCCAAGGAGGGACTGTTCGCGACCTTCCTGACGCCGTCCTCCGCGGCGGAGGGTGAAGGTGAGGGCGCGGGTGACAAGCGCTGGGACACCGCGCGCATCGCCGCCCTCAACGAGATCCTCGGTTTCTACGGACTCGACTACTGGTACGCCTGGCAGGTGACCATCCTCGGCCTCGGCCCGGTCTGGCAGAGCGGGAACCCCGCCGCCCGCGCCCGCGCGGCCGAACTCCTCTCCCAGGGTGAGGTGTTCGCCTTCGGCCTGTCGGAGAAGACCCACGGCGCCGACATCTACTCCACCGACATGCTCCTCGAGCCCGACGGCAGCGGCGGGTTCCGCGCGACCGGGTCCAAGTACTACATCGGCAACGGCAACGCCGCCGGGCTCGTCTCCGTCTTCGGCCGCCGCACCGACGTCGAGGGCCCCGACGGCTACGTCTTCTTCGCCGCCGACAGCCGGCACGAGGCGTACCACCTGGTGAAGAACGTCGTCGACTCGTCGAAGTACGTCAGCGAGTTCCGCCTCGAGGGCTATCCGGTAGCGCCCGAGGACGTCCTGCACACCGGCCGTGCCGCCTTCGACGCCGCCCTCAACACCGTCAACGTCGGCAAGTTCAACCTGTGCACCGCCTCGATCGGCATCTGTGAGCACGCGATGTACGAGGCGGTCACCCACGCCCACAACCGGATCCTCTACGGCCGTCCCGTCACCGCCTTCCCGCACGTGCGGCGCGAGCTGACCGACGCCTACGTCCGACTGGTCGGCATGAAGCTGTTCAGCGACCGCGCCGTCGACTACTTCCGCTCCGCGGGACCCGACGACCGCCGCTACCTCCTCTTCAACCCGATGACGAAGATGAAGGTGACCACGGAGGGCGAGAAGGTCATCGACCTGATGTGGGACGTCATCGCCGCGAAGGGCTTCGAGAAGGACAACTACTTCGCCCAGGCGGCCGTCGAGATCCGTGGCCTGCCGAAGCTGGAGGGCACGGTCCACGTCAACCTGGCGCTGATCCTGAAGTTCATGCGGAACCACCTGCTCGACCCGGTCGCGTACGAGCCCGTCCCGACCCGTCAGGACGCGGCGGACGACGCCTTCCTCTTCCGCCAGGGACCGGCCCGGGGCCTCGGGTCCGTACGCTTCCACGACTGGCGCACGGCGTACGACGCCTACGCCCACCTGCCCAACGTCGGCCGCTTCCGCGAGCAGGCCGACGCCCTGTGCGCGTTCGTCGCCACCGCGGCCCCCGACGAGGAGCAGAGCCGCGACCTCGACCTGCTGCTCGCCGTCGGCCAGCTCTTCGCGCTCGTCGTCCACGGCCAGTTGGTCCTGGAGCAGGCCCGCCTCACGGAGCTCGACGAGGACGTCCTGGACGAGCTGTTCGCCGTGCTCGTACGGGACTTCTCCGCGCACGCCGTCGAGCTGCACGGCAAGGACTCGGCCACCGACGAGCAGCAGCGCTGGTCGCTGGGGGCCGTCCGGCGACCGGTCGTCGACGAGGCGCGTTCGGGCCGGGTCTGGCAGCGCGTCGAGGCGCTGTCCGGTTCGTACGAGATGGCACCGTAACGGCGCCGTACCACCCCTTCCCTGCCCGTCCTCGGCTCTGCTGGGCCGAGGACGGGCAGGCGCGTGTCAGGGCGGCGGACGCTCGGGGGGCAGCTCGGGTGGCGGCTCGGACCGGGACTCGGGCGGGTCGTCGTACGCCTCGGGCCGCGGTTCCATCCGGGCCACCATCTCCGCGAGCCGCGCGCAGACCTGCTTGATCTCGTCATGCGTTTCGTCACGTTCCGTGATGACGGCCGCGAGCAGCAGGGCCGTCAGCGCCGTCGTGCCGTTGAAGGCCTGGAGCGTCACCATGTCCGCGAAGACGTCCTCGCCGTCGAAAGGGCCCCGGTGGGCAGCGGCGGCCAGGATCGCGAGGATCGACACGGCGAGCGCGCAGGGCGCCGCGCCCGCCAGGCGGAAGCGGAAGGCCGCCCAGATCAGGAACGGCGAGACGAGGAAGAGCAGGCTCGAGTCGGGCGTACGGGTCGCCAGGAGCGTGGCGAGGACCGTACCGAGCGCCAGCGCCACCGCCTCGATCCAGCGGCCGGGTCCGGCCCGCGCCGGCCACCGGGCCCTGCGCAGCACGAACAGGAACGGCGTGACGACCAGGATTCCCATGGCGTCGCCGGTCCACCACACCGACCAGGTCGACCAGAAGTCGTCGCCGTCCAGCGCTCCGGAGAGGACCAGGACGCCGCTGCCGATGGTTGAACTGATCAGCATTCCGGCGAGCGCGCCGAGGAAGATGAGGGCCAGTACGTCCCGCAGGCGGTCCAGCTCGGTCCTGAACCCCACGCGGCGGAGCATCAGGAAGGCGCAGACCGGCGCCAGGGTGTTGCCCAGGGTGATGACCAGGACGGAGAGCAGCGAGGGCCCGAGGGACACATTGGCCAGGAACGCGCCCAGCGCGATGCCCGGCCAGACGCGCAACCCCAGCATGAACAGCGCGGCCAGCGCGACGCCGGTCGGCGGCCACAGGGGCGTGACCTGGTCGCGTACCAGCTGCTGGAGCAGGCCGACCCGTGCGGAGGCGTAGTAGACGGCGGCGACGGCGAGGATGCGCAGAGCGGCGGACCCGTGACGACCCATCTCCACACTGCGCACGACAGCAGTCTGCCCGCGGAGCCCGCGACCGGCGACCCAGCGCCGTCCATCGGTCAGCCGGGGCCCGGCGGGCCGTCGTCGTCCCGCGGGCCGTCGTAGCAGACGGCGAGGACCGCGGCGTCGTCGCGGTGTCCCGTCAGGTCGGCCACCTTGACGACCGCGGAGGCCAGCACGTCGGGGTCGGCGTCGAACCCCGCGCGGACCAGCGCGGCCACCTCGGCGAGCCCGGACTCCATCGGGTAGTGCGGGCCCTCCACGACGCCGTCGGTGAGCAGCACGAGCGCCCCTGCCTCGGTCAGGCGCCGGTGGGTCACCGGGTACTGCTCGCCCGAGACGATGCCGAGCGGCGGCCCGCCGTTGTCGAGGGCGATGCCGTACCGGCCGCCGGCCGTGGCCCAGACCATCGGGACATGGCCGGCCCGGGAGACCGTGAGGTCGCGCGTGCCCGGGTCGAAGCGGAGGAAGCAGCAGGTCGCGAAGCGGCCGACGCCCATGGCGATCAGCAGGTCGTTGGCGCGGCCCAGGACCTCGCGGGTGTCGCTCGTCGCCTGGGCGAGGGCGCGCAGGCTGGTCCGCACCTGCCCCATGAAGGCGATCGCCTCCACGTCGTGGCCCTGGACGTCGCCGATCGTGAGCCCCAGCGACCCGTCGTGCATGACGAAGGCGTCGTACCAGTCGCCGCCGACGTCCAGACCGTCTCGTGACGGTGAGTACCTGGCCGCGATGTGGAGCCCGGGCAGTTCCGGAAGAGCGGGCGGCAGCATGTGGCGCTGCAGGGCCACGGCCAGCTCGACACGGGCCCGCTGGAACTCGATCCGTTCCACGGCCTGGTCGACGAGCTGCCCGAGAGCGACGAGAAGCTGCTGCACGCTGTCGGGCGGCTCGGGACGGTGTCCGCGGTCTCCGCGCTCTCCGCGCATGACGGCTCCCGGCTCCCGGCCTCCTCACCTCACCCTAGCCGCCGCTGTCGCGTGCCTCCACAGGGGTGAGATCCGGGTTCAGGCCGGTTCGCGGGGGACGACGGCCACTCCCGGCACGGCGGCCCCAGGTACGTGCGAGCGCCCTGAGGGGGCGCATCCGTTTGTGGTGCGCCCCCTCAGGCGATCGGTGGGCCGGTCGACGGTGAGGGGTCAGCCGGTCGGCAGGCCCAGGCCGTAGAACGTGATGTCGTAGCCGTTCACGTACCCCGCCTCACCGCCGACGATCAGGTCGGTGGGCTCGCTCACCCCGGCCGCCCTGGCCGTCGCCACGAGCATCTCCGCGAGTGCGCGCCCCTTCGGCTCGCCGGGGCCGCCCGCGTCCACGCGCCACACCGGATCCTCGTCGTCGAAGACCGACGCGGTGTGCGGGTGTTCGGCGACCGTGCCCCAGCCGAGTGCGGCGGCATCGACGTCGTCCGGGGCGAAACAGCCGATCGAGAGCCGCTCGCCGCACGTCACCTCGAAGAGGAGCGGCGCGCTCTGCGCGTTGCGCCCGTAGAACGGCATCCCGAGCCGGATGCCCAGGGCGGTGGTCTCGGCGGGCAGCGCGCCGAGGAAGTCCCCGAGCGACCGGGTGACGGTCTCCCAGCTCTGGGCGGTCCAGCCACCGGGGAAGCCGAGGCCGACGTTGGCCCGGTCGCGGTTGCTGCCGAAGAAGCCGCTGATCGCGTGCTCCTCGCCGTGGCCCTGACGCCAGAACCAGTTCTCCGCCGGGCCGGTCGGCTGCAGCACCAGCTCCGGCCCCGCCTTCCCGGCGCGCAGTTCGAGCGTGTCCGATTCGCCGCGCCAGCGCAGGAACGGCGCGCCCCAGAGCGGTTCGCTGTCGTAGAACGGGCCCATCTCGCCGTGCGAGCCCATGATGGACGGCGTACCCAGCGCCTCGGCCAACTCCTCCTTGGCGGCCCGGAAGGCGGCTGCCTGCGCGGCGTCGTCCGGAGCGGGAAGCGCCACCGGTACGGCGATCTCCACGTACGACTCACCGAAGACGTACCGCTTCTCGTACTGGCCGACCGGGCGCAGCCGAGCATCGCCCGCGGCGCGACCGGTGGCCAGCACCGGGGCCTCCGGCGTGCCGCCCCAGGCCCACCCCAACTCGGCCGCGACCGCCTGCATCCCCTCCGGCGTCCAGCCGTCGGTGTCCGCCGCGAGCAGCCGCCGGGCGAGGTCGCCGATGGGTTCTTCTGTTGTGCTTCCCCGTTGTGCGTTCATCCGGCCATGGTGTCGCATCCCGGACTCCGCGCATGTCACCGGGGGTGGCGGTCGTCGAACTTGTCCGTAATGACGGGGGGTTGGGTTTGCAGCGCGGGGCTTGTGGTGTGGCCGGTGCGGTAGGCGGTGACCGAGGAGAGGGTGCCGCCGCCCTGGAAGCGGACGAGGAGTTCGCTCGCCGTCGTGGTCCGGGTCGCGTGGACGCGTCGTACTCCGACGGTGCCGCCCTCCGCGACGGGGTCGCCGTCGGCGAGGACCTCGTGCCCGGTGATGTGTTGGCCCCACGCCAACCCCTCGCCCAGTTGAAGGTGGTCGAAGGTGACCGGGCCGGGGAAGCGGACACGGATCTCGCCCTCGCCGGCCGGGCTCAGCTCGCCCCGCAGGGGTTCGGCGAACCGGCGTCGCAGCTCGGCGGTGAAGTCGAGCAGGCGGGTGCGGTCGGCCGTGTCGATGAGGCCTCGACGATCGGGCGGGACGTTGAGCAGCAGACCGGCGCCGAGGCCCACGGACCGGTACCAGATCGCGAGCAGGTGTTCCCGGCTCTTGAGGGTGTGCAGATCGTCGGGCTGCCAGAACCAGTGCCGCCTGATGGGTACGTCGCACTCCGGCGGCAGATAGCGCACCTCGTCGAGGCCCTGGGCGCGGTCGTCGTAGATGCTGACGCCCGTGGCTTCGGTGGCGTACCAGCAGGGGTCGGCGGCGAGACCGTCCTCGTTGCCCACCCAACGAAGGGTGGGCCGCCCCATGTTGAAGACCATCGCCTCGGGCTGGTGGGTGTCGACGACGGCCATGAAGGCGTCCCAGTCGTAGTGGCGGTTCTCCGAGCCGGCGCCGTCGAACCACAGCTCGGTGAGTGGTCCGTAGCGGGTGCAGAGTTCGGTCAACTGCCGGACGTAGAAGGCGTCGTACGCCTTCGGGTCGTCGTAGCAGGCCGCGTTGCGGTCCCACGGCGAGAGGTAGAGCCCGAGCCCGATGCCCACCTCGCGGCAGGCCTCCGCCAGCTCCGCGACGACGTCCCCGCGGCCGCCGCGCCACGGCGACGAGGCCACGGAGTAGGCGGTCGTGTCGGTGGGCCAGAGGCAGAATCCGTCGTGGTGCTTGACGGTCAGGATCACATGCCCCGCCCCCGCCTCGGCCGCGGTCTCGGCCCACTGCCGGGCGTCCAGCTCCGTGGGGTCGAACGTCGCGGGGTCGAGCGTCCCGTCGCTCCACTCCTTGCCGTGGAAGGTGTTGACGCCGAAGTGCAGGAAGATCCCGAAAGCGCTTTCTTGCCAGGCGAGTTGAGCGGCGGTGGGGATGACCGTCATGGGGCTGTCCTCTGGCGGTGTTCGTGAGGGCGGGCGGGTCGTACAGCCAGGCCCGGAGGCCGAAACCGTCGGGACGGCCGTACTCTACGCCCAACACGTCGAGCCATTCCAGGGGTTCGGCAAGCGCTTTCTGAACCCCTGGCCCTCTCTCACGGCCGGCCTCCCGCTAACCGCCGGCTACAGCGGTCCGGGGGCGCCGGGCGTCGAAGAGCTCGATGGGATGGGACGTGGCGCCGTCGGTGGCGAGGTCGGCGAGGATCTCGCCGATGACCGGGACGAACTTGAAGCCGTGGCCGGAGAATCCGCAGGCCACGGTGACCTCGGGGTGGCGGGGGTGAGCGGAGACGACGAAGTGCTCGTCCGGCGTCAGGGAGTACGTGCAGGCGGCCCCCTTGAGGAGGTCCCCGGCCAGTGTCGGGATCCGCGTACGCAGGTACGTGCGCATCACCTCCACCTCGTGCGGGTGGATGTCCCGGTCGAGCGTGTCCGGGTCGACCGGGGCGCCGACGCCCTCGTGGAAGGCGACCTTGACGCCGCCGTCCGGGCCGTCCAGGGCGGGGAATCCATAGATCGAGGTGCCCGTGCGGTCCTCCCAGACGTACACGGGATGCCGCTCCGGTACGAAGGGTTCCGTGCCGCCCTCGGGGGCGAACCAGTACATGACGCGGCGCTCCACGCGCACGGGGACTCCGAGGTCCGCCAGGAGCCGCGGTGCCCACGCGCCGGGGGCGATGACCAGGCGATCCGCCACGTAGGTCGCGCGGGCGGTGACGACCCGGACTCCGCCGCCGGCGTCGACGTCCCAGCGCAGGACCGGCTCCTCGAAGTGCAGTTCGGCGCCGCGCGCCGCGGCCAGGTCGAGATGGGTGGAGACCGTCAGCTCGGGCCGGGCGACCCCCGCCTCACGCTCGAAGAAGCCCACCTCGTCGGCGGCCGGAGCGAAGGTGGGGAAACGGCGCCGGATCTCCGCGCTGTCCAGCACCTCGTGAGCCAGGTCCCACGCCTTCGCGCTCCGCACGCTGCCGGCGACCATCCGGCTGTTCTGCTCTCCGATGACCAGCCCGCCCGTGGTGGTGAACACCTCCTGCCCCGAGTCCACGTTCAGCTGCTCCCACAGCTCACGGGCCCTCAGAAGCAGCGGGACGTACGACTCCCCCTCGGCGTAGCTCTGCCGGTAGATGCGCGAGCCGCCGTGGCTGGCGCCGAGCGCGTGGGCCGGCCCGAACCGTTCCAGACCGAGGACCCGTCGGCCTCGGCCGGCGAGGTGGTGGGCGGCGGCGCTTCCCATGGCGCCGAGGCCCACCACGATGACGTCGTAGGAACGGGTCACGTCATGCCTCCCGGGGCACACCAACGAACGATCCGGTTCACCGTACCCTTCACTCCCCCCGGGCCGCCGACTCGCCGGTGCAGGTCACGGCGGTCGGGGCGGGCCGCGCCGTGTTGGGATGCTCACGGGCGGAATCGGCGGGTACGGTGCCTGCCGACCGCCGGCTGCGAGGGACACCATGGTGCGCAAGCGGATCGCGATCGGTCTCCTGGCGGTGCTGCTGCCCGGGCTCGTGGTGGTCGAGTACCTGTGGGTCGACAACGAGTCGGCCGCGGAGCGCACGACGGGTTTGGTCACCGGTCTGCTGGTCTGTCTGTGCGCGCTGCCGGTACGGCGGGTACGGCTCGAGGTCAGGGCGGCGACGGCGGCGCTGGTGTCGCTCGGGGCGACGGTCGGACTGCTGCTCGCGGGCCTGCCCCTGCGGAACTGGGGAGTGGGTGAGTCGATCGCCCTGCTGTTCCTGCTGTGGCCGGTGCTGCGGCGCAGCGAGGTACGGACGGCGGTGCGCCTCGGCCCGCTGCTCGCGGTGGCGGCGGTCGCCGTACCGCCGCGTGATCTGCACGCGCTGAACCTGCTGGAGATGGCGGCGACCGCTGGAGTCGCGGCCAACGCGCTGTCCCTGCGGGTGCACGACGGTCGGCGGGCCACCGACCTGGCGGCCGTGCGGGCCCATGAACGACGGGATCTGGCACGGGAATTGCACGATCTGGTGGCCCATCATGTCGCGGGCATCGTGGTGATGGCCCAGGCGGGTCACTGGACCGCCGGCGCATCGGAGGCGGACGCGCGCGCCGCGGAGGCGTTCACCCGGATCGCGGCGGAGGGCGACGAGGCGCTGGCGGCCATGCACCGCCTGGTCGGCATGTTGCGGGAGGGAACCCAGCTGGAGCCCGTCGCCGGGATGGAGCAGGTCCGCGGGCTGGTGGAGTCCTTCTCCCGGAGCGGACCGCGAGCGGTCCTGGAGGTGGAGCCGGGGGTGGGGGAACGCCTCGACGAGCTGCTCGCGGTGACGGTGCACCGGATCGTGCGCGAGTCCCTGACCAATGTCCGCAAGCACGCGGTCGGCGCGACCGAGGTACGGGTGTCGGTGCGCGTCGAGGGGACGAGCGGGGTACGTGTCACGGTCCGCGACGACGGCCGGTCGGCACCGCACGCGGACAACCGGCGGCACCGTGGCGGGTTCGGGGTGGTCGGCATGACGGAGCGGGCGGAGGTGCTGGGCGGCCGACTCACGGCGGGCCCCATGCCCGAGGGCGGCTGGCAGGTGGACGCCCTGTTCCCGGGCGGGGAGACCTGGCGGTCGTGACCGCGATGGGCGGAGCCGGATCGATGCCCCGGGCACCCTTCTCGGCCGAATGGCCGAGGCGGGTGTGGCCACACGGCCGAAGCACCCCGGGACGCGCGCTTCCTACGGTGAGGTTCCTGGGCCACGGAGCGCCCCGGGGCCGTCTCAGGCTGCCGCACCGCGCCGCGCATGCGCGACATCGGGCTCCGTGGCCTGCTCGTGGACGGCACAACGGCGTGACGCCCCGCACCGTGCAGGCCCGCCGCCGGGTCCCGAAACCCCGCCGCCGGGCCCCGTAACGAAGACAGGAATCCATGCTTCCCACCCGCATCCGCCACAGGCTCGTCGGCGGCGCTGTCGTCGCCGCGGCCGCCACCGCCGCGATCGTTCCCACGATGAGCGCCGTGCACGCCGCCGACACCGCCGAGGCACCGTGCCAGGGCTTCACCGCCGAGGTGACCGAGCCCACCGGCACCGGCTACTACGTCTCCGGCAGCGTCAAGGTGACCAACACCTCGGACAAGGCAGGCCCCTTCACCCTGAAGCTGACGCTTCCCGAGGGCACCACGTTCGACAACCACCGCTCCGACGTGGTCGGCGCCGAGCAGCACGGCGGCCACGTCACCCTCACCCCGGTCGCGGCGGTGCCCGCGCACGGGACGGTGGACTTCGGCTTCGGCATCTCGTCCGCCGTGGACAACCCCCACCTGCACCTCATGGGCAGCGAGCTGAACGGCGCCGCCCTCGACACCTGCACCGGCACCGGCGGTGACGGGGCGTCCGACGGCGCCCTGACCGCCTCGGTCCGGTCGAAGAAGGACCAGGTCGACCTCTGGTTCGCCGACCTCGCCATCCCGGCCGACGGTGCTCACCGGTACGAGATCTTCCTCAACGGCAAGCTCGCCACGACGGCCGTCTTCGGCTCGAACTTCAAGCCGGTGAACGGCACATACAAGCAGGTCCTGCCGCTCGGCCCCGAGGCGGGAGTGACGTACAAGGTGAAGGTGAGGCCGGTCGAGCACCATGCCGGGGCCTTCTCCGACGAGATCAGCATCACGACCGGGAAGTGACGGGAACACCGAGATGAAGACCATGAACAAGCGTGCCCTCGTCGCCGCCCTCGGAGCCCTCGGTGTGGGGGTCGGTGTCCTCGCCACGACCGTCACCCCGGCCGGTGCCCACGGCTGGCAGGACTCCCCCTTCAAGAGCCGGCAGGCCATCTGCAACCAGGAGGGCGGTTACAACAGCCCGGACGCGGAGACCTCGGGCATCAAGGACCCGGCCTGTCGTGCCGCGTTCGCCGAGATCATGAAGAACCGCGGCGGGGGCGCCGACGGCAGGGCCGCCGCGGCGCTGGCCTTCGGCCAGCCCCAGAGCGTGCTCGTCGCGGACAGCTACGTGGACGGCGTCGGCGGTATGCACCGCACCAGGATCCCCGACGGGAAGCTGGCCTCGGCCGGCAACGGAGGGGGCGCCGACTTCTCCGGCTTCGACCTCCCGCGCGGCGACTGGCAGCGTTCCACGGTCACCTCCGGTGCCGAGGTGGAGGTCGGCTACCACGCCACCGCCCACCATGCCGGCGGCCACATCGAGCTGTACGTGACCAAGGACGGCGTGGACCTGTCCAAGCCACTGAAGTGGGACGACCTGGAGCCGGTGCCGTTCGCCTACGTCAACGACCCCGACCTCTCCAACGCCACGCCCACCAAGAACCCGGGCGTGATGTCCGGCGACTACAGGTTCAAGGTGACGCTCCCCGAGAAGCAGGGCGACCACGTCATCTACACGATCTGGCAGCGCCACAAGAACGCCGACGGCACCGGCGGCTCCGGCGAGACCTTCTACTCCGCCTCCGACGTGACGTTCACGAAGTAGCGGCCGCCACGCGTCCGAGTGCGAGTCCCGGCCGGCTGGCGGGGCATCCGCTCGGGCGCGCCGGGCCGACGGAGACTGAACGCGCACGGCGGCCGCGCAGCGCAGGGAGACCCGGTGACGATCAGGACACTCATCGCCGACGACCAGGAGATGGTCAGGGCGGGCTTTCGCATGATCCTCGACGCCCAGGACGACATCGAGGTCGTCGCGGAGGCGGGTGACGGTGAGCAGGCCCTCGGCCTGGCTCGGACCCTGCGGCCCGACGTCTGCCTCCTGGACATCCGTATGCCCGGCCTGGACGGTCTCGAGGTCACCCGGCGACTGGCCGCCCCGGCGGACGTTCCCTCGCCGAAGGTGGTCATCGTGACGACCTTCGACCACGACGAGTACGTCCATCGGGCCCTGCACCTCGGCGCCAGCGGCTTCCTCCTGAAGAACTCGGGCCCCGCCCTCCTCATCGAGGCCGTCCGCGCCGCCGTCAACGGGGAGTCGCTCATCGCTCCCGCCATCACCGTGCGGCTGCTGTCGCACATGGCGGCGCGGACGGTGGCCGCCACGCAGCCGTCGGAGCCACTCACCACGCGCGAGCGGCAGGTCGTCACGCTCCTCGCCCGGGGAGCGACCAATCAGGAGCTGGCAGCCGCCCTGCACCTCTCCCTCTCGACCATCAAGACCCACCTCACCCACGTCCAGCTGAAGCTGGGCGCGAGGAATCGCGTCGAGATCGCGGCGTGGGCGTGGGAGAGCGGCCTGATCACGCCGGCCTGATGGGCCCCCGCACGACGATGACGATCGTCACTCCCCCCTGTGACGTGCGTACCGCGAGGCGAGGGAGAAAGTGAGCGGATCGGCGCCCTATTCGCGGTCACGCTGGAAGAGGAAGCCAGGGGGGCCGACCACTTCGATGTGGAGAGCCATCATGAACGAGCTGTGCGGTACGGCCGTCCTGTCCCGTCACCCGCGTGCGGCCGCCGAGGCCCGTGTGGTGCTGAAGGCCGTCGCCCCCGGCGACCACAGCGGCAGCGACACCGCCGAGCTCCTGCTCTCCGAGGTCGTGGGCAACGCCGTCCGCTACGCCACGGGCGAGGAGATCCAGGTCGCGGTCGGCTTCGACGAGGGGACCGGGGTCATCACCGGTGCTGTCTTCGACGCGGAGCCCGGTCTGGGACGCGGCGTCCGCTCCTGCCACGTGACCGCGGCCGAGGAGGAGGGTCTGGAGACCGGGCGCGGTCTCGACCTGCTCGACATGCTGGCCGAGGCCTGGGGTGTGGCGACGGTGGGTGCTCAGGGGAAGTGGGTCTGGTTCCAGGTCCCTGCTGCCGCGTGACCGGGTGGATGCGGCTCCTCCTCATGCCGGGCCTGACGTCCACCCTGCGGCTCGGCGCGCCACCTCGCCCGTACCCAGTGCCTGCCTCGACTCCATCCGTATCCCTGTCCGGACCCCTGCCCGGACCCCTCAGTCCTCCAGGCCCGCCCGGTACGCCAGGCGGGCCGCCTGTACGCGGTTGTCCGCGCCGATCTTGGCCAGCAGACGGCTGACCTGGTTCTTCACCGTTCCCTCGCTGGCGTGGATCTCCTCGCCGATCCCCGCGTTCGACAGCCCACGGCCGATCAGGCCCAGCAGTCGGCGTTCCTTGTCGCTCAGACCGTCCAGCAGCCCCTGCTCCTCCACCGTGAGCCGGGTACTCTGCTGGGCCACCTGCTCCATCACCCACCCCGTCACCGCGGGGTCGAGGATGCCCTGGCCTGTCGCGACGTACCGGACCGCCCGCAGCAGCTCCTCAGGAGGGCTGTTCTTCAACAGGAAGCCGCCGGCACCGGCCGCGATCGCCTCCTCGACGTACTCGTCCGCCCCGAACGTGGTGAGGATCAGGACGCGGGGGGCCGCGGGCAACGCGCGCAGTTCCCGGGTGGCGGCCAGGCCGTCCATGCCCGGCATGCGGATGTCGACGAGAGCCACGTCCGGGCTCATCCGGCGTGCGAGGTCGACGGCGCTGTGACCGTCCCACGCCTGGCCCACGACATGGATGTCGTCGGCCGACGCGAGGATCTCGCTCAGTCCCCGGCGAACGATCTCACTGTCGTCGGCGACCAGCACACTGATCACCGCGGGCTCTGATCCCTCACCAGTCACCGAGTCACCTCTCGCCGCCGCGCCCCATTCCCATTAAATGGGGCGGGGGCATTCCGCGCGCGTGAGCCCCCATGCAGTCCCTATCGGTCGACAAAGAGACAGCAAAAGGGGACGGCTGCGGCCTTTCCGCTCGATGCCCGAGGAAACCGCAGGTCAGAGCCGCGAAATCGCCCTTTCGGCCGATGGGTCGTCGCGACTTTCGTCATCCTCCGCGCCGCTCGGGCGTGGCTACGGTCGACATGTCGCCGTGCCGCGTGAGCAGGCCGAGGCGGCACTTCTGTCGGTACGGAGCAAGGAGGTGTTCGGGATGAGTCCCGAAGGAAGTCCTTGCCGTACCTCGCCGGTCGCCTGAGCGTCTCACCAGCCGCCTGACCGGCCGCTCCGCCCGCATGCCGCGCCGACGCACCACGTCCCGTCGGCCGCCCGGCGGACCACCACGTCTTCTTCCGCGCCCGCGATGCGGCGCGCGTCGCCCGCTTGTCCTCACGATCACTCCCTGAGCCGCGCCCGGCCGTGCCGCGCCCGGTTCTCGGGAGGGAGGCTCACCATGACCCTGCTCACCACCCAGAAGAAGTCCTCGC
This sequence comes from Streptomyces sp. NPDC026092, assembly GCF_040638605.1. Taxonomy (NCBI): domain Bacteria; kingdom Bacillati; phylum Actinomycetota; class Actinomycetes; order Kitasatosporales; family Streptomycetaceae; genus Streptomyces; species Streptomyces sp. NPDC026092. Next base: position 330,585 of record NZ_JBEZYN010000008.1, read on the forward strand.
CCCGCCGTCCCGGCACGCCCCGCCGTCCCGGCCCGCCCCGCCGTCCCGGCACGCTGCGCCGCGAGCGTGGCTTCGCCGAGCTGCAGGCCCGTACGAGTGCCGCCGCCGGACGGCTGCACGAGGTCGGGGGCCGGAGCTCCGCCGACGTGCTGGCCGAGCTCGCCGCCGGCCGCGAAGGCCTGGAGCACCGCGAGGCCGCCCACCGTCTGCAGGTCCACGGCCGCAACGTCGTCGCCGAGGAGCGGACGCCCGGCTGGCCCACGCAGCTCGTGAAGGCCTACTGCAACCCGTTCATCGCGGTACTGCTCTTCCTGGCCGCCGTCATGTACTGGCAGGACCCCGCCGACCCCGGTGTCGTCATCCTGTCGACGATGGTGGCGATCAGCGGGCTGCTGCGCTTCTGGCAGGAGTACCGGTCCGGCCGGGCCGCGGACGCGCTCAAGGCGCTCGTCACCACGACGACCGCCGTCCAGCGTCGGGCCGGGCGCGGTGCGGAACCCACCACCGTCGAGATCCCGATCGACCAGGTCGTCCCCGGTGATGTGGTGCGGCTCGCGGCCGGCGATCTCGTCCCCGCCGACCTGCGCCTGCTGACGGCCAAGGACCTGATGGTCTCTCAGGCCTCGCTCTCCGGCGAGTCGTTGCCGGTCGCCAAGGCCGACACCGGGACGGCTCCGTACTCCGGCCGGCGTGCGGGCTTCGACCCCGCCGAGGCCGACAACCTCTGTCTGATGGGCACGTCCGTCACCTCCGGCACCGCGACCGGCGTCGTCGTGGCCACCGGCTCCGACACGTACTTCGGCTCCATGGCCGGATCCCTCGTCGGCTCGCGCCCGCAGACCACCTTCGACATCGGCGTCCGCAAGGTCAGCTTCCTGCTGATCCGGTTCATGCTGGTCATGGTCCCCGTGGTCTTCGCGATCAACGGTGTCACCAAGGGCGACTGGCACGAGGCCTTCCTGTTCGCGATCGCCGTCGCCGTCGGGCTGACCCCCGAGATGCTGCCCATGGTCGTCTCCACCAACCTGGCGCGCGGCGCGGTGGCCATGGCGAAGAAGAAGGTCGTCGTCAAGCAGCTCAACGCCATCCAGAACCTGGGCGCGATGGACGTGCTGTGCACCGACAAGACCGGCACGCTCACCGAGGACCGGATCGTCCTCGCCCGCCACCTCGACGTCCACGGCGCCGAGAACGCCGACGTGCTCGAGTACGGATACCTCAACGCCCACTTCCAGACCGGGCTGCGCAACCTGCTCGACCAGGCCGTCATCGACCGCGTCCACGAGGCCGAGGAGGTCGTCGTCGACTCCCGCTTCACCCTCGTCGACGAGATCCCCTTCGACTTCGCCCGCCGCCGCATGTCCGTGGTGCTCCACCGCAACGCCCTCACCCCGGACGAGGCCGCCGCGCCGCCCGGCCACGTTCTCATCACCAAGGGAGCCGTCGAAGAGGTCGTCGGCCTCTGCACCCACCTGCGCGACGGCGACCGTACCGTCGCCCTCACGGACCGGCTCCGCCGGCGCGTCACCCGCACCGCCCAGGACCACAACCGGCAGGGCCTGAGAGTCCTCGCCGTCGCCACCCGGACCATGGACGCGCGTCGCGAGACGTACGGCGTGGCGGACGAGGCGGAGCTGACCCTCGTCGGCTTCCTCGCCTTCCTCGACCCGCCGAAGGCGGACGCGGCGGACGCCCTGCGCGGCCTCGCCGACAACGGCATCACCGTCAAGGTCGTCACGGGCGACAACGAGCTGGTCGCGGCCCGGGTCTGCGCGGAGGTCGGCCTGGACGCCGGCCGCGTCGTCACGGGGGCAGAGCTGGACGCCCTCGACGACGACGCGGTGCGCGAACTGGCCGCCCGCACCACGGTGTTCGCGAAGGTCAACCCGGTTCAGAAGGCGCGGGTCGTACGGGCGCTGCAGGCCGAGGGGCACACGGTCGGTTTCCTCGGCGACGGGATCAACGACGCGGCGGCGCTGCGCGACGCCGACGTCGGCATCTCGGTCGACACCGCCGTCGACATCGCCAAGGAGTCCGCCGACATCATCCTTCTGGAGAAGGACCTCACCGTCCTCGAACAGGGCGTGATCCAGGGCCGGACGACCTTCGGCAACACCATCAAGTACATCAAGATGACGGCCTCGTCGAACTTCGGCAACGTCTTCTCGGTCCTGGTGGCGAGCGCGTTCATCCCGTTCCAGCCGATGCTCGCGATCATGCTCCTGGTGCAGAACCTGGTCTACGACATCTCCCAGCTGGCCACGCCCTGGGACCGGATGGACGAGGAGTACCTGCGTAAGCCGCGCACCTGGGACGCGAAGGGGATCGGCCGGTTCATGCTGACGATCGGGCCCATCAGCTCGATCTTCGACATCGCGATGTTCCTGCTCATGTGGCACGTCTTCGCCGCGAACACGGTGGCCGAGCAGTCGCTCTTCCAGTCCGGCTGGTTCATCGAGGGCCTGCTCTCGCAGACCCTGGTCGTCCACATGATCCGGACCCGGAAGATCCCGTTCATCCAGTCCCGCGCCTCGTGGCCCGTCCTTGCCATGACCGTGCTCGGGGTGGCCACGGGGCTGTTCCTGCCCTTCTCGCCGCTCGCGGGGAGCCTGGGGTTCGTCGCCCTGCCGCTCGGCTACTTCCCGTGGCTGGTCGGTGTCCTCCTCGCGTACTGCGCGCTCACCCAGCTCGTGAAGACCTGGTACGTCCGCCGCTTCGGCAGCTGGCTGTGAGCGAAGGCGGAGGTGGGCGTCAGGGGAGGACGGGTAGAGCGAACTCGTACCCGACCTCCCCGCGCTGCGGGTCGATGTTCAGGTCCGTGACCTCCAGGAGCCGGTTGTGCTGGTCGTGCACCAGCTTCCGGATGGAGAGCCAGAGTTCGCCGCACTGGCGCGGGTTCACCCGCACCCGGTCCCGCCGTACGGGGCGCAGGCCGGCCTCCGCCATCCACAGGTAGAGGTGGCGCAGGTCGGGTTGAGGGCCGTGTGGCTGACGGCGGACCCGGCGGACGCGCCTGCTCAGTTTGGGCACGGTCGACAGGGCGGTGGGCGAGAAGTACGAGACCGCGCGCTGCACCGTCTCGCCCGTGCCGATCACGAGCTGGTGCCGGTGGACGAGCGTGGGCCGCTCCGGGTCGAGTCCGAGCAGCGCCTCGATGGGCGGTGGTACGGGTTCGTACGAGAGGGTTGCGGCGGCACGGACGGTCAGGCCGCTGAAGTCGGCTCCGCCGGGGTACTGAGGTTGTGCGCCGAGACCCTCGGCGGGCCGGTCCGGTGCGCCCTTTCCGGTGTACGCGTAGGTGCCGCTCCGGTCGGTGCGGATCAGCCCGCTCGTCCGGAGGTGTTCCAGGGCGCGCCGCACGGTCTGCCGGTTCACCCGCAGGGAGGAGGCGAGGTCGCGTTCGCTCGGAATTCTGCGTAGCCCGGATCCGCCGCCGGCGTGATCGCGGGCGTCCCGCATGATCTGCTCGGCCGTGCGGATGTACAGCGAGGTCATGACGCGACCATATTGATCGCCCTTTCGATCGTCAAGATCGCTTGAGCGATGGTATGAAAACACGCAGTTTGATCGGAAGAAGTAGGGTGATCGCTCGGAGCCGAGCACGGAGCTGAGGCGCGGAGTCAGCGCGGAGTCACGGAACGCGGGGAGACGGTGTGCGATACACGGTGGACGAACGTCACGAGCGGATCGTGGAACTCGTGCGGGAGCACGGCAGTCTGCGCGTCGCCGACCTCGCCCACCACCTCGGCATCTCCCTGGTCACCGCCCGCCGGGACGTGGAGACGCTGGCGTCGGGCGGCCGACTCGACCGGGTGCGCGGAGCGGTCCACTGGCCGGGCACCCCGGCGCCGCGGGGCCAGACGCCGCAGCCGATTCCCGACCTCCGTCCGTCCACCGCGCCGGAGCCCGAAGCTCCAGTGATCGGCATGGTCGTCCCGCAGTCCCAGCACTACTTCGGAGAGATCATCCGGGGCGCACGGGAGACCGTCGCCGCGGTCGGCGGCCGGCTCATCCTCGGCTACTCCGGCTACCGGCCCGAGCAGGACTCGGCCCAGGTGGACCGCATGCTGGAGTCCGGTGTCCACGGATTGCTCCTGACGCCCAGCTGGCCGACCGGCACCGGCGGGGCCGGGGACACGGGCGGGGCGGACGCCAAGAGCGGCGAGCTCACGTTGCCGGCGGTCCTGGTGGAGCGCCGCGGCGAGGTGGGCACCCGCGTGGCCGGGCTCGACCACGTCTGCACCGACCACGCGGCGGGCGCGGGCGTGGCGGTGCGCCACCTGGTCGAGATCGGGCACCGGAAGATCGCCCTGATCGCCGGGGAGAGCCCGACCGCGGTACAGGTGCGGCGCGGCTACGAGGCGGCGCTGCGCGCCTTCGGCGTGTCCGGCCCGCCGGTCGAACCCCTCGCGCTGCAGGGCGGTGAGGTCGACACGGAGCGGATCGACACCGTGGCGGAGCGACTGGCCGCCCTGGTCGAGAGCGGCGAGGTCACCGCGGCGCTCGTGCTCAGCGACATCGACGCGATCCTGCTGCTGCAGAGTCTGCGCAGCCGCGCGCCCCACCTCCGCGTCCCGGAGGATCTCGCCCTCGTGGCGTACGACGACGATGTGGCGGCGCTCTCCGATCTCCCGCTCACGGCGGTGGCTCCGCCCAAGTACGAGGTCGGGGCGACCGCCGCCGAGCTGCTGCTCCAGCGGGTGCGTGAAGGGGCCGCGGGGACGCAGGGAGGGGCTCGTCGGCACGTCGATCTGCTGCCTGAGCTGCGGGTACGCGCTTCCTGCGGCGAGGCGACGGAAAATTCTTCCGATCAGACCGATCGATAGCCCTTCGCGCCGAAGATGGATCGATCGTGACTGATCGGTACCGATCAGTCTCTGTCCAGGCCCGCGCGGTAGGCCGTCCGCGCCGCCTGGACCCGGCTCTCCGTGTGCAGCTTGGCCAGGACCGAGCTGACGTATCCCTTGACCGTGCCCTCGGTGGTGCCGAGTTCGGTCGCGATCGCGCTGTTGGTCAGTCCGGCGGCGAGCAACCGCAGGACATCGAGTTCGCGCGGGGTGAGCGAGTCGAGCCGCTCCTGCTCCTCGGGGCCGATCGACGGCGCGCTGCGGGCGAGGCCGTCCACCAGCCGTTTGGCGACCGGTGGGCCGAGGACCGCGTGGCCCCCGTGGACGTCGCGGATCGCGCGCAGCAGGCTCTCGGGCGGAGTGTCCTTGAGCAGGAAGCCCGCCGCCCCGGCCCGCAGCGCCGTCCGTACCCTGTCGTCGTCGTGGAAGGTGGTGAGCATCAGCACCCGCGGCGGCTCGGGCAGCGCGAGCAGTCGGCCGAGGGCCGCGAGGCCGTCGACGTGGGGCATGCGGACGTCGAGGAGGACCACGTCGGGCCGGGCCTCCTCGGCCCGGGCCACGGCTTCCTCCCCGTCCGCCGCCTGCCCGCAGACCTCGATGTCCCCGCTGGTGTCGATGATCCACAGCAGCCCGCGGCGGGTGATCTCGTTGTCGTCGGCGATCAGGACCCGGATGCTCATGGCGCTCCTCGGCGGTGGGGGATGACGGCCGAGACCAGGAAGCCGCCGTCCTGCGGCCCCGCTGTGAGTGTCCCGCCGAGCAGGGTCACGCGCTCGGTCATGCCGACGAGGCCGTGGCCCCCGCTGGGCAGATCGACCGGCGGCGGCCCCGTGGGAGCGGTGTTGACGACCTTCAGGTGGACGCCGTCGGCGCGGCAGTCCACCTCCACGCGCACGGTGGCACCGGGTGCGTACTTCGAGGCGTTGGTGAGCGACTCCCGCACGATCCGGTGGAGCGCCCGCTGCACGGCGGGCGGCAGGGTCTCGGGATGGCCGTCCACCCGCAGTTCCACCTCCTGTCCGCGCTCCCGTGCGTGGTCCACCAGGTCGGACACCCCTTCCGCCTCCGGTCCGGAGGCCGTCCCGCTCTTCCCCGGGGCCGTACGGGAGGGGGCGAGTACGCCGAGGATCTCGCGCAGCTCCTCCAGCGCCTGCCAGCCGTCGGACCTGATGAGCGCGGCGGTACGGACAGTCTCCGGCTCGCTTCCGCCCGAGCCGACCTCCAGGGCGCCGGCGGCGAGCACCATGTTGCTCACGCGGTGGCCCACCACGTCGTGCATCTCCCGGGCGATCTCGGCCCGCTCCTCGGTCCGGGCCCGTTCGTCCAGGAGCTGGTTCTCGCGCTCCAGGTCGGCGACGCGGGCCTGCACGGTGGCCGTCAGGTCGCGTCGTACGCCGACCGCGTAGCCGACGGCCAGCGGGCCGACGATGGCCGCCAGCGAATAGGCGGCCTCGCGCACGCCGGCGGTCGGCAGCCCGCCGTGGAGGCCCACGAGACCGGCGGCGAAGCCGACCACTCCGTAGGCGATGAGGACCTTCAGGCGCCGGTCGAGGCTGCCGACGGTGTACATCGCGACGGCCAGGGCCACCGGGGTGAAGGACACCACGTGCATGACGAGCACGAAGTCGGCGACCAGGTACGGCCACCGCCTGCGCCACCACAGCGTGGCGCCGACGAGCGCGGCGCAGGCCGCGATCACCGGCGTGGGCAGCCCGGTCAGCAGGCCGCTGGACGGCTTCACCCAGGAGTCGCCGATGCCCAGGGCCACGACGACCACGGTGACCAAGGCATCCACACGCCTCGGTGGCCAGCGGGAGGACGGGGGCGCGGCCATGCAGTCACGGTATCCAGCCCCTGCCGACGGGGCTCGGTGAGCGCCGCCGGCACTGCCCCCTCCAGGCTCGCCCCCGGCCGGGGACTGGGCGAGCATGAGGGGATGAGGTTCAGCACATGATCACCGTGCTGGTCGCGGACGACGATCCGGCGGTCCGCGACGGCCTGCGGAGGATCATCGACGCCAGCCAGGACGTCCGGGTGGTCGCGGAGGCCTGGGACGGGCGCTCCGCGATCGAGCGGGCGCGCGCCCTGCTGCCCGACATCGTGGTCATGGACCTGCGGATGCCGGGGCTCGACGGCATCGCCGCGACACGCCTTCTGCGGGAGTCGCCGACGCCGCCCGCGGTGCTCGTCCTCACCGCGTTCGGCCATGACGAGTACGTCGAGCGGGCACTCGCCGCCGGCGCGGTCGGGTTCCTGGTCAAGGACACCCCACCGGCGGACCTGCTCGGCGCGCTGCGGGACATCGCCGCCGGGCACGCCGTGTTCGCGCCCTCCGTCACCGGCCACGTCATCGGGCTCACCACGCGGGAGGCGGACCCGGCTCCCGCCGAGGACAACCCCCTCATCGCCTCGCTGACCGCCCGCCAGGTGGACGTCCTGCGGCTCCTGGGACGCGGTCTGTCCAACGCGGGCATCGGCGCCGAACTGGGGATGGCCGAGGGCACGGTCAAGTCCCACGTGACCCAGCTCCTGGCCCGCCTCGGGGTGTCGAACCGCGTCGAGGCCGCCCGGATCGCCTACCGGTCGGGCCTCTCCACCGACGAGTCGTAAGGCCGCAGGAGTCGCCCTCCGGGTCCTTCGGCCTGTCGGAGGTCGGGACCCGGCCCCGACCTTCGACAGGTGAGTGGCCGCCGGACGCCCGTGACGATGGAAGGGATGCCGTACGGAGGCGTACCCCCACCTGCCCGGACGGAGTCGACCGTTCGCTGAGGCCGCAAGTCGGTGGGGAGAGGTACGGCAGACATGTCTCCCACCGAGGTCCGGCCCGCGCGGAAGATCTGGGTGCTGTCGCACGGCAGCCCATTGGAACACTTCATCACCGCTCTGGTCGTGCCCGCCCTGGGCCGGAGCATGGTCGTCCAGCGGGACGCCCCGGCCTCCGTCCTCGACGGTCTCGTCCTGTCCGGTCTCGACGCTGCCTTCCTGCGGCCTTCGGTCGACCTCGCGCACGGGATCGCGCACTGCGTCCGGGCCGAGGACCTGGCCGACGCGGCCGAGGAACGCCCCGACGTGGCCGTGGCCCACATCGTCTCCCCCACCCGGTACGGAGCCGTGGCGGACGTCCGCGCGCTCGCCGACGCGGCCCATGGCGCGGGGATTCCGCTGATCGTCGACGAGACCTGGCGGTCCCCGCTGTTCGGCGGGCATCCGGAGGTGCTGCCGGACGCGCTCGCCCACGGCGCCGACCTCACGGTCGTACGCGGCGCGACCCCCGTGCTCCGGTTGGGAGACGGGCCGCACGCCGACCTGCTGCGGCCGCTCATCGATCGCGCGGTGGACCTCGCCGGCCGTGCGAGCGGCGAGGTGCCGCCCGCCGAACAGCCGGCGCGGAGCTGGGACCACGTCCTCGACTCGTTGGAGGCGGCCGTCACGGTCCGCGCCGCCGTACGGAAGGAGGGCCGGTTCACCCTGGTCGACGAGGGCTTCGCCGACATCGGCGGGGTCGTCACGGGGGAACCGCTCCGCATCACCGTCAACACGCGTGACGGCGGCATCTCCGGCCACCAGGCCTTCCGCAGGCTCGCGGGGGTGGCCCGGGGCGTCACCGTCGAGACGGCCACCGAGACGGTCCTCTCCGTGGTGCTCGGCACCGAAGTCGAGCCGGACGCCGAGGGGTTCCTCGACGCGCTCCACGCCCTGCCGGACCTCGACGCCGATCTGCCGGAGCCCTTGCGGCTCGCCCTCCCCGAACCGGGGCCCCGCCGGCTCACCGTCCGCGAGGCCTTCTTCGGGACCGACCGGGTGGTGCCCGCGGCCACCGCGGTGGGCATGGTCTCCGCCGCCACGGTCACGGCCTGCCCGCCCGGTGTCCCGGTCCTGATACCGGGTGAGGTCATCACGGCGGAGACGGTGGCGTTCCTGCACGCGGTGGCACGGTCGAAGGGCGGCAGGATCACCGGGGCCGCCGACGCGGACGGGCAGAGCCTCCGCGTGGTCGAGGAGTCCGTCGCCCCGTGGTGACCCGTGACTTTCGTCAACGAGGCCCGTCACCAACGACACCGCGGAACCGTCCGCGTACCGCTCAGAATTGAACCGACACCGCACGGAGCACCGAATCCCCCGTCAACTGGGCTCCGTGCGGTGTTCTCTTTCCCCCTCGCGTTCCACGCCCTTCGAGGTCGTCAAGACCCCGTGGTCCCCCTCGGTGAAATTCCCTCGGGAATTCCGGTGATCCGCATCACTCGACGGGCGGATCGCACGGTTCCCGGGTCGCGGATCTGTCCGGATGACGCGCATTGACGCTCACTGAACTCGCTGGTAGGGCAGCGCTCCGTGCCCCTCGGCGAACCGAATCGGAGTCCCGATTGTTTTTGCCGAATTTCCCCCGTCACGTTCGGTGCTAGCGTCCGTCGCCGCGAAGTTGAACCCGTGAAACGTGAACGGAGGGACTGTGGCTCATCTGCACCACTTCGGCGCCGGCTGGCTTTCCCCGGTCCTCGCCTATGCGATGGCCTGTGTCGGATCCGCACTCGGACTGCGGTGCACCGTCAGGGCGCTCGCGACCGAAGGCCGTTCGCGGCGCAATTGGCTCGTGACGGCGTCCGTCGCCATCGCCTCGGGCATCTGGACCATGCATTTCATCGCCATGCTGGGCTTCGGCGTCGCCGGCTCGGCGATCCGCTACGACGTCCCGCTCACCCTCCTCAGCCTCGTGGTCGCGATGGCCGTGGTCGGCGCGGGTGTCTTCACCGTCGGCCACGGCCGCAACCGGTGGCGGTCCCTGCTGCTCGGCGGCCTCGGCACCGGACTCGGCGTCGCCGCCATGCACTACCTCGGCATGGCGGCGCTGCGTCTGAACGGAACCGTCGGCTACGACCCGCCCCTGGTCGTCCTCTCGCTCGTCATCGCCGTCGTCGCGGCAACGGCCGCCCTGTGGGCGGCACTCACCGTGCGCGGCGCGGCCGGCGCGGTGATCGCCTCCCTGGTGATGGGCGTCGCGGTGAGCAGCATGCACTACACCGGCATGGCCGCCGTCATGATCGAGCTCGCCCCGCGCCGCACGGTGCTCGACGGCGTCACGGCGACGGAGTTCGTCTTCCCCCTCGCCGTGGTCCTCGGGTCGTTCCTCTTCCTCGCCTCCGCCTTCGTCGCCCTGTCGCCCACCGCGCGGGAGAGCGCCGCGAACGCCGAAGCCGTGGAGGCGGCCGCCGTCGCGTCGCTCGACACCGCGGACGTGCCGGCCCACTGAGCACCGACCGCCCCTCCCTCCCCCGCCCCCCTGCCCCTGACTGTTCGAGGAACCGATGAGCGCACGTCTGGTGCCACGCTCTATCCGGGCGAAGATTGTCTGCCTCCTGATGGTCCCCGCCGTGTCCCTGATGGCGCTGTGGGCGTACGCGACCGTCACCACCGCGACCGGCGTCTCGGAGCTGAGCCGCGTCCAGGAGGCCAACTCCACCCTGCTGAAACCGATCGACTCGCTGGTCGCCTCGCTCCAGGCGGAGCGCGCCGGAGCCCTGCGCCACCTCGCCGCCCCGAGCACGGAGCGTGCCGAGTCCCAGGGAGGTCTGGAGAAGGACACCGACGCCGCCTCCGCCGCGCTTCGCCGCGGCGCCCAGGCGTCCACCTTGGACGTCCAGGCGGTCGGCGCCGACTTCTCCGGGCGCGTCGACCAGCTCCTCGCGGACCTCGACGGCCTGACGGCCCTGCGCAAGCAGGCCCGTACGTCGGACGACGCGTGGAAGAACGTCTACGACGCCTACGGGCGCGTCATCGAGCACGGCTTCGCCGTCCAGGGCTCGCTGGCCGCACTGCACGAACCCGAGCACTCCTCTCCGGCCCGGGTCGTCCTCGAACTGGCCTGGGCCCGGGAGATGATCGCCCGTGAGGACGCCCTGATGGGCGCCGCGCAGGCGTCGGACCGCTTCACCCGTGAGCAGTACCAGGAGTTCGTGGGCTCGGCCCACACCCAGCGCCGGCTCCTCGCCGCCGTGGACGATCTGCCGGCGGCCGACGCGGCCGCGTACCGTACGGTCCTCGACGGCGCCGCGATGCGTGAACTGCGGGCCACCGAGGACCGGATGCGCGCCGCGGGCGGCGCGACGGCGGCCGGGCGCCTGGCCGGGTCCGCCGAGTGGAAGGCGTCCGCCGACGCGGTGCTCCAGCAGCTCGGCGCGGCTCAGACGCGGGCGAGCACGGCCGCGATCGACGCCACCAGCCCCGTCTCGTTCGCCGTCCTCGGCGGCTCGGGCGTGGCCGTGGCACTCGGTCTGGTCGGTGTGCTGCTCTCCCTCTTCATCTCCGTCCGGATCGGCCGTGGCCTGGTCCGCGAGCTGACGGACCTGCGCAACTCCGCGCTCACCCTCGCGGGCCGCGAACTGCCGGAGACCATCCGGAAGCTGCACACCGGAGAGACCGTCGACCTCGACGTCCTCGCGCCGCTGCGCGCGCACCGCGACGACGAGGTCGGGCAGGTCGGCGCGGCGCTCGTCGCCGTGCACCGCGCCGCCGTCACGTCGGCGGCCGAGCGCGCCCAGGTCCTCCACGGGATCTCCGGCGTGTACGTCAACCTCGCCCGCCGCAGCCAGGCGCTGCTGCACCGTCAGCTCGCGCTCCTCGACACCATGGAGCGCCGCAACGAGGACCCGGTGGAGCTGGAGGACCTCTTCCGCCTGGACCACCTCACGACCCGTATGCGCCGGCACTCCGAGAGCCTGATCATCCTCTCCGGCGCGGCGCCGGGGCGTGGCTGGCGGCAGCCCGTCCCCTTCATGGACGTGGTCAGGTCCGCCGTCGCGGAGGTCGAGGACTTCCGCCGGGTGGAGGTGCACGCCGTCCCCGAGGTACGGGTGCACGGCGCCGCGGTCGCCGACCTCATCCATCTGCTGGCCGAACTCGTCGAGAACGCCACGGCCTTCTCGCCGCCCCACACCGTCGTGCGGGTGCGCGGGGAGCGGGTGGGCTCCGGGGTCGCCCTGGAGATCGAGGACCGGGGCCTCGGGATGAGTGCCGAAGGGTTCGCCGAGGCCAACAGCCGGATCGAGGACACGGGCAGGATCGACCTGCTCGACAGCGGGCAGCTGGGCCTGTTCGTGGTGAACCGCCTGGCCCACCGTCTCGACGCGCGCGTCTCGCTGCAGCCTTCGGTGTACGGCGGTGTCGTGGCCGTGATCCTGCTGCCGACGGCCCTGATCAGCGAGGTGGCGGCGGACGCGGCCGGGGACGACACCGGTCTGCCGCGCCGCCGCCCGGAGCGGCGGCCGCCGGTCCAAGCGTCGGCGCGGAGCGGCGGCCGGCATCGTGCCCCCGCCCCGGCGACGGCCGACCCGGTCGCCGTACGCCGGCAGCCGGAACGTCCGGCCCTGGCAGCGCAGGAGTCCGTTCCGCCCGCTCCCCCGGTGGCGGACGTGCCTCCCGTGCCTCCCGTGGCCCCCGTGCCTCCCGCGCCGGCCGTCCCGCCTCAGCCTCCGGAGCTTCCGGGTGTCCCCACGCCCGGCGGCAAGGCCGCGCTGCCGCGCCGCGTACGGCAGCAGTCGGGCCCCGGCGCCGCGGACGGCGTCGTCGACCCGGACATGTACGCGCCGCCCGTCGCGGACGGGCCCCGCCGCTCCCCCGAGCAGGCGCGGGCCGCCATGACCTCGTTCCGCGCGGGCTGGGCCCGCGGGAACGCCGACCGTGTGCCACGACCGGGCACCGCACACGGGGACAACACAGAACGTGAAGGAGAGAGCCGATGACCGGCAACCCCCACCGATCCGGTGAACTCGACTGGCTGCTGGAGGAACTGGTCACGCACGTCACGGAGATCCGCCACGCGGTCGTCCTGTCGGGCGACGGGCTGCCCGTGGGTATGTCGGCGGCGCTGACCAGGGACGACGGCGAGAGATTCGCCGCCATCGCCTCCGGGTTCCACAGTCTCGCCAAGGGCACGGGACACCACTTCGGCGCCGGCCAGGTCATCCAGACCCTGGTCGAGCTGGAGGACGGCTTCCTCTTCGTCGTCGCCGCGGGCCACGGCTCCTGTCTCGCCGTGTTCAGCGACGCCAGTGCCGATGTGGGCCTGGTGGCGTACGAGATGGCCCGGTTGGTGAAGCGTGTCGGCGCCCACCTCGGCACACCGGCACGCGGCGACGCGGGTGCGATGCCGCCGCTCGATGGCTGAGCACGGTCGGCGCTGGTACGACGACGAGGCGGGCCCGCTGGTGCGTCTCTACGCGATGACGTCGGGCCGGGCGCGGCCCGCCGGCAGCGAGACGTTCGACCTGATGACCCTCGTGCACGGCAGCCCGCGCCCCGAACGGGGCCCGGTGCTCTCGCCGGAGGAGTCGGAGATCCACCGACTCTGCAGTCCGCGCCCACGGCCCGTGGCCGACATCGCGTCCGACGCGGGCCTGCCGCTCGCCGTCGTACGGGTGCTCCTCGGCAACCTGCTGGAAGCCGGTCTCGTCCGGGTCAGCCCTCCCGTACCCCCCGCTCAACTCCCCGACCAGCGCGTCCTCAAGAGAGTGATCGATGGACTCCGAGCCCTCTGACGTACCTTTCCTCGCCCTCAAGATCCTCGTGGCCGGCGGCTTCGGCGTCGGCAAGACCACTCTGATCGGTGCGGTCAGCGAGATCCGGCCCCTGAGCACCGAGGAACTCCTGACCGAGGCGGGCCGCCCGACCGACAGCCTCGACGGCGTCGCCGCGAAGCGCACGACGACGGTCGCCCTGGACTTCGGCCGCATCACCCTCGCCGACGACCTGGCGCTGTACCTCTTCGGCACACCCGGCCAGAACCGTTTCTGGTTCCTGTGGGACGAACTCGCCCGGGGTGCCCTGGGCGCGGTCGTGCTCGCGGACACCAGACGGCTGGTGGACTCCTTTCCCGCGATCGACTACTTCGAGCGCCGCAAGCTGCCGTTCGTCGTGGCCGTCAACTGCTTCGACGGCACGCGCGACTACAGCGCCGAGGAGGTGGCGGTCGCGCTCGACCTCGACGAGGGAACGCCGGTGGTGCTGTGCGACGCGCGCGAGCGCGCGTCGGGCAAGGAGGTCCTGATCACCCTGGTCGAGCACGCCACGACCGAACTCCGTCCCCTCGGGTAGCCGCCGTCCAGGCTGCCGAGGGGGCGGGCCGGTGGGGCCCGGGCGCTTCTTCACGCCCGGGCCGCACCGGCGTTTTTCGTCGCTGCCGCGCGGCTCAGTCCCTGCCGGTCCCCCGGTAGAGGTCGAGCTCGCCGTCGAGTTCGACGGCCAGGACGGTGGCCCGCTCGTCGACGTCCGCGCCCTCCGGGGCGTCGATCCACAGCACCCCGGGCACCTCGCCGAGGCCTCCGACGGTCCGGTGACCCAGCTCGGTGCCGGTGCCGACCACGCGGACGCGCTTGACCGGTGTCCGCAGTCCGCGCAGGGAGACCGACTCGCGCGGCGGGTCGAAGCACACCAGGTGGAGCGTGCGCCGGTCGGCGGAGAGGGTGCTGGGGCCGTAGTGGTGGCCCGCCGGCAGGCCGGCGATCGTGCCGTACACGGCTTCGGAGTGCCGGGCGATCCAGTCGCCGAGGCCTTCCAGGCGCTCGACCTGCTCGGCGGGGATCGTGCCGTCCTCGCGGGGGCCCACGGCCAGCAGCAGGTTGCCGCCCATGCCGATGGTCTCGGTGAAGTAGCGCACCAACTGGCGCACCGACTTCTGGTTGTGGTCCCCGTGCTGGTAGCCCCAGGAGTCGTTGACGGTCAGGCACAGCTCCCAGGGGCCGTCCGGCGGCAGGAGCGGCACGCCCTGCTCGGGCGTGGCGTAGTCGCCGTAACTCAGCATCCGGGCGTTGAGGACCGTGTCCGGGTTCCCGGCGAGGATCTGTTCGGCGAGCCGCCGCATCCCCCACTGCTCCTCGCTGCGCTCCCACTCGCCGTCGAACCACAGCAGGTCGGGGCGGAACCGCGCGACGAGTTCGCCGACCTGGCCGTCGCGGTAGGCGACGTACCGGGCCCAGGCCTCCGGGTCCTCGATCCCGTCCTTCGGCGCGACGAGGGGGTTGGTGGCCACGTCCTCGTTCGGCGCGTCGGGGTGGACCACGCTCGCGTAGTCGGGGTGGTTCCAGTCCGAGTGGGAGTAGTACAGGCCGACCTTGAGGCCGTGCTCGCGCAGGGCCTCGGCGTATCCGGCCACCAGGTCCCGTCCGGCCGGGGTGTGGCGTACGACGTTCAGGTCGCCGTGCTCGGTGTCCCACAGGGCCACGCCGTCGTGATGGCGTGCGGTCAGTACGGTGTACCTGGCGCCCACCCGGGCGAACAACTCGGCCCATGCGCGCGGGTCGTACGCCGACGCCGTGAACTCGTCCAGCTGGCGCATGTACTGCTCGTGCGGCACCTGGCCGTGGTAGAAGGCCCAGGACTCGGGGACGCCGTCGACGGCGTAGATGCCGTAGTGGAGGAAGATGCCCAACTTGGCATCGGGGAACCAGGGTTGCATCGGCATGGGATCAGTTCCTCGGTGGGAAGGGAGCGGGGAGCCCCGCTCGGCCACGCTATGCCGGGCCACCGGTCCGGCGGGTGGGGCAGACTCACCCTCACTGGTCCGTTTTCACCACCATGAGGCGTCCGGAACGTGCCCCGTATCCCGCTCAGCCCAGGGGCTCCCGGTCCCACGCGGCCGTGACGCGGGCCGCCTGGCGCTGCAGGGCGGCGACCAGGTCCTGCACGCTGGGCGCGGCCGTGGAGCGCAGGGCGGCGACGCTGATCTCACGGGCCAGGGGCGGCCCTTCCAGCGGCCGTACGACGACATCGGGACGCGGCGCGCCCAGCGCCAGGCGCGGGACGAGCGAGACTCCCGTACCCGCGGCGACGAAGCCCTGCACGACGCCGTAGTCGTCGGTGCGCATCACGTGGACGGGCTCGAAGTCGTGCTGGGCGCAGGCCCACGACAGGAGCCGGTCGCAGGGGTCACGAAGGTCGGCGGCGCCGACCCAGTCGTCCTCGCGCAGCTCCTCCAGCGGCACCCGCTCCAGGGCCGCGCACCGGTGGTCCGCCGGCAGGACGAGGAGGAGCGGATCGGTCAGCAGGGGGTGGACCTCGAACGCGTCCTCCAGGTCGAGCCGGTCGCCGGGCTGCGAGAAGACGAGCGCGACCTGCAGTTCCCGTGACCGCAGCCCGTTCAGCAGGACGGGCAGCTCGCCCTCCGTGAGCGAGACGTGCACGGCCTGCGCGTGCAGGGCCCGGACCGCGCCGGGCAGGAGGAGCGCCCCTGCGGTGGGGAAGGTCCCGACGTGCAGCGTGCGCGTCCCGCGAGCCGCCTGGGCGCGTACCTCACGCTCCGCGAGACGCAGCCGGGAGAGCACCGCCTCGGCGTGCGGCAGCAGCGTCTCGCCGAGCTCCGTGAGCGCGGCGCCGCGCGGGCCCCGCTGCACCAGGGGGGCGTCGAAGTGCCGCTCGAGAACGGTCAGATGGTGGGTGACCGTCGGCTGCGAGTAGTGCAGCGCGCGGGCGGCCCCGGCGAGCGAACCCTCGTGGGCGATGGCCCGCAGCACGTGAAGATGACGGATCTCAAGCATATAGACAGAGTATGGAGATACCTCAAGGAATGCAGCATTCCCTTAATGCCCGGTGACTCACACACTGGGCGACGTGAACAGCACCACAGCCGTAGCACCCCACCCCCGCCCGACCGGATCGCTCCAGGACGTGGCCCCGTACGCCGACGCGGTGCGCGCCCACGCGGAACGCGACTGGCTCCGCCTCAACGTTCCCGGCCACGCCGCCGAGTCCGACAGCCCTCTCGCGGAGGCCTTCGGCCCCGGCCTCCTCACGCTGGACTTTCCCCCTCTGCTCGAAGGGCTCGACCTCGGTACGGGCACTCCGATGGACCGGGCCACGGAGCTGGCGGCGGAGGCCTGGGGCGCCCGGCGCACCTGGTTCCTGACCAACGGCGCCTCGCAGGGCAACCAGATCGCCTCCCTGATCACGCCGATGCTCGGCCGCACGCTCGTCGTGCAGCGCAGTGTGCACTCCAGCGTGATCGACGGTCTGGTGCTCTCCGGTCTGAAGGCCGCCTTCGTCCAGCCGTCCCTCGACACCGAGCAGGGCATCGCCCACGGCGTCACGGCCGCGGCGGTCGCCGAGGCGCTTTCGTCCCACCCCGACGCGGCGGCCGTGTACGTGGTCTCGCCCAGCTACTTCGGCGCCGTCGCCGACGTCCGGGCCATCGCCGACACGGCGCACGCCCACGGGGTCCCGCTGATCGTGGACGAGGCGTGGGGCTCCCACTTCGGGTTCCACCCGGGGCTGCCCTCCGGCGCTCTCGCCCAGGGCGCGGACCTGGTGACCTCCAGTACGCACAAGCTGGCCGGGAGCCTCACCCAGTCGGCCATGCTGCACCTGGGCCACGGCCCGTTCGCCGACCTTCTCGAACCCCTCGTCGATCGCGCCCACCGGCTCGTGCAGTCCACGAGCGCGAGCGCGATCCTGCTCGCCTCGCTCGACGTCGCCCGAAGGGCCCTGGCCTGCGGTCAGGACACCATCGGCACCTCGCTCCAGGCCGCGGACCGGATCCGTGCGGTGCTGCGCCGGCTCGGTCGGTACGACGTGGTCAGCGACGGCTTCGGACGCTTTCCCGACATCGTCGCCGCCGACCCGCTGCGGGTCGCGATCGACACCAGGGCCGGCGGGATCAGCGGGCACGAAGCCCGCCGCCTGCTGTTCCGCGACCACCAGATCATGGTCGAGGTGGCCACCGACTCCGCCGTCGTCGCGGTCCTCGGTGCGGGCAGCGCCCCGGACACGGACCGGTTCGTCGAGGCGCTGCACACCCTGCCGCGGCCCCTCGGGACCGACGCCGACCGAGGCATACGGCTCTCGCTCCCGGCTCCCGGCGAGGCCGTGCTCACCCCGCGCGAGGCGTTCATGAGCCCCGGCCGGGTCGTGCCCGCCGTCGAGGCCGTGGGCCGGGTGTCGGCGGACACCCTGGCCGCCTACCCGCCCGGCATTCCCAACGTGCTGCCCGGCGAGGTCATCACCAGCCAGACGGTGCGCTTCCTGCAGCTCACCGCGTCCGCGCCGAACGGGCACGTACGCGGCGCGGTCGACCCGGAGGTCTCCCACCTCCGCGTGGTCGACGCCTGAGTGAGCGGGCATCACCGCCCCCTCACGTCCTCCGCTTCCTCCCGCACGTCCCACTCCCCGCCGTTTCCCATCATTTCCTCGAAGGAGTCCACCGATCATGACCGGAGCAGCAGGTAGAAGAGGTACGGTCGCGGCCCTCGCCCTCGTGAGCGCGGCGGCCATGGCCCTCACCGGTTGTGGAGATCAGACCGGCAGCGGATCGTCGACCCAGGGGGGCGACAGCGCGGCGCCGCTCTTCGACAAGCTGCCCGCCGACATCCAGAAGGCCGGCGTCATCAAGGTGGGTACGGACGCCACGTACGCCCCGATGGAGTTCAAGGAGGGCGCGAAGATCGTCGGTGTCGACCCCGACATCGCCGCCGCCCTCTCCACGAAGCTCGGCGTGAAGTTCGAGTTCACCAGTGGCACGTTCGACACCCTGCTGACCGCGCTGCCGACCGGCCGTACGGACATCGCGATGTCCTCCATAACCGACACCAAGGCCCGCCAGGAGGGTCTGGACGACAAGGGCCAGAAGACCGGCAACGGTGTCGACTTCGTCGACTACTTCAACGCCGGCTCCATCGTGTACGTGCGGAAGGGCAACCCGAAGAAGGTCAACTCGATCGAGGACCTCTGCGGGAAGACGACGGCCGTGCAGCGCGGCACGACCTTCGAGACGGTGGCCAAGACCCAGTCGGAGGCCTGCGAGAAGGCCGGAAAGCCGGCCGTGAAGATCGAGTCGTTCCCGACGGACGCCGAGGCCCAGACCCGCGTCAAGGCGGGCGGCGCGGACGCCGGGATCAACGACTACCCCGTCGCGGCGCACTTGGCGCGCACCGCCGAGGGCGGCAACGCCTTCGAGATCGTCGGGGAGCAGGTCGACGCCGGCCCGTTCGGGATCGCGGTCGACAAGAAGGACACGCAGCTGCGTGACGCCCTGAAGGAAGCGCTCGACGCGATCATCCTCGACGGGTCGTACAAGAAGGCGCTGGACAAGTGGGGCGCGGGCACAGGTGCGGTGACCTCTGCCGAGATCAACGGCGGCTCCTGATCCCGACGCACCACTGAAGGGCAGTCGTTGTGACTGACAAGCTCGACAAGGTTCCCGACGGGGCGTCGCCCGCCCCGTCGGACCTCCCCCCGGAGGCCATCAAG